>NZ_VFTI01000014.1:0-156886 GCF_006439515.1 Mesorhizobium sp. B3-2-1 | reverse complement strand
TCCCATGAATCACGCAAACTCTCTCTTGGGAATTCCAAAAACGCGCCGCCGCTAAAAATCTGCCAAAGTAGTGCTAGGGTCTGGACTCCACGATCAACGCCATGCGCACCAGGTGTGACAGGCTGCTCGCCCCCATTTTGCTCATGACATTGGCCCGGTGGATTTCGACCGTACGCGGGCTGATTCCCAGATCGTACGCGATCGTCTTGTTGGGCAAACCGGAAACAAGTCCGTCCAGGACCTGGCGCTCCCGCTCTGATAAGGTGGACAGACGTGTGCGAATATCTAAAGACTGGGGATGCGCCGCGTTCGCTTGGTTCCTGTCGGCCAGTGCGGAGCGGATCGCTCCGATCAGCATCTCGTCGTCGAACGGCTTTTCGATGAAGTCGGCAGCGCCTTCCTTCATGGCCTGAACAGCGAGCGCCACGTCGGCGTGGCCTGTCATGACAATGACCGGAATCGTATGGCCGCGCGTTCTGAGTTGCCGCAGCAGTTCGATACCGTCTATCCCCGGCATGCGCACGTCGGTAACAATACACCCGTCGAGATGGCCAGTCGCCGTCGAGAGAAAAGCGGTGGCCGATTCGTGCAGGCGTACAGCGAAATCGGCTGTCGCCAGCAGAAAGCCGAGAGATTTGCGAACATCGACATCGTCGTCGACGACGTGCACTAGGTCATTGCCGGCCATTTGTGATCTCGTCTTTCTCAACTATGCGCAAGGTAAACCGAAAAGCGGTGCCGCCCATAGGCATTGCCTCGGCCCAGATGTGACCGCCATGCGATTCGACAATGGTGCGACAAATGGAGAGGCCGACTCCCATGCCCTGCTTCTTTGTGGTCACAAATGGCTGGAAAAGCTGTGCCGAAACCTCCGGGGCAAGACCCGGGCCCGTATCGATTACGCTCACCTCGGCCATGCCATCGTCCCGGGCGACCGTTCTGATCGTCAATTCGCGGCGCGGCGCGTCTTGCATCGCCTCGACGGCGTTGCGCATCAGGTTGAGCAGAACCTGCTGAATCTGAATGCGGTCGGTCAAGACCAGTTCCGCGGCCGGATCGAGCGTGTAGCTAACCTGGACATTGATCTCCCTTGCACCGACCAGCGCGAGCGACGACGCTTCCTCGATCAGCGCCGGCAGTCGTTCGACCTGACGCTCGCTTTCGCCCCTGGCGACAAAATCGCGCAGATGACGAATGACATCTCCTGCCCGCAGGGCCTGCTCGGCCGCTTTTTCCACTGCATCCCGCAGCATCGGCGCATTCTTTTCCTCGCTGCTCTCGAGGAGTCGGCGGCTGCCCTTCAAGTAGTTCGTGATGGCTGTCAGCGGTTGGTTGATCTCATGAGCAAGCGTCGAAGCCATCTCGCCAAGTGCGGTAAACCGCGCCATGTGCAGGAGTTCCTGTTGCTGTTCCTGTATTCGTGCTTCCGCGCGGTGCCGTTCGGTCAGGTCGCGGCAAAAGCCGGTGAAGAAACGACCAGTTCCCGGATTCATTTCTCCAACGGAAAGCTCCATCGGAAAGGTTGAGCCATCCTTGCGGATCCCGGTCACGATGCGTCCGAGCCCTATGATCCGCCGCTCCCCTGTCGCCAGATAACGATGAAGATAGGCATCATGCTCGTCGCGATACGGCGCCGGCATCAGCATTTTGACGTTCTGCCCGATGATTTCGCCCGACTGGTAACCGAACAGCGTTTCGGCGGCGGTGCTGAAGGATTGGATACTGCCTTGCTCGTCGATGACCACCATTGCATCGGGCACGGTCGCCAGGATCGAACGCAGATGGTCTTCGCGCAACAGAAGAGCCGCATTCGCGAAAGAGAGATCGCTGACATCCGCGCCTTCAATGAAGATGGCAGTTATTCGGCCGTCATCGGCCCTGATTGGCTGATAGACATAATCCAGGATACGCTCTTCAATTGGCCCATCGCGGTTGTTGCGAAGACCGATCTTCACGCCCTTGCCGCTGTATGGTTCGCCGGTCGAGTACACACTGTCCAAACGCTCGAGGAATTGGTGTCCCTCGAGTTCGGGAAAGGCCTCGCGGGCCGACTTCCCAATAACTTGCCGGTCGCCGACAAGTCGCTGGTAGGCGGCATTGGTCAGCACGAATACATGGTCGGGCTCGCGTATGAGCGCCATGAATCCCGGAGCCTGATCAAACATTTGCGACAACAGTGATTTCAGTGTCGTGCCGCCAGGCGACAAACTGAGTGCTTCGTCTTGGATCACCTGCGGTTCCTAGGCTCGAGACACATCAAAGAAAACCTAACTATCACTTCCCCGTTCAGAGGCAAAACGGAACGAGACCAATGGATTTGCCTGAATGCAATTGGACGGTTGTTTGACGCGCATCAAGGAAGCCAGCGCCCGTGAATGCAATTCATGGCGCATTCGAATCGCTTCATTGAAAGGTGCGTCCAATGTCCTACAAGTCAATAATCGTGAACCTTGCCGTCGATGCGCCTCCTGCTGCCATCGTGAAGGTGGGTATCGAGCTCGCGCAACGTTTTGGAGCCCATCTCATCGGTCTGGCGGCGGCGGATGTTCCGCCTTTGGTCGCCACCGGCGACGGCATGGTCTACGAAGGCGAGGTCATGCAAATCCAGCGAACCGAAATCAAAAAGCGGCTTGCCGAATTGCGTGCCGAGTTCGAAGGCCTGGTTCCGGCTTCGATCACAAGCGAATGGGGACAAGCCGTCTGCAGTCCGACCCGGTTCCTCAGCGTTTTCGCCCGCGCAGCCGACCTTGTCGTGACCGGCGAGTCGGGAGACAACGTGTTTCGCGCCGTGGATCTTGGCAGCCTGGCGCTCGGCATCGGCCGGCCAGTCCTGGTCACGGGCACCAACGTGGAACACGTCCGCGCCAAAACGGTCCTGGTTGCCTGGAAGGATACCAGGGAGGCGCGGCGGGCGATGGCAGATGCCTTGCCCTTCTTGGCCAACGCCAATGAGGTTGTCGTCGCCACGATCGCAGCCAAAGGCGACGACAACGTTCGCGACAGCCTCGCCGATGTGGCCGTCTATCTCGAGCGCCATGGCATTATGGCCCGGACGGAACTGATAACCGGTGAAGTCGATGGCGAGCAGTTGGTGACATTCGCACGCTCGATCCATGCCGACATGATCGTCTCGGGCGCCTACGGCCATAGCCGCCTGCGCGAATGGGCATTTGGCGGCGTCACCCGCACGCTGATCGAAGAGAGCGGCATCAACCGCTTCCTGTCATACTGATGGCATCGAATATCGTGCCCTCTGGCGTGGACCAACAATCCGCCACCGCGGTCGCAGAACCCTATTGGTCGATCAGCAGCGAGGAGCTCGTGCGACGTCTGGCGACGTCCGCCACGTCGGGGCTGGCAGGGCCCGAGGCCGCCTCGCGGCTCGCCAGATACGGCGCAAATACTCCGGCGTCGAAGTCAAGCACGTCGGCGCTTGCCGTGTTCGTTCGCCAGTTCCGGAGCCCCCTTGTCCTGATCCTGATCTTCGCAGCCAGCGTTTCGGCCTTCGTCGGCGAAGGTCAGGAGGCCACAATCATCGTCGCGATCGTACTGGCGAGTTGCGTTCTCAGCTTCACCCAGGAATATGGGGCGTCGCGAGCGACAGAGGCACTCAAACAGCGTATCTCGCGCAAGGCTATCGTGCTGCGCGATGGCGTCGAATCCTCCGTTTCTGCTGAAGAAATCGTGCCGGGGGATCTCATCCGGTTGTCGGCCGGAAACCTCATACCTGCCGACGGCATCATCCTTGACGCGCGCGACTTCAACGTCAGCGAGGCCGTGCTGACCGGCGAAACCTTCCCCGTCTTGAAGATGGCGGGGCATTCAGACCCTGATGCCTCCGTCGCCGAACGCAACAATGCGGTGTTTACCGGCACATCCGTGCGCAGCGGCACTGCAACCGTGCTTGCGGCAGCGACCGGCGCCCGCACAGAATTCGCTTCCATCGCCGCGGCACTGGAGCGGCAAATCCCGGAAACGGGTTTTGCCCGAGGGATCAGGTTGTTTGGCTATCTGATGACAGAGATCATGCTGGCGATTGTCATCATGGTGTTTTTTGCCAACCTGATGCTGCATCGTCCGCTGATTGAATCGCTGTTGTTTTCGCTGGCACTCGCGGTCGGCCTTACTCCGGAACTGCTCCCGGCCATTATCAGTGTAACGCTTGCTCGAGGCGCGCGCGCCATGGCTGCCAATGGCGTTATCGTGCGGCGGCTCGATGCCATCGAGAATCTCGGCAGCATGGATCTTTTGTGCACCGACAAGACAGGAACGCTGACGGAAGGTGTGATCCGCCTCGACGGATGGTTCGATGTCGATGGCAATCGGTCAGAGGAGATCCTTCTTTGGGCCCGGCTCAACGCCAGCCTGCAGACCGGACTGAAGAACCCGCTGGATGAAGCGGTTGCCGGGACCCCGGGCGGGAACGCGTCATTGGGTGCTTTCACGAAGGTGGACGAAGTGCCCTACGATTTCATTCGCAAGCGCCTCTCCGTCGTTGTGCGGAGCGAGGACACCGGCGATCTCCTGATCACCAAGGGCGCGGTACAGAATGTTCTCGAAACCTGCAGCGTTGTCCTCACAGCGAAAGGCCTGGAACCTCTCGAAGACGCGCACCGTGCGGCGATCGACAAGAAGTTTCGGCTCTGGAGTTCGGACGGCTATCGGGTTCTGGGGCTAGCGACGCGTCGGTTTGAAAGCCGAAGTGCCTATGGCAGGAAGGACGAGGTCGATCTCGCCTTCGCCGGCTTCCTGCTTTTCCTCGACCCGCCCAAGGAAGGCGTAAAGAACACGCTTGCCGAACTCGCCCGTCGCGGCATCGCGGTGAAGGTCATCACGGGCGACAACCGCTACGTTGCCGCCCATCTTGCCCAAGCGGTCGGCTTGCGCATCGCTCGGATCATGACCGGGGAGGATCTGTCGAAGCTGACCAAGAGCGCGCTGTTTGCGGGCGTTCAGGACACCGATCTCTTCGTCGAGATCGACCCCAACCAGAAAGAACGCATCGTCCAGGCCCTGCGGAGCAGGGGCCATGTCGTTGGCTATCTTGGCGACGGCATCAATGATGCCCCCGCGCTTCATGAGGCCGATATCGGGGTGTCCGTCGACACCGCATGCGATGTCGCGCGCGAGGCCGCCGATATCATCCTCCTCAAGCAGGACCTCGCCGTGCTGGTGCGCGGCGTCGACGACGGCCGGAAAACCTTCGCCAACACCATGAAATACATCTCGATCACCACCAGCGCCAACTTCGGCAACATGATCAGCATGGCCGTCGCCTCGCTGTTCCTGCCTTTCCTGCCGCTTCTGGCAAAGCAGATCCTGCTCAACAATTTCCTTTCCGACGTTCCCTCACTCGCCATCGCCAGTGACAACGTCGATCAAGACCAACTGCGACGGCCTCGCCACTGGGACATCGGCTTCGTGCGGCGGTTCATGATCAGCTTTGGCCTTGTGAGCTCGCTGTTCGACTTCGCAACCTTCGCCTTCCTGCTTCTGTTCGCGCACGCCACGGCGGCCACGTTCCAGACCGCCTGGTTTGTCGAATCGTTGCTGACGGAGCTCGCCATAGTGCTCATAGTGCGCTCGCATGGGGCTTTTTGGGCGAGCCGCCCAAGCCCCTTGCTTGCCTGGCTGACGCTGGCCGTCGGATTTGTCGCGGTCGCGATCCCCTATCTGCCGTTCGCGCCATGGTTCGGCTTTGTACCGCTGCCGCTACCGGTCCTGGCCGGACTTGCCGTCATCACCGCACTCTATCTGTTGGCGTCGGAGGCGACCAAGCGCTGGTTCTTTGATCGTGGCCGGCCCGGAGGATACAAGTCGATTTTTGCGAAGCTTCGCAAAAGGAGGAAAATCCTCGGCTCTGAATACTGAATTGCCTTGCGGGACCAATCTCAGTGAAGGCGCCAATGAAATCGTCTGGAGAGGAGGTGATCTCGGCGATGGCGAATATGACGAATTCGTCTTTCGCGGCTACCTGTCCTCGGAGCTCAAGGTCGGCGGCATGCTCTATTTTCCGGTTATCCAGGGATGTCCGGAAGGCAAAGTTGAGCGACGGATCGAAATCCCCGCTGCTGGCCAGACAGACGATGATCTCGAACTGCCTGCGCCCACCCTCGAACTGGCGAAGGCGTCATATTGGAAAAAGGAAGAGAGTCAAAAAATGGACAACGTCCGGAGCAAAGAGGTGATCGAAGTGTGGCCAGGCCTGGTTTACGGCGCTGAAGCGGCCAGCGGCGCGAAGGCCGGCAATTCATTGTTGCCGATGCTGATCGCTGGCATGGTTCTGATTGTCATAGGTGGGACCGTGGTGATGGTCTTCGTCTAGAAGAACACCCCGTGACCATCAGGATAGATAGCAAGAGGCAGCGCGCATGAATGGTACTCAACGAAGCAAGCCAACGATCATTGTCGACGGCGTCGAGCTTTCCCAGGTTCTCGACGAGACAATGATCCGAAAGGTCGTCCACGGTTTTTACGATGAAATCCGCCGCGACCCGCTTCTTGGCCCCGTTTTCAATGCAGCCATCAGAGCGGAGGCGTGGCCGTCGCATCTGGCGAAGATGTGTGATTTCTGGTCGGCCACACTGCTGAGGACCTCTCGTTACGCGGGGCGGCCGTTGCCGCCGCATCTGGTTATTCCCGGTCTGGGCGAGGAGCACTTCCGGCGCTGGCTTACGTTGTTTCGGGCGGTGGTGAAGCGCATCTGTCCGCCCGACGTCGCAGCAATTTTCATGGCACGGGCGCTCCGCATTGCCCACAGCTTCCGCCTGGCTGTCGCCTTCAACAGAGGCGAGAAGACAGTCCAGATCGAACCGATCATCGAGGACAGCCTTTGACCGCGATTGTGGCTGCGACTCCTGTCCGGCTCTGACCGCTTCCAGGCTGCGCGGGCGATCAACTCGGCTTGGATAACCCAGAAATTGGAGAGGCTCGGCGTCACCGCAACGCCGACGCCGACGCAGCGTGTGTTGACCGAGATCAATGTGATGTGGCTGCCGGAAGCGCAAAGATTGGCGACACGTGCGGGGAGAAGCCACATGACCTTTCTCGACTATCTGGTTTCAGTTGATGCCAGGACGGCGCTGATGGATCGCATGATGCGGACTCTGGGCGTCGACCGGCAATTGACGGTCGTCGCGGACCACGCAGCTGTCACCAATCGGGCCGTTAATCGCTGCCGCTCCTGCGGCCATCAAGACGAATGCTCGGCCTGGCTTGACAATCATCACCACGCCGACGAGCCGCCAGCCTATTGCCGCAACAGCGACCTGATCGCCCGACTGCAACACGTGTCTGGCAATGGCTAGGTCGTCGAGCTCGCCTCCGGGTCACTGAAGGCGGGTGGCTCATCCCGAATGTGTGGCAATTCATTGGCGGGGCAGGGGCTCTGCCCCAGTCGGAAGAGCCATGACGTTCTGGGTTATAGCCCCACTGCTCACACTGGCAGCCAGCCTGGCAGTGCTTGTGCCGCTGGTGGCATGAAGGGTGCTGCAGGGGCAGGCGATCACGACCTCGAAGTTTATCGCGATCAGCTTTCTGAACTCGATCGCGACGTGGCGGGTATTCAAGGATTTATTGCGCTTGTCGGTCCACGCGGACCTTTGATTCAGCCCTACTCCGGCGCGGTGGTGGAATGGCTATGATACGAGGATGACGGACAGCGGATCGGCGCAAAACAGATTATCCTGGACAAACCTGACGCCTGCGACGTTTTCAGCGGCGACGATGGCTGCCTGACGCTCGCGTTCGTCGAAAATGGCGCCGTTGAGTTTCACCACGCCCTTCTCCACCGCCACGTTGATCAGCGCTTTGCTAGCCCATTTCTGCGTCGCAAGCTCGGCAATGATGTTCTGTCGTATCCGTAGATCATCGATCGCAGCGTGCTCGGCGTCCGGAAGGACGCCGAACAATGCCCGCAGAATGTCAGAGCGGGTAATGATGCCGACGACTTTTCCATTGTCCACGATTGGAATGCGTTTGACATGGTGGTGCATCATAAGATCCACGATCTCGGCGAGCCACGCGGCCGGAGATGCTGTGACGACGTTGTCGGACATCACCTCTGCGATCTGTCGACCATTGGCTCGGACATATTCGTCGGCGGCTTTTCCAGGGCTGACGAGCAGCTCCAGCCAGCGCGAGCGCTTCTGTTGAGTGCCCAGTTCTGCTCGCCGCAGGAAATCGCCTTCGCTGACAATCCCCGCCAACGTGCCGTCGCCACGAATGACAGGGAGGCCGCTGATCTCTTTGGACAGCATCAGCCCGGCCACCTCGGCGATGGACGCCGACGGATATGTGCAGATGACTGGCTTGCTCATTATGGCTTCGGCTTGCATGTACGCTCTCCGGAGATATTCCCATTCCCCGGCTTCTTAGATGCCTAATGAGCAGTTGAGCCTTGATCTGAATCATTTTGCCGTCGAGAAAAATGGCCCAAAGCTGGGGCTTCAGATTGCCGCGCGCGTGCTCGTCAACCGGCGACCGCGGCCTTGGCGACATTTACGCCAAGTTCGTAGACAAGCAGTCCACCATAATAGGCCGTCGCAGTGACCAGAATAGCGCCGCCAATTTCGACCAGAGGAATGGCGATCGCGAGCATGCGAGACTCTCGATTTCGCATCCAAAACGCGAGCCTCGCAAGCCCCCAGATCAGGAAGGTGAACGCAGTGACACCCCCCAGGCTTTCATGGATCTCTGCTATGTCACTGCTGAAGCCGGCCGCTTCGGCATGATCGAGGGCAAGTCCGCCATAGAACCAGGTTCCGATGGCGAAAACTCCGGCTGCCAGCGCGACAAAAGCGGAAATCGTCCCCGCGCCAGAACGCTTGGTCACCGCGTTGCGGTGAGCGAGCAACACAATGTCGATTATCACCAGTGTGTAGATGAGAACGATGGGAAAATGCACAAGCATGGGATGGATGTGCTGGGCTGGTATCATAGCGGGAGAATCTCCGGAGGTCAGACGAGAGCTGCGCGGCCTTGCAGGACGCCAGCTGAACGGTGGGCGGGGGGTCATCTGGGGCGCGGCGACAATGACAGATGTCGCGGACAGCCATCGGAAGGTTTAGTCGTCGTCTCCGAGAGCGTCGCCTTCGTCCTCGCCGACGAGAGCGGCTCTTTCGCGGAGGTGGTTGCCATCACATTCGACATCGCCAATACCTTTGATGGCTTTCGTGGCGGTCGTGTCCTGCATCGGTATGGCCTGGAGGTCGATCGGCCCGGGCGGCGTCCCGGAGGATTGCACGCCGCATGACTCTTCGTCGGATGCAGCGGCCGCAGGCAGGGCAAAGCTCGCCAGGCCCGCGAATACCGCCAGCAGAAGCGTGGAATTGCGCATGGTTTCGATATCCTTCTCGACGCGGCCATGATTGGACGCGACGATGCCGATAGACAGCCTTTGCTTGCTGCCGGCTGAGGACGATTGACAGCAGATTGTAAGCTTCGACATGCGACATGCACCGTTCATGAGAGCCATTCTGAAGCGCCTGGCGATAGCAGGGCTGGCCGGGCTTGTCCTGGCCCAGCCGCTCGCCGCTCGCGCCGACGAGGACGACGATGGCGATCATGACCGCGCGAGAGACCTGTACGAGCGTGGTGAAATAAAGGGCTTGGCCAGTATCCTGGATGTCGTTCGCGCGCGGGCTCCAGGCGATATTGTGGCAGTCGATCTGATCCGCAAGGCAAACAAATGGGTCTACCGATTTCAGGTCGTCGACGTCGATGGCCGGCGAAAGGCAGTCGACGTCGACGCCGGTGCCGGTGTGATTATGCGGGACGGAGAGGGTGACTGATGAAGATCCTGCTGGCCGAGGACGAGCCCCGCATAGCAGTCGATATCGAGACTGCCCTCAAGGCGTCCGGAATGGTGGTCGATATCGTGCGGGATGGTGAAGCTGCCTGGTTTGCCGGCGACGTGGAGAACTATGATGCCGCCATTCTGGATCTCGGCCTACCCAAACTCGATGGACTGACGGTGTTGAAGCGCTGGCGGGCCAACGCGCGCCGGTTTCCGGTTCTCATCCTGACCGCAAGGGGCATGTGGACAGAACGCGTGGACGGTATCAATTCCGGTGCAGACGACTATCTCCCCAAGCCCTTCGAGATGGAAGAACTGCTCGCCAGGTTGCGGGCTATCCTGCGGCGTTCGGCGGGCCAGTCAGCACCCGTGTTGAAGTCTGGGCCGCTGGTCTTGGACACGCGCCAGATGCGCATTTCGCTACGCGGCATTCCCATTGCGCTTTCGCCGTTGGAATACCGGTTACTGGCGTTTTTAATGCACCACGCCGGCCGGGTGGTGGCGCCGACCGAACTTGCCGAGCATCTTTACGATTCAGGGAATGATCGCGATCCGAACACGATCGAGGTCATCGTTGCGCGGCTGCGACGAAAGCTCGGCAGCGATGTCATCGAAACGCGGCGCGGGTTCGGCTATCTGATGCCCGATGATGCCGCCTGATGGGCAACTCGATCCGCCTCAGGCTGTGGCTGGCTGCCACGATTTCGGTTCTTGTCGCGCTTGCCATAGCCGGCGCCGGCCTGCGCTATTTGTTCGAACTTCACGTCGAGCGGCGCGTGGTGGGCGAATTGACGGTCGACCTCAACGAACTGATCGGTGCAACGAGCTTCACAAGCGATGGTCGCCTTGTCGTGAGCCCCGTGCTCACCGACCCGCGTTTCGCCAATCCGCTGTCCGGTTATTACTGGCAGGTCGAGAATGTCGCCACTGGCGATCTCGAGCGCTCGCGGTCTTTGTGGGACGCCAAGCTGACGTTGCCTGCCCGGAGCGCAAGCGGTGAGCTGCGAACGGTCGAAGAGTTCCTCGGCCCTGGCGGAGAACTCAGTATTGCGGTCGAGCGTACAATAATCGACGCCCCAGGCCGGTCCTTTCGCGCAATCGTTGCGGAAGATCATCGCACCGTTGCCGTGTCTGTCAGCGAATATGTTCGCGATCTCGCTCCGGCCCTCCTGATGCTAGCGGCAGTTCTGATGGTTGCGTTCTTTATCCAGATTACCATCGGTCTTGCACCGCTGGAAACTTTGCGGGTCGCCGTAAGGAACGTGATCGCGCAAAGAACCGCGAGGCTCGATGTGGCGGCACCAAGCGAGGTGCAACCGCTCGCTGACGAGATCAATCGCCTTCTCGATGCCCAGGAAAAGGCGCTTGTGCGAGCCCGCTCGCGCGCCACCGATCTGGCGCATGGCCTCAAGACACCGCTGCAAGTGCTGTCGGCCGACATCCGGGCCTTGCGCAAGAAAGGCGAGACGGATCTGGCTGACGATATCGAAAAGAGCGCCGGAGCGATCCGGCGCCATGTGGAGCGGGAGCTCGCGCGCGCGCGCCTTGCACCCGGCGTTTCCGGCAAGGCGTCCTGCCTGGTGTCCGACGTCGCGGCTGGCGTCATTGCCGTCGTCAAACGGACACCAAGCGCCAAACAGCTTTCGTTCAACCTGGATGTCACGGACGATCTTACGGCGCCAATCGACGAAGGCGACTTGTCAGAAATTCTCGGCAATCTGGTCGAGAATGCCGCGCGCTATGCAAAATCGTCAGTTCGTGTGGGTGCATCCACCGCCCGGGACGAGGTGACCGTCAGTGTTGCTGATGATGGCCCAGGTATACCGGATGCCGATCTGGGGTCCGCGCTGTCGCGCGGCGTGCAACTCGACAGCAAGGGCGGCAGCAGCGGTCTTGGCCTGGCCATCGTTTTCGACATCGTCGAAGCCTATGGCGGAAGCCTTGCCATGGCCAACGCCGATCCGGGTCTGGTCGTGACCATTTCCTTGCCGCAACACAATTGAGTGTCCTTCAGGCAAAACCCGGGAAATAGTCGACCTTTATCTTCGAGCGGCGAACACCCATGGCCAACAGCTTCTGGCGCAGCGCCTTGACCATCGCCTGCGGGCCGGAAATGTAGAAAGTGCGCTCAAGGTAGTCGGGTATGGCCAGACGTATCAGGCGCTCGTCGATATATCCGGGATATTGCCCGCGCTCGCCACCGTGCGCCACAGCGTGGATCGTCTTGATACCAAGTTCCTGCCTGGCCGCGTCAAGCACGTCGCGATAAGCGATGTCCTGCTGGCCTTCGGTTCCGTAGAGCATGACGATCGGTCGCCGCTCCTGACGGTCGATGAGATATTGCAGCATTGAGCGGAACGGGGTGATGCCGATGCCTCCGGCCAGGAAAGCGATCTTGGTTTCACGCCGGGCGGGCAGCGTAAAGTTGCCGGCCAGTTGCGCGGCGTGAATCGTGCTGCCTGGCTTCATGGTCATCAACTCGCGCTTGAAGGCACTTGATTGCGGATAGAACTTGACGCCGAGACGAACCGTTTCCTCCGTCGGCGCCGAAGCGACCGTGAAATAGCGGCGGTTGCCGCGATTGTCGGCGCGATCGAGACCAAGCGTCCATTCGAGATACTGGCCGGCCTCGAAGGCGAGCTTGCTTGGCGACCGGAAAACGAAGTCAAAGCTGTCGACGGCCGATCGCTCGATGCGTTCCAAGGTCAGCACCAGGCGTCCCTTGGGGCCAGCCGCATAGGCAAACAGGTTGCCGGCAAGCAACGCCAGTTCCGGCGTGAAATAGAACGAACCGATATGGATGTTGGGAGCAAACAGAAAGCCGACGATGGCGGCAAAGGCGATACGCGGCCAAAGCATCGTCGGTGCGGTCAGCGGCTCGGTCAGCATCACGAAGGCAAAGAACAGCAAAGGCGACGAACCCAGTGTCTCAGCAAGCGCGGTCCAGTATTGCGATGGGTCCGTGGTTGCCAGAATGGTCGCCAGCGCCACGACAACGAAGGTCGAGACGAGGTCAAGCCGGCGCAGTTTGCGGACAACAAGCATGCCGCCGACGAGCACGAGTGGAAGCAATGGCAGATTGCCACCAACCCACCAGCTGGCCGGCTGGTCGAGCAGCATCGCGGACAGCGCCACGCCCAGCGCAGCCGGGTTGAAAAGGTGCTTCCGGCCGATGGCGAGAATGAATTTGGATGAAATCGCCCAGACGGCTGCGAATGCCACCGCCGCAATCCCCTTTATGTCCGTAATCGCTACCGGATCGAGGATGAGTGCCAGGATGAGTGCGGTGATGTAGACGGACTCGTTGTTGGCCGGGACTGCGAAGACATGCGCAAAGACCTTGTTGGTGATCCAGCAGGCGGCTAGCGCAAGCGCTGTCGTAAAGGCAAGCGCAATCGGATCATGTGGCACCAGCTTGACGAAGCCGAGCACGAACGCTGCGCCGACCAGCGCCATCAGATAGTAGAGGACCAGCCTGTACATGGTCAGGTGGTCGAGAAATCGGTCGATGGTCTTGATCATGGCAGGCAAAAGGCTCCGAACCCGGTTGTCGGCGTGGCGCGGCCATTGGCGTCGACGAGATAGCCCTCCAGGCCAGGCGTCTGCTCGATGAAGAGAATGCCGTCCCGCCCCATGGCGAAGGCCGCGGTGGCGAAACGATCGGCTTCGAGCACATCGGCGCCGATCACGGTCAGGCTGACGATGTCCTGGATCGGACTGCCAATTCCATGCGGATTGTAGATATGCTGACCGCGGACATAGGTGCCGGAGGTTGCGACACCGCGACCGCGGGGATAGACGATCTTTACGATCTCGTCCGCATTGAAGGGATTGCGGATGCCGACGCTCCAGTCATGGCCCAATGCATTCTTGCCGCAGGACTGGATATCGCCGCCGGCCTCGATGAAGAAATCACTGACGCCGGCCCGTTGAACAATCCCGGCCGCATTGCGGATGGCCCAGCCCTTGACGATGCCGGAAGGGTCGAGCGAACCGTCGGGCTTGCAAATATCGAAGTATCCGTCCGTCTCATTTTTCGTCTGCTTGGCAATGGCCAGCACTTCCATCATCTCGCTGCTCCAGTCGACGACCGGAACGTCGCCGCGGTTGATGGCCGCGATCTCGCTGTCGGCCCGGTACGTGCTGAAGCGCCGGTCGATATGCTCGAAATAGCCGAAGACCGTATCGACCAGCTCACCGGCCGAAGTGCCACCGATGTCGACCGTGATCGGCATGCCCATCAAAATTCGCGTGTCGCGCATGGGCTTACGACGACGCTTTCTTCAGCGCGCCGCGCAGGGACTGGATGAAAGCCCTGCTGGTTAGCGTCGCACCCGAAATAATATCGACATTGGCGCTCTGGGCGCTGATCGCTTCGTCGCGCAGCATGGGCAGCGCCTGCCTGTTGATATTCACGGAGGTGCGGCGGTCGGATGGATATTTCAGCACTTTCAGCGCCGTGAGCTGTCCGTTCTGCACGACGGCCTGAATCTGGATGATGCCGTAATAGGCATCGGCCGTGGGGCCGGTGTAGACGCCATCGGCATAGCCCTTTGCGGCGAGCTTCATGTCTACCCGGACGACCCGTGCTGGTGCATCCCGATATGCCGGCCTCGGCTGCGGGACTGGTATGTAGACGGCGGGCGTAACGGCGAAGGAAGGCGTTGGCGATGCAGGATCGGCGACAGACGGTGCCACTGGCGTTGGCGACGGGTGTGGTGCCACCGGAACCACTGTCCGCTTGACTGGATCATTTGGCCGTTCGGCAGGCGCTCCTATGCCAGCTGTCGTTTCCCCGGAGATCGGCAACCTTGTTCCAAACCGGAGATCGAGGGGTGCCGGCGAAGTGCGAAGCACCGGCAAAGCCGCAGCGGATCGGGGCTCTTTTGGCTGCACGGAAGGCGCTTCGGCTGCGTCGGCCGGCAGCGCCTCGCCGAGCATATCGTTTGCCGGATGCCTTCCGGCCTGATCCCAGACATAGGCGCCGGAGGCAGCGACCACGAAAAGCGACAGCGCAAACTTCTTCATCGAAATTATGTTTCCACATTGAACCTTTGCAGTGGCGATCCATCCGGTTCGCCTCGGATGCACTATCGCACGACCAAGCTGACAACTGGCTGTCAGCCAAGATCGAGTCGCGGCAGGTGGAAAGCTCAACGGGATGGCGAGAAGATTTGTCCTAGATCAAGATTGTCGCATAAGCAGCGAGGTAGGAAGGGTCTCTTTTAGCGAGGTAGCTGCCGATGCGTGTTGCCAACGAGCCGGCCGGATACACCGGACCCCAGATACTGCTGCATTGGACCATCGCGGTGCTGATCGTCGTCCAGCTTGTGATAGGTGAGGACATCAAGCCGGCTTACCGGGCGTTCTCGCGCGCTGCCGAGCCGGCAGCCGGCGCCGCAGCTGCCCATTTCCTGCTGTATCTCTTCATTTTCGGGATGCCTATCACTGGGGCGCTGGCCTGGTATTTCAGCTTTCGAGCGATGGGTGAGATTCACGAACTCGCCAAGCCGGTGATCATCGTCGTCGTCGGCCTCCATGCGGTGGGAGCCTCGTGGCAGCATTTCCTCATGAAATCGGACGTGCTCGTCAGGATGCTGCGACCGGCTGGACGACGCCTGAGGTGACGTCATGAGCCGCCTTCACAGTGAAAACCATCTTGTATCCCGCGTCGGCTGGCTGCGCGCCGCCGTGCTCGGCGCCAATGACGGCATTGTCTCGACGGCCAGCCTCATCGTTGGCGTGGCGGCAGCCAATGCCGCGGCCTCCAACGTTCTGGTTGCCGGCGTCGCCGGACTGGTCGCCGGAGCGATGTCGATGGCGGCAGGCGAGTATGTCTCGGTCAGTTCGCAGTCCGACACCGAACATGCCGACCTTGCGCGTGAGAAAGGGGAACTGGCGACACAGCCAGATTTCGAGCTGCAGGAACTTGCGGAGATCTATGTGAGACGAGGCGTCGAGCCGAGCCTTGCCTTGCAGGTCGCCCACCAATTGATGGCGAAGGATGCGCTCGGCGCCCACGCTCGCGACGAACTCGGCATTTCCGAAATCACCACGGCCAGACCGATCCAGGCCGCGCTGACCTCGGCGGCAGCATTTTCGGTTGGCGCGGCCATGCCTTTGGCGATGGTGCTTGTTTCGCCGGCCGTGTGGCTTGCCGCAACGGTGTCTGTTGCCTCACTCCTGTTCCTGGCGGTTCTGGGCGCCATCGGGGCCAAAGCCGGCGGCGCCAATGTGCTGAAAGCAACGGTTCGCGTCACCTTTTGGGGCGCGGCGGCAATGGCGCTGACCGCAGGCATCGGTGCGATCGTTGGTACTGCCATCTGACGGTGCGGTAACCTTTATCCGCTCCGATGCCTGCGAGTCCTACTGCCTCAAGAAGTCTCAGCGCTTGGCCAATAAAGTTGCGAAATCGCAACGAAGCGGTCCTGAGCGCGATGTAGGACGAGGGCGTCGCAAATCGCGGAGGACTGCGTCGTGAAGGAACCCAGCTCCATCACTCCCGATATGGTGGTTGACGAAATCATGAGGAAATGGCCGGCAAGCGTGGCAGTGCTGATGGGCTACAGGATGCTTTGTGTCGGCTGTCCGATCGGCACGTTTCACACCGTGGCCGAGGCGTGCCATGAGCACTGCGTGGACGAGGCGCGTTTCCTTGCCGATCTGGAAGCGACTATCCGGGGCGAACGGTAACGTCAGTGCTTGCCCGGGTTCTCTGCGAGAACCACAAGGCGATGCGCATCCTTGACCGTGACTTTCTGGCGGCCGCTGACGATTATTCCGATGTCTTCCCACCTGCTGAGCAGCCGGCTGACTGTGTGCAGCGTCGTGCCTGTCATCTCCGCGATGTCCTGCCTTGAAATCGGGAAGTCGATTTCGATACCGCTTTCGGTCTTTCGGCCGGTCTGGTTTGCCAACCGCAACAAGGCATGCGCGACCCTTTGCTCGACCTGTTCGGTGGACATCTCCACCACCCGCGTCTGGGTCTCCTGCAGTCGGGTGCCGACGGTTCTGTAGGTGGTTGCCCCAAATATCGGGAATCGTCGCGCCATCTCCGCCCACAGAGCGTTGGGCCACGCCAGCACCACGCAGTCGACGGCCGCGAGGGCGCTGGCGGGATAGGCCGTTCGGCCGAGCGCCGCGGCGACACCAAAGATTTCGCCTTCGCTGATGTACCTGGCAATGACCTGTTGTCCATCCGGCGTGCTGCGGACGACGCGGATATGACCAGAGATCAGCACAAAAAACGAATGGGCTTCCGTTTCCTGCTCGAAGATCGCGGATTCCTTGGCATAGCGTGACGACCGTGCGCTTCGCAGGATTTCGCTTTGTTCTTCCGCAGTCATCCCTTGGAAGAGCGGCAGCTGCGATATCAGCGATCGGTCGAGCGCAACCAAAATGTGTTTCCTCACGACCCCAAGACACCGCGCCAGCGCGCGGCAACCATTCTTATCGCGAGTTTGCGCCAGCGCAAATTGTTCGCAGGGGCATCAGGCTAAATGACATTGAACGGCGCAATGCCGCGAACATGAGACAAAGGACAAATCGATGAAACGCACCATCCTCGCCGCCGCAATCTCCCTTCTCGCGCTCGCCGGCGGCGCAAGCGCGGAAGAGCATGTGGTGCAAATGCTCAACAAGGGCGAAAAGGGCGCCATGGTTTTCCAGCCGGCCTTCGTCAAGGCCGCACCCGGCGACACCGTGAAGTTCGTGCCGACCGACAAGACGCACGATGCCGAGTCGATCAAGGACATGATTCCGGACGGCGCCGAGCCGTTCAAGGGGAAACCGAGCGAAGAAATCACCGTTACGCTGACCAAGGAGGGCGTCTATGGCGTCAAATGCGCGCCGCACTATGGCATGGGCATGGTCGCACTGATCGTCGTCGGCAAGCCGGTCAATCTCGATACCGCGAAAGCGGTCAAGCATCCTGGCAAGGCAAAGACGGTATTCGCGGATCTGTTCACCCAGATTCCGGCCAACTGACCGGCATGAGATAGCTTGCCTGCCACAAGTGAGCGGGCACGAGCCGGACGGACCGAGGGCGGCGGTCCACCCGGCCTTTCATTTCAGGATACAAGTCATGGCTATTCCACGTCTGCGGCGCTACTCCGGCCCCGCCTTTCTGTCCTATGGGTTCAGACCCTTTTTCTTCCTCGGCTCGCTTTATGCCGCGCTCTCCATTCTGCTCTGGCTGCCGATCTATGCGGGGGAACTTCAAACCCACAGCCTGTTCGTTCCGGTCGACTGGCATATACATGAGATGCTGTTCGGCTATCTGCCGGCGATCGTGACCGGGTTCCTTTTGACGGCGATCCCCAACTGGACCGGCCGGCTGCCCGTGCAGGGCCTGCCGCTGCTGGCGCTGGTTGTCCTGTGGCTTGCCGGCCGCGCCGCTGTCTTCTTCTCGGCAGATATTGGCTGGGAAGCAGCAGCTGTGATCGATGGCTCATTCTTGCTTGCAGTGGCTGCCGCGGCCGCACGCGAAATCGTCGCGGGACGCAACTGGCGAAACCTCAAGGTGCTGCCGCCGCTCGTCGTGCTGGCGTCCGCGAACGGCGCGTTCCACATCGAGGCTCATGTCCTGGGAATGTCGGACATCAGCCGAAGGCTCGGCATGGCTGCCGCGATCCTGCTCATCTCCTTGATCGGCGGGCGAATTATTCCGAGCTTCACACGCAACTGGCTCGTGCGCGAAAATCCCGGCAGGCTGCCGGCGCCATTCGACCGATTTGACATCGGATCCATCTTTATCTCTGCCATTGGTCTGGGGGCCTGGACGTTCGCCCCCAACAATGGCGTCTCAGGGCTGCTCCTTGGGGCCGCCGCCATTGGCCAGGCATGGCGTCTGTCGCGGTGGGCTGGCGATCGCACGTTGCGAGATCCCCTCGTTCTCATCCTTCACCTTGCATACGCCTTGGTGCCCTTGGGATTCTCCCTGATTTCGGCATCGATCTTTTTGCCTGCAATCCCGGTCGCCGCCGGGCTGCATGCGTTCGGCGCCGGTGCGGTCGGGTCGATGACGATCGCAGTGATGGCCCGCGCTACGCTTGGCCATACCGGCCGGCTACTGCGGGCTGGACGACAAACGATCATTATCTTCGCAGCGATTTTGATTGCGGCGTCGTTACGCATTGTTGCGGCCTTTGTCCCTTATGACGGGATCGTTGAAGTCGCGGGTGTTGCGTGGGCTATGGCATACGCCGGCTTTCTCCTGACCCATGGAGTGGCCTTGACGACGGCGAAGCGCCGGTAACGATGTTTGCAAGAGGATCGTGGCGCCAGTCGTGTGCCTCTTCGGTTCCGGGATAACGACATGCATAAAATCAGAAACTTACAGCAGGTCGGGCGAATCCTGTTCGCCGCGACATGCTGTAAGTCCGAGGCGGACCTGGCGACCCAGAGGGGGCGACCTCAATTTGCTCGGCAAGTCCAGCGCTTGTCGTCCTCAAGGCGGATTGTGTCGCCATACTCTGATGGCGCTTGCTCGTCAGAGTATACCCAAATGAGACAGCAGATCGCTCGCCCAGCCAGCGTGGTTTCGCACCAGCCTGAACCCCAGATTGTCGGGAGGCAAGCCAACGGCGCAACCTCCGCTTTTCCCGTCGCTGATGAAATTCGACATATAGGCTCTATGCAGGCCTTCCAGGACGTGGACCCCACAATTGTCGACCGAGCTCGCAACGCCGCTGCCGTCTTTGGCGAGCGTCGTGCGGACATAGCACGTCGAAGTCCACTCCCAGACGTTGCCGGAAAAGTCGGCAAGCCCGCGCGAATTCACTCCGAAGGAGCCGCGACTCCTGGGCAACGGGTCCGGTTTGCGATTGAGTTCGACCTCCGCCTGATAGCTGGTCAGCCAATGCCTGGCGGGGTTGTTGGCATCGTTTTCGACACCCTCGAATTCTCCCGCGAACCGCTCGGCTGCGGCAAGGGCCCACTCTTCGTCGGATGGCAGCCTCCATTGGCTGCCGGTCTCCTCAGAATACCATCGGGCGTAGGCAACGGCGTCGAGGTAGCTCACGCCGGTAGCGGGTGCGTCACGCGGGACTGAGCGGGTCTCCTCCGCCGGCCGGCAGTTGCCGGCCGACACACAATCCGCGTAGTCGGTCGCACTGACCTGATAGGCCATGATCTCGAGCGGACCGTCGAATTGCCGCTCGACCTTGGGATTGGCTTGCGGGCGTCCATCCCTCAGGAACTCTCCCGGCATCGGATATCTGATCGAACCGGGGGGCAGGCTGACCGTCATGGCAATGGCGCGGGACTGCCTATGACCACCGGCAGCCTTTATTGAGAGTCCTACCGGCACAGCCGCGGCCACGGCCACCATGGCGATCGGCACGAGCTTCAGGATGAAAGCCGACATGTCTTTTGTCCATGCCCGGACAGGGTCGCTGTCCGGGCAAACTGGAGTGGCGTTCAGTTGGTGGCGATGGGTTTGGGCGCTTCGACCTGTGTCATCAGGTCGTCATTCCACTCGCCCTCGACCTTGAAGTGAGCGGTCGCTCCGAGTTCGACGGCCTCGATCAGATTGTGATTGACGTAGGCGTAAACGCCAGGCTGCAGGAAAGTATAGAGCGCCGAGCCGGCGGAGCCGCCACGGATGAACCACGTCTCCAGATCCTTGGCCGGCGGGTTGGCGAATTTGCCCTGTTCCCAGACGTAATCGCCATGACCGCCGATCAGGTGCGGCCGCGTATCGCGGTTGGCCTGGGAATGGACGATCAGCACCGTTTCGCCGACCTTGGACTTCATGGCGTTGTCGCCGGTCAGGGATCCTACCTTGCCATTGAACACCACATGCGTCGGAATCAGCCCGCGCATGACCTTGACGATGTCGTCGTAGCCGTCGCCGGCGGATTCGTAGCTCTTGAAGTTGCCCTCCTCGTCGCGCGGAATGTAGAAGTCACTCTCGCCGATGTAGAAGACCTTGTCGTACTTGACCGGTTGGCCCTTGTCGTTCCTGAGCCCGTCGCGCGGCAGCACCATGATGGCACCGTTCATGCCGGAAACGACATGCCAGGGGATCATCGCGCCGCCGGGGGCGCAGTGATAGACAAACGTTCCCGTCCGCGTCGCCTTGAAGCGTAGGGTCACCTGTTCGCCGGGATTGATCAAGGTCAGGCCGCCGCCACCCAGCGCGCCGGTAGCGGCGTGGAAATCGATGTTGTGGGCAAGCGAGTTGGTATCGGGATTGATGAGCGTCAGTTCGACATAGTCGTCCTGATGCACGACCATCAGCGGGCCGGGGATCGAGCCGTTGTAGGTCATCGCATTGAGCTTCGTGCCGTCGGCATCGATGACGAGAGGCTTCTCCTCGATCTTCATGGTGAACTCGACGATCTTCGGCCCGTGCTTGGCGACCTGATCGTGCGGATGAACAAAAGGCGGTGCCACGAGCGTGATCTTTTCACGCGGCAGTCCGCGAATCTCTGCCTTTGTAACCGTGGCGGACAATGCGGGCAGTGCCGCAACGGCGGCAGCGCCAATAGCTGCTCCAAAGAGGGCTTCGCGTCGTGTAATCATGTCAATCTCCTGTCTCTCGACCGTTGCGGACGAGCAGAAGGTACCTGACCTGACGCCAGCCTTCTTTGCGCTGGCGCAAACTGTGTTGTCAATCGCAGGAACAACGGCTCGGGATGCAGAGGTTTTGTAGGGCGCGATTGGAAGTGCGAAGGTTTGGTGTCGCGTTTTTCTGCGACGATGCGCTGCCACCAGCGGCTTTCTGAATATCAGTGGTCGCTTTTTTCTTCCAGATCGATCAGGATTCGCTCAGCGGCTCCGTCGAGATCTTCGTACTGGCCACTCTTCAATGCCCAAAGGAAGCCCCCAAGGCCAAGCGCTCCAAGGAACAGAGCGACGGGTATGAGGTAGGTGAGAGTGGTCATGACGATCGGACCAGTTTGTCGAAGTTGGACACCCTGTTGCGGCGAACTTCCTTGGCCGGTGAAAACGGCTGCGACGATCGCAGGCGTAGCGCATTGCCAACGACAAGCAGCGATGAGGCGGACATGGCGATCGCCGCGATCAGGGGCGTAACGTGCCCGAGGATCGCTATCGGTACGGCGACCGCATTGTAGACGATCGCGACGACGATGTTCTGCCGGATCAGGCGTCCTGCCTGGCGCGAGACGTCCAACGCCAGCGGGACGGCCAGAAGGCTCTCGCGCAGGAAGACGAAGTCCGCAGCGTTGCGACCAATATCGGCGGCGGTCGCCGGTGCCATCGAGACATGCGCAGCGCGCAGTGCCGGCGTGTCATTGAGGCCGTCGCCAACCATCAGAACCCTCTGTCCGTCTTTCGCCAGCGTCTCGATGCGTTCGACCTTGCCGGACGGCAGCAGGCAGGCAACAAAGTCATCGACACCAAGCACCTTCGCAACCTCGGCGCAGGCAGCCGCGGTGTCGCCCGACAGCATTTCGACCGACACCCCGGCACCGCGCAATTGATCGATGGCCGGTGTAGCATCGGCGCGCAGCACATCCTCGAAAGCGAAGGATGCGACAATCATCCCGTTTTTTGTCAGAACCGTTCCACCGTACCCGTGTTTGCCTTCGCCGCCGGTTCGAGCCTTCCAGCCGGCCCATCCGCGTCGACCCAGCCGCCAGATGGTTCCGGCGTCGGTGGCTTCGATCCCTAAACCTGGGTGTTCCGTCACTGCATCGAATCTGTGCTGGCTGCCGCCAACGGCAAAGCCAGCAATGGCTTTTGAAAATGGATGACGCGAATGCGCGGCCAGGTCGGCTGCGATGGCAAGCATGGCTGGATCGATCGAGGCCGCGTTGACGAGCCCGGGCTGGCCAAGCGTGAGCGTACCGGTCTTGTCGAATACCGCCGTGTCGATTGTCGCCAGGCGCTCCGTGGCCGAGCCGTCCTTGACCATGATGCCGTTCTCGAACAGGCGCCGTGCGGCGACCACCTGAACGATCGGAACGGCCAGGCCAAGCGCGCAGGGGCACGTGATGATGAGAACAGCGATAGCGATCGTCATGGCCCGGTGCCAGTCGCCGGTCGCCGCCATCCAGCCCAGGAATGTCGCCAAAGAGGTGAGATGAACAACGGGCGCGTAGAGCGCCGAAACGCGGTCGGCGATGCGGCGATAGCGGGCGCGACCGCCTTCGGCGGCCTCCATCAGCCGCACCATCTCCGCCAGGAACGAATCCTTTGCGGCGGCAATCGCTTCGATGGTCAGCGGGCCGGTAAGATTGAGCACGCCGGCCTGCACGGTTTCGCCTGGTGCCACGTTTTTCGGCGTGCTTTCGCCTGAAGCCAGCGAGCAGTCGAGATCCGACGCTCCCTGGATGATCTTGCCGTCGACGGGGATTCTCTCGCCGGCTGCGATCAACAACCGCATGCCCGGTTCGATCTCGCCGACTGGCAAATAGTCGCGCGCGCCGTTGCCGCGAACCACCATGGCGCCACGCGCGGCCAGCTGCGACAGGCCTTTTACTGCCGTGCGGGCACGTTCCCGCATCACGTGATCGAGCGTGCGGCCGATCAAAAGGAAGAACAGCAGTGATACCGAGGCGTCGAAATAGGCGTGGTCGCCATGGTTGATCGTCTCATAGAGGCTCAGGGCATAGGCGAGTGAAACACCGACCGCGATCGGAACGTCCATGTTCACGCGGCCGTGGCGCAGTGCATTCCAGGCCGACCGGAAGAAGATTCCGCCGGCGAAGGCGAGCGCCGGAATGGCGATCAGCGCCGAGACCCAGTGAAACAGGTCGCGGGTAGCCCCTTCGGCACCCGACCAGACCGACACCGAGAGCAACATGATGTTTCCCGCCGCAAACCCGGCGACCGCGACGGCGCGGATCAATTCCGAAAGCGTCTTGTCCTTCTCGTCGATCTCGGGGGCGAAGAGATGCGCCTGGTAGCCGAGCCGCCCAAGCGCGGCGACAAACGGTGGAACTTCATCTCCACGCCATCGGACCGAGACCCGTTTCGTCGACAGGTTGACGCGGGCGCTCTCGACGCGGTCGAGCTTCGCTAACGCCGTCTCGATCGTCTGGATGCAAGCTGCGCAATGAACGCTCGGCACCGAAAGATCGGTCTGGCGATGGCCATCGTCAAGCGATCGGCTCGCCAGCCTGATTTCCTGGCTGGATGGCAGGACAGATTGGTCGCTGCCCATGTCCAGCCCCATTTCAGCGCCCGGCGCACAACAGCTCATTGCAGCGCCCCATGGGAAATCACGACCCTGCGGACGTCGCGGTAGGGTTTGTCCAGACCGGCATCGGCATCGACTTCGACAATCCAGACGCCGTCTTTCGGCGTGTGCCGGGCGGCGAATTCCTCGCCTGAAGCGAGGGCGAGCGTGACTGACTTGTCCTCTTTCTCGTACGCGGGATGACGAAACAGCATCTTTACGCCGTGCAAAGGAACCGGCTTGCCGGCTGCGTCGGAGAGGCTGTAGCGGACTTCTCCCCACGCGATGGTAAGCTTACCTGTCCAGCCGAGTGCCGCTTGGGCGCGGCCCTCCCGCGCCTGCTTGTTGAATTGCTGGCTTGCAACGTAGGTGTTCTCGACGACGAGGCCGGTCCAACTGGTGTTGGCAAGCGTCGCCATGGTCAGGTTGACCGCGATCACCACTCCGAAGAAGGCGAGGATGATGGCCAGCATGTGCCGGCCGGTGAATTCGCGAGATTTCTGAGCATTGGCAGTCATCTGGCGGCCTCCGGCGCGTTGAAGGTGGCGGTGTATTCATTGGACTCGAGGCTGGCCTTGTCCTCGACGCGGAACGTGAAGGTCTGCGCCGGGGCGCGGATCTGGTCCGCCGGCTGGCGAACAAAGACCTTCAGCATTTTCAGGCGGTCGGGCTCGACCGGAACGGCGAAAGAGCGGCCCGCCGGGATGTCGTCGCCAACGACAGTCATGTCGGCGCCTTCAAGCCCCCGCATGCTGACGACGATCGTTCTCGGCTCCGGGATCATGTTGAGCAGCTTGACCGTGTAGCCATTGCGGATGGACCCGTCGGACAACGTGACGAACTGGGGATTGCGGTCATGCAATACGTTCAGTTCCAGCCGGTCACGCGTCAGCAACGAATAGAGCAGGCCAAGGCCGATCAACGACCAAAAACCCATGTAGACGTAGGTGCGCGGTCGAAAGATCTTGCGGACGTGAAAATGCGCTACCTGATCGGAGAAGGCGCCGCCAGCAGTCCTGACCAGCGGTGGACTGACCGGGCCGGAGCCGCCTGCGGTCGCCAGCATCATGTTGGCGTTGTAGTCGGACAGCGTAGCATAGGCGATCAGCCCGCGCTCCTTGCCGAGCTTGTCCATGACACCGTCGCAGGCGTCGATGCAAAGCGCGCAGGTGATGCATTCGAGCTGCTGGCCATCGCGAATGTCGATCCCCATCGGGCAGACCGCGACGCAGGCGTTGCAGTCGACGCAGTCGCCTACGGGCTGGCCTGCGGCCAGCATTTTCTTGGCGTGACGCGAACGCGGTTCGCCGCGCCAGTCGTTGTAGGTGACGGTGAGAGAATTTTCGTCGAGCATGGCCGCCTGGATGCGCGGCCATGGGCACATATAGGTGCAGACCTGCTCACGCATCAGGCCGCCGAACGTGTAGGTGGTTGCCGTCAGGACGGCGACGGTGATGTAGGCGACAGGCGCGGCAGTGCCGGTGAAAAGCTCGCCGAGCAGCGTCGGTGCATCGGCGAAATAGAAAATCCAGGCGCCGCCTGTCGCCGCGCCGATGACCAGCCAGATCACGTGCTTCGATACCCGCAGCATCAGCTTGCGCGCGGTCCAGGGTCCCGCATCGAGCTTCATGCGAGCGTTGCGGTCGCCCTCTATCGCGCGCTCGACGACCAGGAACAGATCGACCCAGACGGTCTGCGGGCATGTATAGCCGCACCAGGCACGTCCGACAGTCGACGTGATCAGGAAAAGACCGACGCCCGCCATGACCAGGAGGCCAGCCACGTAAAAGAATTCCTGTGGCCAGATCTCGATGAAAAAGAGGTAGAACCGCCGGTTGGCGACATCGAGCAGCACCGCCTGGACGGGCGCAAACGGGCCGCGGTCCCAACGCAGCCATGGCGTCAGGTAGTAGATCCCAAGCGTGATCGCCATCACCAGCCATTTGAAGCGGCGGAATTTCCCCGCAGCGCGTTTGGGAAAGATCTTCTTTCGCGCGGCATAAAGGGGCTGACGGGTCTTGGCGGAATTGACCGCTTCGGCTTCCAGCCGTTCTACCTGCGTATTGTCCAGCACCAGGATCTCCACTTGCGCGCAGACTGTGATTTTGATTGCGCTTGGCAAGAATGCCGCCGGGGGGATCGCTCCGCGTTGATGCAAGTCAATCTCGTCATGGCAGAAAGAAATCGAGGCCCGGCAAAGCCGGGCCTCGTCACTCGAGCGGTGAGGGCCGGAGAATAGTCCTCGCTTCCTATTCTCCACCGCCGAGCGAATGCACGTAAACCGCCAGTTCCTTGACCTTGGTCTCGCCCAGGCGCGAGCCCCAGGCTGGCATGACGCCCTGCTTGGGTGCGCGAACCTGGTCGGCGATTGCCGTCTCGCCTGAGCCATAAAGCCAGATCGCGTCGGTCAGGTCGGGGGCGCCGAACTCCTTGTTGCCTTTCGCGTTGTCACCATGACAGGCAACGCAGTTGTCGGCGAAGACCTTGGCGCCAGGCTGGATCAGACTTGCATCGTGGACCTTACCGGACAGGCTGGCGACGTAGGCACTGACCTGTGCAATCTGGTCGGCAGTGATGATGTCGCCAAAGGCTGGCATTTCCGACAGACGCGTTTCCGCATCGGTCGCAAAGCGGATGCCGTGCATGATCGTCTGCTGGATCTGCTCTGCCTTGCCACCCCACAGCCAGTCGTCGTCATTGAGGTTGGGAAAGCCGGCGGACCCCTGAGCACCAGAGCCGTGGCACTGCGTGCAATTGACCTTGAACGCGGCGCCGCCAGCGGCGACCGCGAATTCGCGCAAGGCATCGTCCGCGGTGATCTCCGAGACTGTTTTCGATTCAACAGCCGCGACATATTTGCCCTTCGCCAGGTCCGCCGCCGCCAGCTCGTTCTTGACGTCCTTGCGGCTCGAATAGCCGAGCGCCCCGGTTGTCGCGGAGTGCAGCAGTGGCCATGCCGGATAGGCGACCGTGTAGCCGATCGCCCAGACGATGGTCACGTAGAAGGTTATGACCCACCAGCGCGGAAGCGGATTGTTCAGCTCCCTGATGCCGTCCCATTCGTGGCCCGTGGTTGAGACGCCAGAGATTTCATCGATGTGCTCGTCGCTCATGATCACTCGTCCTCAAGAGGAATCCGGGCAGCCTCGTCGGCCAGCTTGCGGCTGCCAGGGCGCAGCGCAAAGACAATTGCCCCGACAAAGAAAAGCGCCATGGCGACCAAACCCCAGCTGTCAGCAAATTCCCGCATTAGATTGTAATCCACGGATAAAACTCCTTAGCGGTAACCGGCGGCTTCGTCGTAGTTCTTGAAATCGACCAGCGTGCCGAGCATCTGCAGATAGGCCACGAGGGCATCCATTTCGGTGACCTGTCGCGGATTGCCGTCGAAGTCGCCGACCTTGGCTTTGGGATAGCGCGCCTCCAGCCCGGATGTGTCGGCGTTGGGATCAGCCTGCGCCATCAGATCGGCGTTGGCGTGCGCGATCATGTCATCATCGTAGGGGACGCCGACACGCCGGTTGGCGACGAGGTGCGTCGAGAAGTCTTTCACCTCGATCGGCACGTCTTTCAGGAATGCGTAGCTGGGCATAATCGATTCCGGCACCACCGAACGTGGAGCCGAGAGATGCGCAACATGCCAGGCATTCGAGTAACGGTCACCGACCCGGGCGAGATCCGGTCCGGTGCGCTTCGATCCCCACTGGAAGGGATGATCGTACATGGATTCAGCAGCCAGGCTGTAGTGGCCGTAGCGCTCGACTTCGTCGCGGAACGGCCTGATCATCTGGCTGTGGCAGAGGTAGCAGCCCTCGCGCACATAGATGTTGCGCCCGACAAGTTCGAGCGGCGAGTAAGGGCGCATGCCTTCCACCTTCTCGATCGTGTTGTCGAGATAGAAGAGCGGAGCGATCTCGACAATGCCGCCGACGGTCACCACCAGAAGAGAGCCAACGAGAAGAAGCGTGGCGTTCTTCTCGATGATCGCGTGTCTATCCATCAAGCCCATTTCTGGCTCCTTACTGTGCAGGCTGAAGGGCGGGTACAGAGCCCGGCATCGGTTGCTCCTCACGCTGGCGGCCGAGGATGGTCATCGCGATGTTCCACGCCATGATCAGGGCACCCGAGAGAAACATCGCGCCCCCCATGGCCCGCATGACATAGTAGGGGTGCATGGCTGCGACCGTTTCGGCGAAGGAGTAGACCAGGAAGCCCTGCTCGTCGTATTCGCGCCACATCAGGCCCTGCATGATGCCGGACACCCACATGACCGCCGCGTAGACGACGATCCCGAGTGTCGCCAGCCAGAAGTGCCAGGTGACGAGCCTCAGCGAGTAGAGCCGCTCGCGGTTCCAGAGCTTGGGCACCATGTAGTAGATCGCGCCGAACGAGATCATGCCGACCCAGCCGAGCGCACCCGAATGGACGTGCCCGATGGTCCAATCGGTATAGTGCGACAGCGAGTTGACCGTCTTGATCGACATCATCGGACCTTCGAAGGTCGACATGCCGTAGAAGGCGATGGCCATCACCATCATGCGGATGATCGGATCGGTGCGTAGCTTGTCCCAGGCGCCTGACAACGTCATCAGGCCGTTGATCATGCCGCCCCATGAGGGCATCCACAACATGATCGAGAACACCATGCCCAGCGTCTGCGCCCAGTCGGGCAGGGCGGTGTAGTGCAGGTGGTGCGGTCCGGCCCAGATGTAGAGGAAGATGAGCGCCCAGAAATGGATGATCGACAGCCGATAGGAATAGACCGGCCGGTTCGCCTGCTTGGGAACGAAATAATACATCATGCCGAGAAAACCGGCAGTGAGGAAGAAGCCGACGGCGTTGTGTCCGTACCACCATTGCGTCAGGGCGTCCTGGACTCCAGAAAAAGCGGAGTAGCTCTTGGATCCGAGGAAGGAAGCGGGCATCGACAGGTTGTTGACCACATGCAGTATCGCGATGGTCACGATGAAGGAGAGGTAGAACCAGTTGGCGACATAGATGTGCGGTTCCTTGCGCTTCAGGATCGTGCCAAGGAACAGGATGAGATAGGCGACCCAGACGATGGTCAGCCAGATGTCGACATACCATTCAGGTTCGGCGTATTCGCGGCTCTCGGTAATGCCGAGCAGGTAGCCGGTCGCGGCCATGACGATGAAAAGCTGGTATCCCCAGAAGACGAACCAAGCGAGATCGCCGCCGAACAGGCGCGCCCGGCAGGTGCGCTGCACGACGTACAATGACGTGCAAAGCAATGCGTTGCCGGCAAAGGCGAAGACGACGCCCGACGTATGCACTGGCCGCAAGCGGCCGAAATTGAACCAGGGCTGGATGTTGAGATCGGGGTAGGCAAGCTGCAGCGCGATGACCACGCCGACCAGCATGCCGACGACACCCCAGAACATAGTGGCGATGGCGCCGTAGCGGATCGGACCGTCCATGTATGCGGATGGGTCGATTGGGGCGGCGGCCTCGAAGCTCGTGTTGCGCAGCAGAATGGCGATGAAGCCGAGTAGGACGAAAAACAGCACCCACATATGTTGCCGGAATGGCTCGTCGACGCCGAAGCCGGCAGCCACCAAAGCCGCGAATGTAAAAAGGCTCAACGCGAAGATTTGTGTGCCGAACTTCATGACATATCCCCGACCTCGGATTCCGATGTGCGGACGTCAATCCGCTCCGCATGGACACCAATTCCGCAGTCGCTCCGTTGCCGCCTTGATCCATGTCAAAGTCATTTGCTTTTGGATTGGGCAGCCTTGGTCCTGCAAACGACCGGGAGGCTGCCGTTGAGCTCGCAGACACGAGGCGGATCGTTCCCGCTGCAAACAAGCGGCACCAATTCGATGCCGGCGATTCGATCCGGCACAAAAGCGGCCTCAGCTGCGGTGATGAGACGTGCGCATCTTGAAAAATTGCAGCTCTGCGACGCCTTGGAACGGATCGCGGACTGCCTGCCCAAGGTGGATCTTTTGGCATGCCTAAGTGCGGCAAACACAATCGTCCCGCTGTTGCGCGACAGTCATCGATACGAAGAGACGGTCATCTTTCCAGCCTATGAGAACGCTTTGGCCAGAAGCGGTGCGGACATTGATTCAGTCCGGCGATTGCGCGCCGAACACGTCGAGGACGAATCCTTTGCCGGCGAGGTGACCGAGATTCTGTTGGGGATCGGCCACGGCAAGTCGATCGACAATGTGGAGGCCGTTGGCTTCATGCTGCGCGGCTTCTTCGAAGGCTTGCGCCGGCATATCGCCTTTGAGCGGGAGCACGTCTTGCCGATGATCGGGATCGTCGATCGATCCTAAGCGCCGGAGCGGCGCTGCAGCCGGTTCAAGCTATCGACGATAATATGCCGATTGTTCTCGATGCGGATCACGCCATCCGATCTTAGTCTGGTCAGCTGGCGGCTGACGGTTTCGATAGTCAGGCCGAGGAAATCGGCGATGTCGGCGCGGGTCAACGGCAGATCGAAACGTGTCGACTGGGCGGCCGGGTCAAGCGCGGGGTCGATGTTTCTGGCGATCATCAGAAGAAAGCTTGCCACCTTTTCCGACGCACTCTTGCGGCCCAGCGTCACCATCCAATCGCGTGCGTCATCGAGTTCATTCAGCGTCTGCTTAAACAGACGATGCTCCAGTCCTGGCGATTCCCTCATCATCCGTTCAATGGCGGCCTTTGGAAACGAGCACAAAGAGACTGCTGTTGCTGCTTCGGCGTTGATCGCGCTTTCGGCCTTGAAGGGCCGGCCCAGAAAATCGGGAGCAAATTGAAGCCCGACGATCTGCTGGCGCCCGTCCGAAAGGCTCTTCGTGAGCTTGACCACGCCGGAGAGCACGTTCGAGTAACTGTCGACCGTCTCTGCGTCGCCAATCAGTTCCACGCCCGGTTCAATCGTTTGCTTCGACGAGGTCTTGGCGAGACCCACCAACTGTTCGGGATCGAGCGCGCCGCAAATGCCATGGTGCCGCGCTTCGCACGATTGGCAAAGCACGGGAATGCCGGCGCTGTGTACATCCTGACGCACTGTCATCGTGGTCTTCCGAGGAACGAAAGCTGCTGTAGGGGTATAGCATCGACCCTGGAAAAAACCTTGCGGCAGTTTGTCCGTAACCGATGAGCATTGACCGAGATCAAGGTGCTTGTCGCCCCTTGTGCCCAGTATCGTCGGACACAGCGCGGAGCACATCGCGAAATGCGGCCAGATTTAGTTGCCAGACTTGGTGAGAACGTGCCGCGTTACACCAGCTATCCGACGGCCCCGCATTTTCATCCAGCTGTTGACGCTGCCGTCTGTCGCAGCTGGCTGCAGGCGCTCGGTGATGACGAAGAGATCTCGCTCTATTTGCACATCCCTTACTGTGACAAGCTTTGCTGGTTCTGTGCGTGCCACACAAAGCAGACACGCCACTACGAGCCGGTGGCCAAATATCTGCGCTCACTGCATGCCGAGATCGCGACCGTTGCCGGTCTTGTCGCAGGCAAAGGTCACGTTCGTGCCGTCCATTTCGGTGGCGGTTCGCCAACCATGCTCAAGCCGCAGGATATAGTCGCACTGGCGGAAGTCTTGCGCGACAGGTTCACCTCTCTTGCCGGCGCCAAGATCAGTGTCGAAATCGAACCCAACGACATGGACGAAGCCCGCCTCGACGCACTTGCCGAAATCGGCATGACGAGAGCGAGCCTCGGCGTCCAGGATTTCGATCCGAAAGTGCAGAAGGCAATCAATCGCGAGCAGACCTTTTTGCAGACCAAAGCGGTCGTCGATGGCGTTCGTTCGCGCGGCGTCGAGTCCGTCAACCTGGATCTGCTCTACGGCCTGCCGCACCAGACCAGGCAGAGTGTCCTGTCCACGGTCGTGCAGGCGCTGTCGCTGGAGCCAGACCGGATCGCTCTTTTTGGTTACGCCCACGTGCCGTGGTTCAAGAAACACCAGACAATGATCGATGACGCCTGGTTGCCAGGCCCGGAGGAACGGTTCGCCCAATCGCAACTGGCAGCGCGCGCCATCCTGGACCAGGGATACGAAGCAATCGGGCTCGACCATTTCGCAAAACCAGGCGATGCGCTGGCGCTGGCCGCGCGGTCAGGGACGTTGCATCGCAACTTCCAGGGCTACACCGAGGATCGCTGCGAAACCCTGATCGGCCTCGGTCCGTCGTCCATCAGCCAGTACCGGCAAGGCTATGCACAGAACATGCCGTCAACCACGGAGTATGAACGCATGGTCACCAATGGCGGACTGGCGTCAGTGCGCGGTGTCGCACTTTCCGACGACGACCGCGCTCGCGGCTGGATCATCGAACGGCTGATGTGCTATTTCGGCTTCTCGGCAATCGACTTGGTTGAACGCTTTGGCGAAGCCGGCCGAAGACTTCTTTGCAAAGCGAGTTCCACCGCCCTTCTTGATCCTGCGCGGATGCTGGAACTTGACGGCGATCACTTCGTCGTGCCTGTGGAAAGCCGCCCCTTTGTCAGGAACGTCGCGGCGAAGTTCGACAGATATTTCGAAGCCGGCAAGGCGAGGCATTCCGTAGCGGTCTGACCATCGGCTGCAGTCGGATGGGAACGGTTACATCCCGATCCGAACAGCGCAAATGGTTGAGCGGGTCAGGAATCGCTTTTCCCGCCCATTGTCGAGCGAGAACATGCCGCCACGACCAGGCACAACGTCGATGATGAGATCGGTGTGCTTCCAGGCCTCGAATTGCGAGGCCCCGATGTAGAAGGGCGTGTCACCGATGTGACCAAGCAGCACATCATGGTCACTGACGATGAAGCCGGCCAACGGATAGCACATCGGCGAAGAGCCATCACAGCAGCCGCCGGACTGATGGAACAGCACTGGACCGTGCTCGGCAACGATCTCCGCGATCAGTCCAAGCGCTGCCGGGGTCGCCGTGACCTTCGCATGCATGAATTTTCGATTTCCAGTTGGAGGCGCGGCACTGTGCGGAGCCGCGCCCGTAAGCCAAACCGATGATCAGAAGAAGCCGAGCTTCTTCGGGCTGTAGCTGACCAGCATGTTCTTGGTCTGCTGGTAGTGGTCGAGCATCATCTTGTGCGTCTCGCGGCCGATGCCGGACTGCTTATAGCCGCCGAAGGCGGCATGAGCGGGATAAGCATGGTAGCAATTGGTCCAGACGCGGCCAGCCTGGATTGCCCGGCCGAAGCGGTAAGCCCGGTTGCCGTCGCGTGTCCAGATGCCGGCGCCAAGGCCGTAGAGCGTGTCGTTAGCAATCGACAGCGCTTCGTCGTCGTCCTTGAAGGTCGTGACCGAGACCACGGGTCCGAAGATCTCCTCCTGGAAGATGCGCATCTTGTTGTGGCCCTTGAATACCGTGGGCTGGACATAGTAGCCACCCGCCAGATCTCCGGGCAGAAGATTGCGCGCGCCGCCGGTCAGCACCTCGGCGCCTTCCTGGCGGCCGATGTCGATGTAGGACAGGATCTTTTCCAACTGCTCGGATGAGGCCTGTGCCCCGATCATCGTTGCCGGATCGAGCGGGTCGCCCTGCACGATCGCCTCGACGCGTTTCAGGGCGCGTTCCATGAAGGTGTCGTAGATCGATTCATGGATGAGCGCGCGGCTTGGGCAGGTGCAAACCTCGCCCTGATTCAGTGCGAACATGACGAAGCCTTCGATTGCCTTGTCGAAGAAATCGTCGTCCTCGGCGACCACGTCCTTGAAGAAGATGTTTGGCGATTTGCCACCCAGTTCCAGCGTGACGGGAATGAGGTTCTGGCTGGCATATTGCATGATCAGCCGGCCCGTCGTGGTCTCGCCGGTAAAGGCAATCTTGGCAATGCGCGGCGAGGAAGCCAGCGGCTTGCCGGCCTCGAGGCCAAAGCCGTTGACGATGTTGAGCACGCCCGGCGGCAGCAGATCGCCGATGAGATCGGCCCACAGCATGATGGCGGCGGGCGTCTGCTCGGCAGGCTTCAGCACCACGCAGTTGCCGGCGGCAAGTGCGGGAGCAAGCTTCCAGCACGCCATCAGCAGCGGAAAGTTCCAGGGGATGATCTGGCCGACCACGCCGAGCGGCTCATGGAAATGGTAGGCGACGGTGTCGTCGTCGATCTGGGAGAGGCTGCCTTCCTGGCCACGCACTGCGCCGGCGAAATAGCGGAAATGATCGATGGCCAGAGGCAGGTCGGCCGCGGTCGTTTCGCGGATCGGCTTGCCGTTGTCCCAGGATTCGGCGCAAGCGAGGAGATCGAGGTTTTCCTCCATGCGGTCGGCGATGCGGTTGAGGATGAGCGAGCGCTCGGCCACGCTGGTGCGCGCCCAGGCGTCCTTGGCGGCATGCGCCGCGTCAAGGGCCGCGTCGATGTCCTGGGCATCCGAACGTGCCACCTCGCACAGCAGTTGACCGTTCACCGGCGAAAAGTTCTCGAAGTAGCGGCCGGACCGCGGCTCGGCCCATTTGCCGCCGATGAAATTGCCATAGCGCTTGTCGAAGGGCGCCTTGACCGAGCGTGAAAATTCAACCTTGTTCATGTGTCTTCCTCCCAAAGCTGACGTCGCGGGATGCGACGCTTCGGAAGAGACTTGCGATTTCCGCCTGTGGTTGTCACCGCGCCGGTCACGGCGGTCGGGTACGATGTGTCGCAGAATTGCGACAGTCATGAGAGTTCGGGCGTTCAGTGTGACCGGTGGACATCCAGGCGATTGAGTTTGCGGTGAAGCGTCGCGCGGCTGATCCCAAGCGCCTGAGCCGCGGCCGAGACATTTCCGTCAGCGCGAGCTAGCGCACGCTGCAGTGCCCCGCGCTCTGCCTCGGCGATATCTTTGGAGCTGCTCTCAGCCCAGCCGAGGAGGTCGCCGGCGGGCATCGGTTTGTCGAGACACTGCTGCGTAATTCCAAGCGCCAGGCGGGCCGAACGGGTCGCGCCGACCACCAGATCGTCCGCATCAACGGCGATCAGCGCGCCGGAGCCTTTGTCGGCCACCGGCGCCAGCAGAATTCGCGCCTTTGGGAATGCCATCTTGAAGTTTTCACTTTCGATCCGACGCACCGCGTCGACCACGGCCATCGAAATGAGATTGGAGAATGCTTCGGTCAGATCTGCCCGGCAGGACGACACGTCCAGCGCGGCGACAAGATTGCCCTCGTGATCATGGATCGGAGCGGTGGTGCAGCTGAGCAGTGTGTTTCGCGTATGGAAATGCTGGTCACGGTGGATTGTCAGTGCGCGCCGCTCGACCAGACAGGTGCCGATCCCGTTGGTGCCCTGGCTTTCCTCATTCCAGACGGAGCCGGTCCACAAACCCCAGGAGTGAAACGTCTCGTCGTCGACGGGCGCGCCGCGCCGTTCGACCGGGACGCCGTCACGATCGGCGAGCAGGACACAGCATCCGACGCCGCCAACCGCAATATAGAGACGGTCGAGGCTCGATTGGGCTGCCCTGACGAGCGGTTCGATGCTTTGCCGGGCCTGCGCCAATTCGGCTTCAGTCAGATAATGTGGAGGACTGCAGTCAGCTGGATCGAGCCGATGCAAATTGGAAGACCGTCGCCATGAGGCAACCAGCGCGGACTTAGCTGCAGCGTCCGAGGCGATCGCCGCCTGGATGCGGTCAGCATGACGGCCGTGTGGATTCTCTTCCAAGCTATCCTCCCACCGGATCTCTTTCCTCCTGATCCGACCGGTCTGCGGTTCGATCAGCACATAGTCAATTCGTCGAAAGAAGTAGGAAGGCAGATCTCTCCCTCCAGCCGATCATCGGCCAATGATGGCTGCCCCCGTCGAGATAGATACCAACAGAATACCTGCCTCTTTTTGATCGGGAGCAATTTTGAGCATCAACCGGTCAGAAATGCTCGCCGGCCTCGAACGGCCCGATGCGGGTGCCTGCTGCGATCAGGTAGCGTGTCGACCAGCCAATAAGAGCGGCCGATGGCTGACACGGTATCACCCGGGCAATCTCGGCCTTGTCACCGCTTTTTCCTAGGTATTGGCGGCGCGCGGGGCTAACGTGGTCAAGGGGAGGTCGGCGATGACAAAGATTTCGATCCGCCGGGCGGACTTCATGATGGTCCTCGCCTACGCGTCGGATCTCGCCACCGGCCATTCGCGCGATTTCGCGCTGAAATCCTGCGTGCTTGCGATGCGGATCGCCGAGCTTGCCGGCCTTTCGGAGGAAGTCCGGCGCAATGCCTACCACCAGTCGATGCTGCGTTACGTCGGCTGTAATGCCGACACCGACCTTCTGTCGGCCACTTTCGGCGACGAAATCGCGCTACGCCAGGACCTTGTCGGTCTGGACATGGGCAACCGCGCCGAGCTGGGCCGGGTCTTCGTTCAGGCCTTCAAGCGGCTCTATTATGATCTTGACCCCGACGCGCAGGCCAAGGCGATCGAGGCCGCGATGTCGCAAGCGCTCGCGGTGGCCCGCCCGGTGCTCACTGCGCATTGCGAGGTCGCGCAGCGGATCGGCGAGCGGCTCGGCCTGTCCGACGAGATACGGCGCAACCTTGGACAGATATACGAACGCTGGGATGGCAAGGGCCTGCCGCGTGGGCTGGGCGGCGAAGATGTCTTGCCCGCCGTGCGCCTGATTACATTGGCACAGGACGTCATTGCGCTCAGCGACGCCGTCGGCATCGACGCGATGGCCGAAACCATCGCCAGTCGTGGCGATGGCCCCTACGAAGCGGAGCTGGCCCGCCTCGTCTCCGCCAACGCGCTCGCGCTGACGGAGGGCATCGGGGCGACGGTTGATCGCGAGACGATTTTGGCACTGGAGCCCGATCCGCCGGTGACGCTGGACGAGGCGGCTTGCGACGAGGCTTTCCTTGCCATCGCCGACATGATCGACATGCGCATGCCGTTCACGCAGGGCCATTCGCGGATGGTGGCGGAACTGGCCGAGGGCGGAGCACGACGGCTCGGGCTGCCCGAGCCCGATGTCCGCGCTCTGCGCTGGTCTGGCTGCATCCATGACATCGGCGAACTGGTGGTGCCGGTGGCAACCTGGATGCGCAACGGTCCGCTGTCGGTCCGCGAGCGCGACGCTGCGCAATTGCACGCTTATTACGGCGAGCGCGCGCTGGCCTCGTTCGGCCGCGACGGCGATACCATGGCCAACGTGGTGCTGCGCCATCACGAACGCCTGGACGGCTCGGGCTATCACCGCAAAGTCGGCGGGTCCGACCTGTCCCCGGCGGCGAGGATCCTGGCCGCGGCCGAGGCGTTCCAAACTTCGCGGGAGGAGCGTCCCCACCGCAAGGCGCTGTCCAGCGAGGCTGCGGCGGCGCAGTTGCGTGGCGCCGTTCGCGATGGCTGTATCTGTCCCGACGCCGCCGAGGCTGTGTTGTCCTTCGCCGGACAGCCGTCGCGACGGCCGCCCCCGCGGTCGCTGGCCGGCATGACGCCGCGCGAGATCGAGGTGCTGCGCCTGATCGCCGCCGGCCTGACCGCGAAGGAAACGGCCCGCAGGCTCGACATCTCGCCGAAGACCGCGGACCATCATGTCCAGAGCGTCTATTCCAAGATCGGCGTGGCCACCCGTGCGGCCGCGGCGCTCTACGCGGTCGAGCACGGCCTGGTCAGGCCAGGCGAAACGCAGCCATAGGGAATTCACCCCATGTGCGCCGGCCGCGAGACGCGCATCGTGATCCTGTCGACGGACCAATGGTGGCCGCGACCGACAGGAGGAATTCAGATGCTTCTCGCAACGACCAAAGTGGCGGACCTCGACCGCTTCATCCACATCTTCTCGACCAAGGGCGCCGACAAGCGGCGGCTGCACGGGTCGAGCGGCGCCACTGTGTTCCGCGACCCCAGCGAGGCCGACCGCATCTGGGCGATCTTCGACTGGGACGCCGAGGGCTGGAAGAATTTCGTCTCCGACCCCGAGGTGCCCGGGATCATGCAGGAAGCCGGCCATGTCGGGAAGCCGCAGGCCGCACTTCTGCTCGGCCACTACGAGGCCTGAATCGATGCTGTGCGCCGCCTGCCATCGGCGGCGGCGCGCCCAACGAACCCCAAGAGTTGGAGAGATCAGATGAACCAGAATCCCATCAAGATCGGCCTTATCGCCGAACTCACCGGCCCCTTGTCCTTCATGGGCATTGCCAATGCCAATCTCACGACCATGCTTGTCGACGATATCAACGCAGGCGGCGGCCTCCTCGGTCGGCCGGTCAAGTTGATCATCGAGGACGGCGAGACCACCGACAGCGCCGCCAAGGCAAGCGCCGCCAAACTCGTGGATGTCGACAAGGTCGATCTTATCGTCGGCGGCATCTACAGCTCGACCCGACTGGCCATCAAGAGCGAGGCCGTCACACGCGGCAAGACGCTCTACATCTACACCGAGCAGTATGAGGGACAGGAGAACGACGGCCTGATATTCTGCACGGGTCCGGTACCCGCGCAGCAGGTCGAGCCGCTGATACCGTGGCTGATGGAGACCACAGGGGCGAAAAGCTTCTATCTGCCGTCGGCCGACTACATCTGGCCACATATTCTGAACAAAGCTGCAAGCCGGGTCGTGCGCGCCAATGGCGGCGAGATCGTCGGCGAGGAGTATTTCCCGCTCGATACCGTAGATTTCCGACGGACGGTGCAGCAGATCATGGCCAGCGGCGCCGATGTCGTGTTCAACACCATCGTTCCGCCGGGGCTGACGCCGTTCCTCGATGAACTGGACAAGGCCGGATTCGGCAAGCGCGGCGGCAGGATCGTCTGCACCTATTTTGATGAGAACTTCCTCAACCTCGTCCCGTCCGAACAGATCGAGGGACTCTACAGCTGCCTCGATTACTACCAGGAACTCGACGATCCGTATGGCCGCGCGCTTTTGGGTCGCTACACCGCGCGTTTCCCCGGCAGCGCCATGTTGACCGCAGGCAGCGGCTGCACCGGTCATTACCGGGCGATCAAGATGTGGGAAGCAGCAGTGAACGAAGCCGCTACGCTCGAGCAGGGCGCCGTGATCCGGGCGCTCGATCATGCCCGGATCAGCGAGGGACCAGGTGGACCGGCCGAAATGGTTCCCGGTCAGCACCATGTTCGCATGAACATGTACATCGCGCAGGCGGAGCGCGGTCGCTTCCGGGTCGTCCGGAAGCTCGGTCCGATCGATCCGAACGAGCGTGTGCTGACCGGCGAACTCCAACTCGCCACTGCGGACTGATTAGCGGCATTCCGGTGTGTGCAAACGGCGGGCCGGCTAGATACGGCCCGCCACCTATCCCATCGATGGTGGCTGTACCGGCCAAGTGCCTGGAAACGGCAGTTTTGCTCCGCCGACGTTCCCTTGACGCACTGCTGAGCAGGTATCCCTATGCTATTAGTCCTGGCCCCACTTGCTCAAAACAGGGCAGTCCGCAAAGTCTGAGGTCAGTCGCCACTTCGTCCAATAAAATGTCGAGAACCTTTGCCACACCCGGCTCGCCCACCACGGCACCGAACAGGGCGGCCCTGCATTGTTGACCGGTATGTCGAGTGCGCCAAAGGTTGAGCGGGCCAGGTCAGCGGCCGCTTCAAAACTCTCCAGATTTTGGAGACGTCGCCGGTGATCGGCCGAACGTTTGCACCGACCTCGCTGGCAACCCGGGAAGCAGCCGCCTCGTCACGGTCCATCAGCAGGACCAGCGCGCCCTCGGCGACGAACTTCCTGACGATGCCTTCGCCAAATCCCGACCCGCCACCTGTGACGATGGCAACCTTGCCAGCAAGTCTCATATCCGTTCCTCCGTTGCTGGAACCATCGGGGAAGACACGCGCGCTGCACAAGTCCGATTATCTGAACGCTCTTTCAGCTTTCCTTGTTTGAGGTCGCTCGCGCCGGGAGTAATAGTCGCCACGGAATTCGTAAGGAGGAGACGATGACGCTGAACTTCGACCCGAGGGCGAAGGCCACCATGCTTTATCATGGCGAATTCCGGCCGATGTTCATTGGTGGCAAGTGGGTCGCGGCGCAGTCCGGCCAGGAGATGCAGGCGCTGAACCCGGCGACGGGCGAAGTGCTGGCAACGGTGCCGCGCGGCTCGGCCGCCGATGTCGACGCGGCGGTGGCCGCGGCGCGCGCGGCGTTCGAAGGCTCCTGGTCGAAATTCTCGCCCTATGAGCGGCAATGCGTGCTGCTCAGGATCGCCGACCTGTTCGAGACACATTGGGAAGAGCTCAGCGTCTCCGACACGCTCGACATGGGGCTGCCGATCACGCGCACCCTGGCCAACCGGCGCCGCGTCATCGGCATGCTGCGCTTCTACGGCGGCATGGCGACCGTGCTGCATGGCGAGGCCATCGACAATTCCATTCCCGGCGAGATCCTCACCTTCACAAGGCGCGAACCGGTCGGCGTCGTGGGCGCGATCATTCCCTGGAATGCGCCGACCGCGGCCTCGATCTGGAAAATCGCGCCGGCGCTCGCCACCGGCTGCACCATCGTGCTGAAACCCTCGGAGGATGCATCGCTGACGCCGCTGCTGATCGCGCGGCTGATGCAGGAAGCCGGCGTGCCCGACGGTGTCGTCAACATCGTCACCGGAACCGGCGCAGAAGCGGGCGCGCGGCTCGCCGAACACCCCGACGTCAACAAGGTCGTCTTCACCGGCTCGACGCTTACCGGTCAAGCGATCGCACGGGCTGGTGTCGCCAACCTCAAGCGCATCTCGCTGGAGCTCGGCGGCAAGTCACCAATCATTGTCTGCCGCGACGCCGATATCGACAAGGCCGTGCCGATCGCCGCCATGGCGGTGTTCGTGCATTCGGGCCAGATCTGCATTGCCGGCTCGCGCCTGTTCGTGGCGCGCGAAATCCATGACGAATTCGTGCGCCGGGTCGCCGACTTCGCCGGCAGGTTGCGCATCGGCCACGGCATCGAGGCGGAGACCGAAATCGGGCCGCTCATCAATGCCAGGCAGGCCGGCAAGGTGGAAGGCTACATCAAGGCCGGCAGCGACGAAGGCGCCGAACTGGTCGCGGGCGGCTCGCGGCTGACGGGCGCGCTCTATGATGGCGGCAACTTCATCGCGCCGACCGTCTTCGGCGCGGTGTCGGACACCATGACCATCGCACGCGAAGAGATTTTCGGGCCGGTCATTTCGGCGATGCCGTTCGACACGCTGGACGAGGCCGTCACGCGCGCCAATGCGACGCCCTATGGGCTGGCGGCCGGTATCTTCACCACCAATCTCGGCACCGCGCACAAGCTGGCGCGCCGCATCAAGGCCGGCTCGGTCTGGGTCAACATGTACCATGCCATCGACCCGGCCGTGCCATTCGGCGGCATGAAGATGTCCGGCTATGGCCGCGAGGGCGGCGTCGAGCATCTGCATGAGTATCTCGAGACGAAGTCGATCTGGATCCAGACCGACTAGTCTAGGGCAGGCTTCCAGGGGAATCAGGGATTGCGCATTTGTCGCGCATCTCCAGCCATTCAGTCAGCGCAATCCGAATGAGATCCAGGCGCCCCAGGTTCATCTCGGCCGAAATGGTCGCCAACGCGCTTTCGGTTGTCGCATCAAAAGACATGAAGCCGGCGTCGCGCAACATTGCCGCCGCGCGAAGATCGGCAATGCGTGGATCTTGTGCCGGGCTCGTGGTTTCGGGGCTCTCGTCGATTGACATGGTGATCACATAGCCGGTTCTTTTAGCGCGGATGCCGTCTAATAATCCCGAAGTGCGACAAGCATGTCGCCCTTTATGGTGGCTAATACCAAACGGCTTCCATCAGGATAGTATCTAGGAAGATTAGCCGCTTGATCGGCCAAGGATGCACCATCGAGTTCACACAGATCACCTCCCAGTATCCAGTCATATTCTCTTCTGCTGTCAACCACGGCCAGGTATTCTCCGTCATAGGGGTAGCCGATTAGCCCTATCTCTTCGTGCTTTTCCAATTTTCGCATCAACGCTCGCCTCAACTCAAAACCATGGATGCCGGTTCGCCATTTACTCAACAGGCAGTGCCGCGCTGGTCACCGGGAGAGCGGCCCGGCGCCAACCCCGCCGGACGCCGGGCCGTAAGGAAGTGCCCGCGCGGACGCACTTCCTCGAACTGCATCGCGTGCTTCACGAGAAGCGGTCCGTCTGAAGGCGCAACGTCTCATTCGCGCAGGCCACGAGCGGAACTTGCCGCGCACTCGCAGCCTGTTGCCGGGTCTGCGAGAGCCACAATTCTCGATGCTCCCGCGATAGGCCCTTCATTGCGGAACGAGCAGCGGCAGTGATCTCATATGCGCCGCAGGAGGCACATTGGAATTCTACCCTTCGCGGCGTGATATCGGCTTCGAGTGCCGTGCCCGTACAGATCGGGCAGGTTGATGGGTAGTACCTTGGGCTTTTGTCAAACGAAAAGGCATTCATCGGTCAACCTTCCTTGTGTGCTACCAGGGCGTGGAACCTGTGCGGGTGTTCATCACCGTGTACGCAACTAGGGAAACATGGTTCGGCGAGGAAACGAGCTGAACCGGTCGGATCCAAACTCGGTTCTCATTTTCTTGCCATCGTCATGTCGGCCCCAATCAGCCCCTTGTCTTGGGCGCAACGTTCCTCCTTGTGGCGACTTCCATTTGCTTTGCTTCTTTCTCGAGCCGATCCGGCGCGGCGGACCCCATCAAGGCGTAGGCTGTGCCTCCCGATTGCCAGTAAACAGTCGGCACGCGGCCGTCAGTGGCTGGGGTCGGAGGGACAGCATCTTCGCCATTCATCGGAGCCGCCACCAAGGTGATCCTACCAACGCTCGGCGTATCCGCCGTCAAAACCAGACTCTGCTTCCCGTTCCAGGGTTGCACCTGAACATCCGTCACCACCCATACTGAGGGAAGGGTCGGCATACTTATATTCGCGGCGCCCACCAGTCGTTCGATCTTGTCCTGCTTCGGCTCACTGCCCTTCCCGGGACCGGCGTTCAATTGCGCAACGCGCAAGGCATCACGCGCTGCCAGAATGAAACTCGCATCCGCCGTTTGACCGCCTTGGCGAAGCGACATGGTCAACGAGTTGGCTGACCACCCGAGCGCAATCAGTACGACGGCGGCGATTTGAAATCTCAGCGCGGCAAAGAATTTCCTCCGGCGAAACGCTCCCTCCAACCGCTTTGCTCCTTGCAGGCTCGCAGAAGGCGGAAACAACCGCTGGGGCTGGACGTCGCGCAGTGACCCCATGCGCTGCGCATGAGCAAACACTTCCGCCGCCAGTTCCGGTTCCAGGGCAAGACGTGCCTGCAGGTCGGATCTCTGCGACGGCGACAGTTCGCCATCGAGGAGGCGGTTGATTTCTTCCTCGGAAACGCGATCACTTGGCCACATCACGGCCTCCCACTACCTTAAACTGAGCCGGTGCGAAGCCGCTCATTTTTTCCATGTTGCGCTTCAAGGCGGCTCGTGCGCGGCTCAGGCGCGACATGACGGTTCCTGTTGGCACCCCCAGCAATTCGGCGGCCTCGGAATAGGTGAAGCCCAGCACGCCGACCAGATGGAGAACTTCCGCTTGCTCGGTTGGCAATCCGACCAGTGCCTTCCTTACGTTGGACAGTTCAGCGCTATGCTCCTGTGATGGGAGCAACGCCGTGTCAGACGTTTCGGCGTAAGACTCAAGGCGCCGCTTGTCGGCGTTCGCACGGGCCGCGCCGGTCAGAAACGTATTGCGAACAATTCTGATCAGCCAAGGCAGCAGCGGACGAGAAGCATCATAGGTGCCGGCCAGTGAAAGTGCGCGAGCGAGCGCCTCCTGAACCAGGTCATCGGCGTCAGCATCATCCCGCGTGAGCACGCGCCCATAGCGCCAAAGATCCTCCAGGTAAGGTGTAACGTCGAACTTCGCTCTCATTTCGCCTTGTTCCGAGCCACCCTTGACGCCGTCCCCAGCCGATCGCTGCCTACGGCAAGAGTGATTCGTGCCCCAAATTCAGAGGCCCTGCGCCTCACAATCTTCATGGATAGAATTCGCTTCATGGATAGAATTCGAAGTCGTTCAAGTGTGCTTTGGACATGTGGATCGGCCCAGCGGTCAGGGAAATAACCGCTGGGCCTGATGGGAGCGCGCTCCTCCCGAACGCAAAGCGCTGAGCTGTCGAAAAACATCGTTACCCGCGCTGTCGCTCCCTTTGTCCGACCTTGGCCTGCCAGTTGCCGCCACGCCGAAAGCTCACCCTCATTGCCCCAATTACTGAGCCAGGGGCGAAACTATTCCAGCCCGATAGACATTTTTCGAAAGCCTGGCGCCCGCAACCGTTGAGGCGTTGTATCCCAAAGGCAGGGCTTTGCGGTGGTCAATTCACGGGGATGGCCAGTGATAGTCAGGCAACTGCAAGGTGTCGGTAATTTCCCTTCCGAACGCCACACGTGCCAGTCCGGGGATTGCGAATGTCCTTATCACCAGGTTGCGGAATAACAGGCCCAGTCGCGTTCTTGGTGCAAGGGCTCCAGCAAATCGCTCGGCACCTTGCTGCTTCGCGTTGATGTAATCCCGCAGGAATTCTTCGTATCGGGGAAAAGCTTCCTCGCACCGCCCGTCGGCCCTGAGCAACTCGCCTGCCAGCACATAGGCGGAAATCAAGGCCAGGGCCGATCCTTGTCCAGCCAAAAGGGACACGCAAAATGCGGCATCGCCGGTCAGGGCAATGCGGCCTCGAGACCAACTGTTCATCCTGATCTGGCTGACGCTGTCGAAATAGAGTTCGTCCGTACGATCCAACTCCTCCAGGATGCGAGGGCATTCCCAGTTTCCATCGCCATAACGCTCCCGCAGCATTTTCTTCTGCATGGCCAGCGCGACTGGCATGGCATCGCTGTCGACGGCAAAGACGAACAGAAAAAGCGTGCGGTTGTCACGAAGCGTGAAACGGCCGACCATTTGCCCAGGCCGCGCGTACATCAAGTATACGTCATCATCGCGCGGACGATAGCCACCCGCCTCGAAGGCCGCGACAGCGTAGCCGAGTTTCTTCTCGAACCTGGCCTGGGGGCCGAAGGCCAGCCGGCGAACGGCCGAATGTAACCCATCGGCGCCGATCACCAGATCGAACTGACGCTCGGCTCCACCATGTAACCGAACCTTCACCCCGTCTGACTGCTCCTGAAGCCTGACGATCTCATCGTCGAAAATGACCTCGGTCGTGTTCTTGATCTTTTCGAACAGCAATCGCGAGAGATCGCTGCGCCCGAGCGTCACATATCTCCCATCCGTCAGATCGCTGAAGACGCCCGTGCCAAAACCGGCAAGCCGCTTTCCGCGATCATTCACGATGCGAACCTCGCGCACGTGGTAACCTACACGGTCGATGTCGGCACCAAGTCCCATTCGTTCGGCGATGCGGTATCCGAGGCCCCAGAAGTCAATGACATATCCTCCGGTGCGTAGCCTTGGCGCTCGCTCAATCAGCGTTGGCTGGAACCCAGCTGCATCGAGCCAAAAGGCGAGGGCCGGCCCTGCAATTCCTCCGCCGGAAATCAGCACCGTTCGGCTATCCATGCCAAAAAGCTAGCGGGCGCCACGTTCGAGGCAAGGGATCCATGGACCGACGGTCGCAGAAGCGCCTCCGGCCGCCGTCGCCTCTTCAATCATCGCATTGCCACGGTGTCATGATCTCGGCACGCCGATCGCCGTGCCCATCTCGTGGCCTGCTTCGATCACGCAACAACACGTTCGGTTACAATTTCGTGAGGATCCCGCCGATGAGTCGATTCGCCCCATTGGCGCCATAAACGGATCGCTAGTTTTCCTCGTTGCATCAAGCTGCCTAAGGCTTTGCAAGAAAACGACTATTTGCCAACATCGCGCGGGAGGCGGATGTGAATCCTGCATCTATTCGTATGTCTTTTCCCAACCCGACGACACAACTGGCTACAGCTCTGATAGGCCTCGGTCTGCTGTTGAACGTCGTCCCGGCGCGCGCCCAGCAGGCCGCGGCCTCGGGCGCGGCGCTTGCCGGCCAGATGCCGACCGGCCTGTGGCTGACGACGCCCTATCCGGAATTTTCCGCCCAGGTCGGCAAGGAGGTGAGCGTTCCCCTGAGCCTGGCCAACCATGGCCTGCCGCCCCAGCGTGTCGAGTTTGGCGTCGATGGCTTGCCGACCGGCTGGAAATGGGAAATCGACGGCGGCGGCAAACCAGTCTCCGCGGCGATCGCCGGCGCCGACAATACGGTCGGCCTGACACTGAAACTGACGCCACCGGCGGCCGGTGGCGTCAAGGCGATCGACTTCGCCGTCTCGGGCAAGTCCGGTGGCGAGGCCCTCAAACTGCCCATGCAACTGACCCTTGCCAAGACCGAGCCGGCGAAGCTGACACTGGAGCCGAAGCTGCCGGCGTTGCGCGGCACGGCCAAGTCGGCATTCGACTTCCAGGTCGACATTAAGAACGAGGGACAGGAGGACACGACGGTCAATCTCCTGTCGCGGGCACCATCCGGCTTTCAGGTGACCTTCAAGCAGGGCTACGGATCGCAGGAATTGACCAGCCTGCCGCTGAAGGCCGGTGAGTCGAAGACGCTCTCGGTCGGTGTCCAGCCGCCGGACAATGCCCAGGCGGGCCACTACCCCGTCGACATCGCCGCCAGCGGCGGCAATGTCAGTGCCGATACGAAGCTGGTCCTCGACGTTACCGGCAGGCCAACGATCTCACTTTCCGGTCCCCAAGGTCGGCTTTCCGGCAACGCCACGGCGGGTCAGGAACGGACCTTCACCTTCACGCTCTCCAACAATGGCTCGGCGCCCGCCCGCGACCTGAAATTGACGGCAAGCCCGCCTTCTGGATGGAAAGTGGCCTTCAGCCCCGAAAAGGTCGACGAGATCGCGCCTGGCGCTACGTCCGATGTCGGCGTCTCGATGACGCCGTCCGCGCAGGCGATTGCCGGTGACTACATGGTTTCGGTCCGTGCCAATGGCGAAGGGACTTCCGACGACGCCAATTTCCGCGTCACGGTGCGCACCTCGACGCTGTGGGGAGTCACCGGCCTCGGCGTCATCGGCGCCTCGGCGCTGATGCTGGCTTTTGCCGTAACCCGGTATGGCCGGCGATGAACACGGTCATCGAAGCGACCAGCCTGGTCAAGCGCTACGGCCGCATTGCCGCCGTCGACGGCATCGATCTTGGCGTCGGCAAGGGCGAGGTCTTCGGTTTGCTCGGCCCCAACGGTTCGGGCAAGACCACCACGATCCTGCTCTTGCTCGGTCTTACCGAACCGACTTCCGGCACAATTCGAGTTCTGGGCCTCGACCCGCTGCGCCAGCCGCTGGCGGTCAAGCGCAGGGTCGGCTATCTGCCGGATCAGATAGGCTTCTACGACCAGCTTACGGCGCGCGAAAACCTGGTCTACTCGGCGAGACTCGCGGGCCTTGTCGCCGAGGAGGCGAACCGGCGCATCGCCGCGGCTCTGGAGCGTGTAAGGCTGGCCGATGTCGCCGATCGCCGCGTCGCGACCTTCTCGCGCGGCATGCGCCAGCGGCTCGGCCTGGCCGAAGTGCTCGTCAAGCAGGCCGAGATCGCCATCCTCGACGAGCCGACCTCGGGTCTCGATCCGCAATCGACGCAGGAACTGCTGGACCATATCCGCGAGCTTGCCGCCGACGGCGTCACAATCGTGCTCTCTTCGCATCTGCTTGGCATGATGCAGACGATCTGCGACCGTGTCGCACTTTTCCGAAAGGGCCGCATCGGGCTCATCGGCCGGGTCGACGACCTGACCTCGGAGGTGCTCGGCGGCACGCATGTGGTCGAGGTGGAAGCCGAGAAAGCCGATCTGCGCCTCGTACTGGCGGGCACGCCGCATGTGTTGGGGGTGACACCTCTGAGGCCGGGGCGATGGCGCGTCCACACCGACGCCGACATCAGGGCCAACATTGCCCGGCTGGTCGTGGCGGCGGGAGGCGCGCTTCATGCCATGAGCATTCGCCAGTCCGGTCTCGACGAGGTCTATGTCCGCTTTTTCGAGGGAGAGAGCCATGACGCAGCGGCGTGAAGGGTCGCCCTTTGTCGGCCTGTCGACGGTCGCGCTCAAGGAAGCGGCCGATCATATGACCAGCGTCCGCATCCACCTGGTCATGCTCCTCGTCGCCCTGACGGCGATCGGCTCGGTCTATGCGGCCATCGGCCAGATCAAGGCGACGCTGGGCGAGGACCCGTTCCTGTTCCTGCGCCTGTTCACCACGGCGCAGCCGCCGCTGCCTTCGTTTGTCTCCTTCCTCGGCTTTCTCATTCCCCTGGTGGCGATCGCGCTCGGCTTCGATGCCATCAACGGCGAATACAGCCGCCGCACCCTGTCGCGCATCCTGTCGCAGCCGATCTACCGCGACGCGCTGCTTGCCGGCAAGTTTCTGGGAGGGCTCCTGGTCATCGCCATCTGCCTGCTGGCATTGTGGCTGCTGGTCACCGGCCTCGGCATGCTGTTGCTCGGCCTACCCCCGAGCGGCGAGGAAGTCGCGCGCGGACTTGCCTTCCTTTTCGCGTCCTTTGTCTATGCCGGCGTCTGGCTGGCAATGGCGATGGCTTTCTCCACCCTTGTCAGATCGCCGGCGACATCGGCGTTGTGCGCACTCACCGTTTGGCTGCTGTTCACCGTATTCTGGCCGATGCTGGCGCCCCTGATCGCAGGTGTGGTCGTGCCGATCGATCCCCTCGATCCGATGACGGCGGTGCACCAGATCGGTCTCGAGCAGGCGATCGCCCGCGTCTCGCCCAACACGCTTTACGGCGAAGCCACGCTTGCGCTGCTCAACCCGGCGACACGCTCGCTCGGCCTGCTGTTCGCCGACCAGATGAGCGGCGCCGTGATGGGCGCGCCATTGCCGTTTTCGCTGAGCATGGCGCTCATCTGGCCGCAGCTTGCCGGCATGATCGCGGTGCTTCTTCTGCTGTTCACGATCGCATACGTATCGTTCCAGCGTCAGGAGATAAGGGCATGACGGCGCGAGCGCGGCACTTGCCTTCGAACCGCGCAATACCGGGATATCCGTGAACAGTATCTTGAAGTCGGCGGACCCGACGATCGGCTGCGAAGTCGCGCGGGCGCGCCACTTTGGCGGACCGCTTCGCCGCATCGCGGCGTCGCTCACTGTCTTCGTGGCCATCGGACTGACCATCGCCGGTTTCAGCGATGTCGTCCAAGACCTCGATTACGAAGCTCTTGTCAGGGCGATGCGTCACATGCCCGCCGCCGCCATCGGCTGGTCGATCTGCGCGACGATCCTGAGCTTTGCCGCACTCGTCGCAAGAGACGTCTGTGCGGTTCGTTATGTTGGCGGTCGCACTCCTCTTTTGGCACCGTTTCTGGCGGGGTTCTGCGGCACCGCGCTGGGCAATGCCGTGGGCTTCGGCACCCTCACCGGCGCGGCGGTTCGATATCGTATCTATGGCGCTGTCGGCATCAGGTCGCGCGACATTGCCCGGCTGTTGCTATTCATTGCCGGAGGTTTCGGACTGGGACTTGCCGGGTTCGGCGGATTCGCCGGGCTGATGGAGCCGGTACCGGTCGCGCATCTCTTGGGATGGCGGCCGGAGTTGCTGAGACTGATATCGGCGATGGCTCTCTCGGCGGCGGTGGCCATCGTGTTCTTCGGTCCGCGCGGCACCTTGCGAATAGGCGCGTTTTCAATTGCCGGCCCGAGCAGGATGCTCACGGCGGCGCAACTGCTGCTGGCCGCGACGCGCCTGACCGGTGCCGCGGCGGCGCTGTGGATCCTTCTGCCCGGCGCACCGATCGATTTCTTGACCTTTGCCGCGGTGTTCTCGGCCGCCACCGCCTTGGGCGCGGTGAGCAATCTGCCTGGCGGGATTGGGGTCTTCGAGGCGGTCGTGCTTTGGGCTCTCAAAGGACAGGCTTCTCCCGATTCGATTGCGGCGGCCCTGTTGACCTATCGCGGCATCTATTTCGCCGTGCCGCTGGCGCTTTCCGCGGCACTGCTGGCAATCTTCGAGACCCGCCTTGCCATCGGCCACGAACGATCCCGCGACGATCGCCTTGTCCGAGCCGCCGCCGGTCTGGCACCGCGCTTCATGGGCGTCATATCTTTCGCGGCCGGAGTGATGCTGCTCATTTCCGGCGCAACACCTACTTTCGGGCACCGGCTGGCAATCCTGTCCATGCGGCTGCCGCTGTGGATTGTCGAGACATCGCACTTCCTCGGCAGTCTGTTGGGCCTTGTCTTCCTGTTTGTCGCTCGCGGTCTCTTCGAGCGGCGGGACGGCGCCTGGTGGATTGCACTGGCGCTGGCAATCGCGAGCCTGGGTCTGTCACTCGCCAAGGGGCTGGCCTATGGCGAGGCAGGTTTCCTTTCTTTCCTGATTGCTCTTCTTCTCACGACGCGGCGGCAGTTCGATCGTCCGGCCTCGATGCTCGAACAACCATTCACGATTGGCTGGTTCGTCGCGGTGGCAGTCATCCTGGTCGCTGCCCAACTGATCTTTTTTCTGGCCTTCCGCGACGTCGACTACACGGCTCACGACCTTTGGTGGCAGTTCGAATTCGACGCGCAGGCTCCGCGGGCATTGCGCGCCTTGCTCGGAGCAGCAGTCATCGCGATAGCATTTGGCCTGTGGGAGTTGCTTCGCCCGCCCAAGGGCCTTGCCTCGCCGCCCGATGCCGCCGCGCTCGCGCATGCATCGCGCATCATCGACCTGCAGGGCCGCAGCGAAAGCCTGCTTGCGATGATGGGAGACAAGAGCTTGCTCTTTTCCACCTCCGGCAAGGCTTTCATCATGTACGGCAAGCGCGGGCGCAGTTGGCTTGCGCTTTTTGACCCCGTCGGCCCGTGCGAGGAATGGACGGAACTGATCCGGCGTTTCATCGGGCTCGCTGACGGCCATGGCGGGCGGGCGGCTTTTTACCAGATACGCCCCGAGAGCCTGCCATATTACCTGGATGCCGGCCTGACCGTCATGAAGCTCGGCGAGGAAGCATGTGTGCCGCTCACCGACTTCAGTCTCCAGGGCGGTGCGAAAGCCCATCTTCGTTATGCGCTCAAACGTGGCGAGCGCGATGGACTAACCTTCGAATTGGTGCCGCCGGATCGTGTGGCTTTCATCCTCGCCGCGCTGGAAACGATCTCGTCGGATTGGCTCGAAACACGGCGGAACGGCGAAAAAGGCTTCTCGGTTGCCGCGTTCGAACCACGCTATCTCGAGTCCCAATGGGTCGCGCTCGTCCGTCAACATGGCGTGCCCACCTCTTTCGTCACCGTGATGACGACCAGTTCGGTTCGGGAAGCATCGACAGGGTTGATGCGGCACGCACGCGGCACGTCACCATACGCGATGGAATTCCTGTTCACGAATCTGATGCTTCAGCTCAAGGAACTGAATTGCCGTTGCCTCAGTCTTGGCATGGCGCCGCTCAGCGGCATCGAGTCTCCACCCCTCTCTTCCCGCTGGAACAGGCTGGGGGCCATCATCCGGCACTATGGCAGCCCGTTCTACAACTTTCGCGGCCTGAGACTTTTCAAGGACAAGTTCAATCCGATATGGGAGCCACGCTATGTGGCGGCGTCGGGCACGCTCAGTCCTTTCATGGCCCTTGCCGATGCCACCACTTTGATCGGCAGGGGGTTCAAGAGACCAAAGGAGCTTTCGAACCGTGAATAGGCTCTTCGCCTGCCTGCTTGCCGCAGCGGCAATGCTTTCTGCCACACCCGTCTTGGCGCTTGACGGTGGCCGCTTCGGCGACGTCCATGTCGCCTTGCCCGAGGGACCGATGCGCGGATACGTCCTGGTGTTTTCCGATATCGGCGGCTGGAGTGCTGCCGATCAGACTACGTTGGACGCTCTGGGCAAGAACGGGGCACTCGCGGTCGGCGTCGATACAAAGCTCTATCTCGACAGAATCGCCGATGGCGATCGCCCATGTGACAATCTCGTCGGCGACGTGGAGGCACTCAGCCGCCAGTTGCAGCGCACGCATGGCGGCCTTGAATATCACTTTCCGATCCTCGCCGGCGCCGGAGAAGGCGGCACCCTTGCCGGGGCCATTCTGGCGCAAGCGCCGGTCAACACGCTGGCGGGCGCCGTATCGCTGGACCCCAGCATCGGCTTGAGCGGCAAGCGCCCGGTTTGCGCGGGCGCACCGTCGACGCTCGGCGCCGGCGGCTACACCTATGGGCCGATTTCACCGCTGCACGGCTTCTGGGACGTCGGGCTGACGGCGTCCGAGCCCGCGAGCGCGAGAGAACACTTCGACCGGCTTCGCGCCGCAGCTACGCCATTGACCCTCCAGTCAGTCAACTCCGGTAGTCGCGATGACATGTTGGCTGGGCTGGTCGGACCGCATCTGGACCAGGGAACGGCCCAGGGCGTGGCCGCCCTGCCACTTATAGAATTGCCGGCTTCGAAACCCTCGGGGCTGATGGCGATCGTGCTGTCGGGCGACGGAGGCTGGCGCGACCTCGACAAGACCATAGCTGAGGATCTGCAGGCGCGAGGGGTTTCCGTGGTCGGCTGGGACAGCGTTCGCTATTTCTGGAACGAGAAATCGCCGGAGCAAACGGCAGCCGACCTGGCGAGTGTCATTTCAGCCTATGGCGCGAAGTGGCATGCCGACAAGGTGGCGTTGATCGGTTATTCGTTTGGGGCGGACGTCCTGCCGTTCGCCTATGACGGGTTGCCCGCCGATCTCAGGCAGCGTGTCGCGATTGTTTCGCTATTGGGCTTCGCGGGCGCGGCCGATTGGAAGATTACCGTCGCCGGGTGGCTGGGAGCCCCGCCGAGCGCGAAAGCCACTCCCGTCGAACCAGCCGTCGGGCGCATGCCGGCTGCGGCCATTCAATGCTTTTACGGTGAGGAAGAGACCGACTCATTTTGCCCGCAATTGGTCTCCCGGGGCGCCGAGGTCATTCGGACGGCGGGCGGTCACCATTTCGACGGTGACTATTCGAGGCTGGCGGAACGTATCTTGGCTACCTTCGAGCGCCATGCCGCGAAGCAAAAGTAGCTCCCAAATGTTGGCGGCTTCGTCATTGTGTACCGGTCAGGCTTTCGTGTGCCCGAAAGGCGGAAGACCAACCCGGGTTCAAAGCCCCAGATAGGCGCGGCGAACTTCGGGATCGTCGATGAGTTCCTTGGCCGCGCCCCGGTGCACGATATGGCCGGTCTCCATGACATAGCCACGGTCGGCGCCCGACAGCGCCAGATGCACGTCCTGTTCGACCAGAAGGATGGTCACGCCCTCGTCGCGGATGGTCGCCAGCACCGCCATCAACTGCTCGACCACGACCGGCGCCAGGCCAAGGCTCATCTCGTCGATCATAAGCAGGACGGGTGCCGCCATCAGCCCGCGCGCCATGGCGCACATCTGCTGCTCGCCGCCCGACATCGATCCGGCAAGCTGCTTCTTGCGTTCGCCAAGCCGGGGAAAGAGGCCGTACATGCGTTTGAGATCGCGTTGCACGGCCGCCTTGTCGCTGCGCCGGTAGGCGCCCATCAAGAGATTGTCCTCGACGGTCATGCGATCGAACAATTGTCGGCCTTCCGGCACCTGCACGAGCCCTGACGCAAACGCTTCGTCCGAGGTCATCGGCACCAGATCCCGGCCGGAAAATTCGATCTTTCCGGTGGCGGCGATCACACGCGACAGGGCGCGGAGCAATGTCGTCTTGCCGGCACCATTGCCGCCGACCAGGGCGACGATCTCGGCCTTGTGCACTTCAAGCGAAACGTTCCGCAGCACCGGCATGCCGCCATAACCGGCGCCAAGGTCGGCGACCTTCAGCAGCGGCGCCTGGCCTTTCTTCGCCGCGGCACTCATGCGCGCCTCTTGCCGAGATAGGCCTCGACCACCGTCTTGTCGGAGAGCACCGCATCCGGCGCGCCGTCGGCGATCTTTTCGCCATGGTGCAGCACCAGCAGCCGGTCCGACAGGCTCTTGATCGCCTTGATGACGTGTTCGATCACCAGAATGGAGATGCCTTGATCTCGCACCTTGCGGATGACGTCGATCACCTCGTCGATCTCGACGTGGTTCAATCCCGCCATCACCTCATCGCACAACAGAAGCTTCGGCTGCATGGCCAACGCCTTGGCGAGTTCCAGCCGCTTGCGGCCCGGGCCGCCAAGTTCGTCGGCGCGCTGGTCGACGGATTTGCCAAGCCCGACGAAGTCGAGGTAGCCGCGCGCCCTTTCGCGCGCGCGGTTGAGATCGGCTTCGCCACCGCCGTGGCCGAACAGCGCGCCGACGGCGACATTGTCCAGAACCGACAGGCCGGGAAAGGGCCGCATGATCTGGAAGGTGCGGCCAATACCGAGCCGAGCGCGCCGGTAAGCAGGCAGTTTGGCGATCGACTGTCCGGCGAAAATGATATCGCCGGAACTTGGCGCCAGCGTGCCGCTGATCAGGCTGACCAGCGTCGTCTTGCCTGCGCCGTTGGGCCCGATGACGCCGAGGATTTCGCCTTCGTCGAGCGTGAAGGAGACATCGTCGACGGCGATCAGCCCAGCGAAGCGGCGCGTGGCATGGCTGATTTGGAGGATCGTGCTCATATGCGATGTGCCCGGATGTTCTCGATGAAATAGCGCCATCCCGACTTGCGGAAACGACGCACCACGTCGGCCAGCCCACGCGGCATCAGCACCACGGCGGCCACCACCACGATGCCGAAGAACAGGCCGGCGACACTGGTCACCTCGCTCGACAGGAATTCCGACACCGCTGAAAGGGTGAAGGCACCGACGACAGGGCCAAGGATGGTGCCCGGCCCGCCGAATACGGCCATGATGATCATCTTGACGTTGAGGCTGATGTCGAAGGCGCTTTCGGGGTCGAGAAAAGTGATCCAGTAGGCGTGAATGCCGCCGGCGAGCGCGCTGAATATGCCGGAGAGGGCAAAGGCGAGCACCTTGTAGAGCGTCGTGTTGACGCCCATGACGGCAGCACCTTCCTCGTTCTCCCGGATGGCGATCAGTCCGAAACCAAAGCGGCTCCGTGTCAGCCAGAAGATGGTCAGCGTCGTCAGCACCAGCAGCCCGAGCGCCAGTTCGTAGAACAACGGGTCGTTGTTGAGCGGCGGCAGCACGAGGCCGATATTCTGGCCGGCCAATTCGATATTGGAGACAATGGCGATCATGACCTGCGCCAGAGCCAGGGTCGCGATCGCGAAATAATGCCCTTTGAGCCTGAGCACCGGCAGGCCGAGCAGAAAAGCGAAGACGAGGGCCAGCGCCACGCCGAACACCAGCCCGATGGCGAAGGGCAGTTCCCACTGGACCATGGCGATGGCGACGCCGTAGCTGCCGAGGCCGTAAAACACCGAATTGCCGAACGAGGCATAGCCGGCATAGCCCCCGATGATGTTCCAGCCTTGCGCCAGAACAGCCAGCAGCAGTGCATTGATGCCGAATTGGACCAGCACGTCCGAACCGAACCACGGCACGGTGGCGAGCGCGGCGATCACGACCAACGCGATGATTATGCGGAGAGCGGTCATGCGGTTTTGCCCAGCAGGCCGCTCGGCCGCACGATCAGTACGGCGACCAGCACGCCGAAGCTTGCCACGTCGGCGAAAGTCGCGCCGATATAGAGCACCGCCAGTGACTCGATGATGCCGAGGAACAGCCCTCCGATCAGGACGCCGAACGGATTGTCCAGTCCGCCGATGATGGAGATGGCGAAACATTTGGCGGTCAATGCCGCGCCGATATAGGGATTTATCTGCGACACCGTGCCGTAAAGCCCGCCGGCAGCACCGGCAAGTCCGATGCCTATGCCGAAGGTCACGGCATAAAGGTGACGCGGCTCGACGCCGTAAAGCCTTGCCGCCACGAGGTTCTGCGCGGTGGCGCGGATGGCGCGGCCAAGCTTGGAGCGCAGCAGGAAAGCCCACATGGCGAGCGTCAGCACGACGGCGACGCCGAACGCCATCAGTCGCGCCTGCGGCAGTACGACCGGACCGAGCGCGATGCTATTGCCGGCATAGGGCGGGTTGATGGTGCGGAAGTCGGCGGAAAAGGCAAGCTGTGCCAGATAGGTCAGCACCACCTCCAAACCGAAGGTGATCAGCAACGTGTTGAACATCGGCCCGCGCACGACAAGGTTGAGCAGACCGCGCTGCACCGCGTAGCCGAGCGTGAACATGATTATGGCCGTCATCGGCAGGCCGAGGAAAGGGTCGATGCCGAGATAGGTGTAGAGATGCCAGGACAGGTACGCGCCCAGCATGATGAAGGCGCCATGCGCCAAGTTGACGATGTTGAGCACGCCCCAGACAAGGGCGAGCCCGAGCGCCATGATGGCGTAGAGGCCGCCCAGCAGGATGCCGTTGATCAGGATTTGCGCCAGCAGATCCACGCCGTTCCCCTCAGTCCGACCTTGTCAAAGGTCAGCGCTTGTCCCAGGCCGGCATCGGATATTTCGGTTTCTCGACGAAACCGTTGGCGCCATAGATCGCCTTGAGCTCCGTTCCCTGAACCTGGATCACCGTCTGGGACAGGTTGATCTGACCGTTTTCGGCGAAGGCAATCTTGCCGTAAAGGCTGTCGAGGTTGAGCTTGGCGAGCGCATCGCGCACCTTGGCGGGGTCGGTGCCACCGGCATCCTCGATCGCCTGTGCCAGTGCCTCGACATCGGCCGCGGCCGACGCGGCGTGGTAATCGGGATCGTAGTTGTATTTCGCCTTGTAGTCCTTGGCGAAGGTAGCGGCATTGCCGAACCATTTGTCCTTCAGCTCCGCCGAAGGCAGCCAGGCGGTCATGCCGAAGGCATAGTCGGCGTCGGCGCCCAGCGCCTTGCGGAAATCCTCGCTCGGTACGCCGACGGTGAAGGAGTAGAGCTTTGGGGCGACGGCGAGGCTTTTCGCCTGGCGCACGAAATTGAGGATTTCGGTTTCGTGGCCGGCTACCAGGACGACCTCGGCGCCATTGCTCTTGATCTGTGACAGCAGCGAATTGAAGTCGCTGGCGTTGGAACTGTATTTCTCGTCCATGGCAATCGTCAGCCCCGCATCCTTCAGCAATGGCCGCGTGCCATCCGCTACCGAGACGTCGAAAGCGTCGTCGGCATAGAGAAGCGCGACGGATTTGGGTGCCGGGTCGAGTTCCTTCAGCATCTTCACCGTCGAGCCGAAATAGTTGCTCGCCGGCGCCAGCGTGCCGAATATGTATTTGAACTTGCGCGAGAAAATCTGGTCGGACGCGCCGCCGCCCTGAACCATCGGTATCCGGTACTTTTCCGAAACGGCCGAATCCGCCAGCGCGAAATTCGACGCGAACGGCCCGAGCAGCAGGGCGACCTTGTCCTGCGAGACCAACTGCGTGTACTGCCGCACGCTCAAATTCACATCCGACTGGTTGTCGTAGATTTTCAGCGCCAGCTTGTGTTTCTCGCCGCCCACGGTGACACCGCCGGCTGCGTTGATCTTGTCGATCGCGAACTCGTAGGCGTCCTTGTAATAGCGGCCGGTATTGGCCGAGGCGCCGGTCAACTGCACCGATGCGCCAAGCACGATGTCGTCCGCGGATGCCGCGCCCGATGAAAATGCGAGGGCCGCGCCGGCCAGCAAGGCGCCGGCCAGATGAAGCATGCTGTTTGACATGGTGTCTCCTCCCTAAGCGTCTTTTGTTGTGCCATCGGCAATGAGCCGCAGGCTGGTGGTGGCATCAACCAAAGCCGTTCGGGAACGCCATTGGCTAGAGCCTGAAACTGGAGTTCAAGCGCTCCGGGGCAAGAGGGGCGATACGACATTCGTTTGACGCGCGACCGTCGCCAGGCGTGGCCTCTGTCGTCAGTGGTGCCGTTCCAGCAAGGGGATCGGCACGAGGTTCTGCGGCTGATACTGGGCCAGTCGTCGCAAACCCGCGGGGTCGCTCAACGCGATGAGCCGCGCTTTGCTGGTGATCAGCTGTTCGGCGCGCAGCTGCTGCATGACCCGGTTGAGATGTGGCACGCTCAGCCCGAGTGCGTCCGCCATGACCTCCTGCGAGAAGGGCAGATCAAAACTCGTCTCTGGCGCAAGTCCTACCTCGACAAGGCGCGCATGAATCTCGAGAAGAAGGTGGGCCAACCGTTCGATCGGTGTGCGGCGGCCGAGATTGACAATGTGCTCCGCGTAGTTCGCTGCCTCCTGCGCGGCGAGCCAACTCAAGACCAGCCCGAATTGCGGCTGCTCGTAGCAGAGACGGATGTAGGAATCGAGCGAGCAGACGGTGCACGTCAATTCCGTCAATGCCACGACAGCATAGGTGGACCGATCGAAAAAGCTGACCGGAAACCCGATGACGTCGCCGGGCAGGATGAGCTTGAGGATCTGTCGCTTGCCGCTCCGCAGCAGCCTGTAGCGGATCGCGTAGCCCTCTTTGATAAAGCACAGGCTCCGGAACTGCGACCCATGGATGACGAGTTCCTCTCGCTTCCTGACAGTCACGTCGCGTTCGAAGATTGCTTCAAGACTGGCGAGGTCGGCCGCGTCCAGTTTCATGACGCGCGTCAGTCTGGTCATGATCGCGTGACCGGTCAGTGGCATACCAATGTTCCAAACTGCGAGAGGCCGATCGTCCACAGCATCCTGCGGTGGCTTGTTAATCTAGATCATTAATCCAAATCATCCAACGAAAGTTGCATTGACCGAACCGCTCCCGCGGCTGCGAATGCCAGTGCGATCCGGCTTGTTTCCACGGCCGGAGGAAAATGGGGCAACAACGAGTGCCCCTGGAGGTCTTGCCGAGGGAGGAATATCCGATGCTATTCGACGATCATAAACCAGCCAACCTGTCCCGCCGTACCTTGCTTCATGCTGGTGCCGGCTTTGCCGGCAGCTTCATGTTGCCGGCTTCCTTCATTCGTCCGGTTTATGCCGCGGACGACAAGCCGGCAATCGGCACATGGCCGGCAGGCTCACAGGGCGACACCGTCTATATCGGCGCCACCGTGCCGCGCACTGGCGCCTATGCCGTACAGGGTGAGGACGAGCTCAAGGGTATGCAGCTAGCCGTCGAGCACATCAACGCCGGTAGCGATCTGCTCAAGCAGATCGCGCCGAAGGTCGACAAGGGTGTGCTCGGCAAGAAGGTGGAACTTGTCGTCGCCGATTCCGGTGCCAAGCCCAACAATGCCGTGCAGTCTCAGCAGACGTTCATCAACGACCACAAGATCATCGCCATGACGGGGTCGACCTCGTCGGCAGTCGCGGTGGCGCTGAACAAGTTCGCGGAACGTGAGAAGATCCTCTATCTGGTGGCCATATCCGGCTCGAACGACACCACCGGCAAGGATTGCGCACGCTACTCGTTCCGCCAGTGCGTCTATGGTGAGACTTGCGCCAACGCTATAGGCCCGGTGCTGTTGAAGAACTTCGGCAAGGGCAAGAAAGCGGCGTTCATGACGCCCGACTACACCTATGGCCATACGGTAACCAAGTCGGTCAACGACTATCTGACAGCCAATGGCGGCTGGGAAATGGTGACCAATCAGATCTCGCCGCTGGGCACGCAGGACTTCAGCCAGTATCTCACCAACATCGCCAATTCCGGTGCCGAGTTCATCATCAACGTCAACTGGGGGCGTGACGCCGTGCTGTCGGTGCAGCAGGCCAAGCAATTCGGCCTGACGCCGAACATGAAGATGGTGATCCCTTACCAGATTCCGTTCCTGGCCAAGGAGGTCGGTGCCGAACTCACTGAAGGCGTGTTTGCCGCCACTGATTTCTGGTGGACGATGGAGGACAAGTATCCGCTCGCCAAGATGTTCGTCGACGAGTTCCAGAAGAAGTACAACTACCGGCCGGAATGGGGCGCCGAGAACAGCTACATGCAGTTCGCCATCTGGGCGCGCATGGTCTCGGAAGCCGGCACCTTCTATCCGCCGGACGTCATCAAACAATACGAGAAGGGCGAAACCTTCCCGTCCATGGTCGGCGACGTGAAGTTCCGGCCCGAGGACCATCAGCTGATCCGTCCCGTCGTCATCGTCCGCGGCAAGGCGCCGAAGGACATGAAGAACGACGAGGATTTCTGGGAGGTGCTCGACGTCGTGCCGGGCGAAGGGCTGATGCAGAAGCCGGACGCCTTCGGCTGCAAGCTTGGCGATTACACCTGACGGTCACAACTGCCTTCTCCGCGTCATCGATGCGGAGAAGGACTTCATCCCGTTTACGGCAGACCAAAGAGGGCGCGAAGCAGTGTCTTTGCCGCTTGAGGTCTGGCCGATTAACTATCGCATGGCAACGCATTGCCTGTCATGATGGCGGGCTGGACGGCAACGCGACAGGCTATTCATCAACCTCAAAGCGGGCGGCAGCGTGGTCAATTGGGCTAATTTCATTTCGCAATGCTTCAACGGGCTGGTGCTCGGCGCGCTTCTGGCGCTGATTTCCTCCGGTCTGACCATCATCTACGGCACGCTCGGCGTGCTCAACTTTGCGCATGGCGCGATGTTCATGCTCGGCGGCTATGCCGGTTGGGTCGCCTATGACTATACGGGCTCCTTCATCGTTGCGCTCATCGCCGGCTCCCTCTTCGTCATGATGGTCGGCGTCCTTATGGAGCGGCTTATCATCCGCTACTTCTACGCTCGTCCGCAGGAGGATCAGATCCTCGTCACCTTCGGACTGGGCATCGTCTTCGTCGAGGGGGTGCGCTTCTTCTTCGGCAGCCTGTCAAAGACGGTGCCGCCACCGAGCCTGTTCCAAGGCATCACCAATCTCGGCTTCATGGTCTACCCGACCTATCGTCTGGCGTTGCTCGGCATCGTTGCCGTGGCGTTGCTGGCGCTCTATTTCGTGCTCTACCGTACCCGCATCGGCATGATCGTGCGCGCTGGCATCGAGGATTCGGTCATGGTCGGCTCGCTGGGCATCGACGTCTACAAGGTCTTCATGCTGGTGTTCGGCATCGGCGCCATGGCGGCGGGCTTCGCCGGCATCGTCAACGCGCCGGTGGTATCGATCGCGCCTGATGTCGGCGAGGCGATCCTGGTGCAGACCTTCGTCGTGGTGGTCATCGGCGGCGTCGGATCGTTCCCGGGTGCGGTGCTCGGCGGCATCATCGCAGGCGAGATCATCTCCATCACCTCGATGTTCAATCCAGGCTATGCCTATGTCATGCTTTTCGTGGCGATGACTCTCGTGCTGGTGCTGCGTCCTTACGGACTGCTCGGGACGGCGGGCCGCGAGTGAACGCGGTCCGCTCATGAACATGAAACGCTCCTTCCTCGTCGAGGTGCTGACGGTGATCGCACTGATCGCCGCGCCTTTCGTCCTGCCGCATCTCGGCTTCGCGCCGACAACCATCAACCGCATCCTGATCTGGGGCCTGTTCGGGCTCGGTTTCGACATCCTCTTCGGCTACACCGGCCTGCTTTCCTTCGGCCAGTCCGCCTTCTACGGCACCGGCGGCATGTTCGCCGCCTACCTGTTGACCGAACTGAATTTTCCTTACGTCATGGTGGCGATCGTCATCGGCGCTGTCGTCGCCGGCTTCGTCGGCTATCTCGTAGGGATGGTCGCGCTCCGGCGCACCGGCATCTATTTCGCCATGATCACCGTGGCGATCTCGGAAGTGTTCTTCTTCGTCGAGTTCAACCCGCTATCGGCCTATACCGGAGGGGAGAACGGTCTGCCGGGCGTGCCGACGCCGAGCGTCTTTCTCGGTTTCACCACGCTTAGGTTCGATTCCGACTGGGCGACGTATACCTTCCTGGCATTCTGGTACTTCGTCGGCTTGGTGATTGCCCTGCGTATCGTGCGCTCGCCGGTCGGAGCCATTCTTTCCGCCATCCGCGACAATCCCCTGCGCGCGGCCGCGCTCGGCCACAACATCCACGCCTACAAGCATACCGCCTTCGTGGTCGCCGCGATCTACGCCGGCTTTGCCGGGGGCCTGCTCGGCGTCATGCAGGGCTTCATGCCGCCGGATGCGTTCATGTTCGATACATCAGGTCAACTCGTCATGCAGACCGCGATAGGCGGTGCCGGCACACTGTTCGGGCCTCTGGTGGGAGCGACCGTGTGGCTTTTCCTCAGCGATTTCTTCCAGAACACGCTCCACCTTGGCGCGACATGGAAGCTGGTGCTCGGCATTGTTTTCGTGCTGCTGGTCGTCTTCCTGAGGCGCGGTATCGTCGGCGCCATCGCGGACGTCTACGACCTGGCGACGGGCGCCAGGAAAACCGTTGAGCCCGTCGAGGCGGCAGCAATCACCCCGCCGATCGCGCCGTGTTCGTCGCCGGTCGTCGTCGAGGCGATGCCGGCGCGCCACCGTTCCACGGACCACGCTTCCGGTCCCATCTTGCAGGCTACGGGATTGAGCAAACGCTACGGCGGCCTGATGGCCAACAGCGATATCAACTTCACCATCAACCATGGTGAGACGCGGGGCATCATCGGACCAAATGGTGCCGGCAAGAGCACCTTCTTCAAGATGCTTACCTGCGAGGTGTCGCCGACCTCGGGCAAAATCGTGTTCGAGGGCCGCGACATCACCGGTATGAGCGTGACGGATGTCTGCCAGCTCGGACTGACCAAGAGCTACCAGATCAACCAGCTCTTCGACCGGCTGACCGTCAGGCAGAACCTTACAATCGCCGCGCTTGGCGAAATCCGCGGCAAGTTCAGGCTCGACCTGTTCCGCAATATCCGCAAGATCCCGGGCCTCGACGAGCAGGTCGAGCGCACGCTGGCGCTGGTCAACCTGACGCACTGCCCGGACACGCTGGTCTCGCAACTCGCCTATGGCGAGAAGCGCCGGCTGGAGATCGGGCTGGCGCTGGCGACTTCGCCGAGCCTGCTGCTGCTCGACGAGCCGCTGGCCGGCATGAGTCCGCGCGAACGCGTCGAAACGGTTGCGCTGCTGAAGTCGATCGCGCGCGGCCGCACGATGATCATCATCGACCACGATATGGATTCGCTGTTTGAACTGGTCGAGACGGTCACTGTGCTGCAAGAGGGTCGCATCCTCGCTCACGGCATCCCGGAGCAGATCAAGACCAATCCAAAAGTGCAGGAAGCCTATCTCGGCGGCGTTCACGGAGAGATTGCCTGATGAGCCTGCTCGAGGTCGAAGGTCTGAACAGCTACTACGGCGACAGCCACATTCTGTTCGACGTGTCGCTGCGCGTGGAGAAAAACGAGGTTGTCGCGCTCCTTGGCAGGAACGGCGCCGGCAAGTCGACGACGCTGAAGAGCCTGATGGGTGTCGTCACGCCGCGCACAGGCAGCATCAAGTTCGATGGCCAGGAACTGGCGGGCAGGAAGGCGCACAGAATCGCGCAACTCGGCATGCAACTCGTGCACGAGGATCGCCGCATCTTCGGCAGCCTGAATGTCGAGGACAACATCATCCTTGCCGGCCTGACCGCCGATAACAGGTGGCCGCTCGAGCGCATCTACGAGATGTTCCCGCGGCTGAAGGAGAGGCGCACCAGCCGGGGCACGGACCTCTCCGGGGGCGAACAGCAGATGTTGGCGATCGCCCGCGCGCTCGTGCGCGACCCGAAGATCGTCCTGCTGGACGAACCGTTCGAAGGGCTTGCCCCGGTTATTGTCCAGGATCTCGTCAAAGCCTGTCGCGAACTGGCCGAGGCCGGGCAGACCATCGTTCTGGTCGAACAGAACCTGGCCGCGACCTTGGCGCTTGCAAAGCGCGTCTATATCATCAACAACGGCCACATTGCCCATGAAGGACCGGCCGCCGAGATCAAGGCGCAGCCGGAACTATTGCAGCGCTACCTCGGCGTATAGACAGTGCCGACCCGCGATGAACAGTTTTCTTCAGTTGCCGGGCAACAGGCGCGCTTCCCGTGCGGCCTCGATGAATGCCATTCGGGCGGCTTCCGCCTTTGCTTCATCTTCCATCGCGGCTCGACAGGCATGATGAGCGGCCAGAATTTTGGGTGAGCCGCCATGGCACAGCCTTTCACGGAGCAGTTCATCCGCCTGGCGCGCGCTAATGATGTTTCTGATGCTTCCGAAGATGCCCACCGTCACCGATACAGGAGCGGCAAACCAACCCTGAGCCATAACCAGACCTCGTACGTTACATCGCAGACATGAACAGAACCGCTCGCTTGGGCGGACCAACGGTTTCTTGCCTTCCGGAATCAAAGCCGGCTAACTGACCGTTGGGGCTGTCTTCGATGCGGAATTTATGTCACAGCATGACATATATGCATGAGAGCGGCGCCCGACAAGGTGTTCGAATTTCCAAGGCCGATTCTCTGTGTCGGAACATTGGCTACCCAGGATGGCCAGGCTGACATGGGTTCCATGGCTCCCCATACTCATGACGATCCTGCGACTTTGCGATGGACGATTGATCATCCATTCACCGGTGGCCCATGCCCCAGGCATGGCGCAATGAGGCGGGGGTCTGGATTGGCCGTCCAAAGCCTCGGAGCATACGCGCGACCGTATCGACCAGAGATGCGTTCGTGGGCGCCGTCGAACCGTCCGGCAGCAGAAGATTGTTCTCGAAGCCGACCCGGACATCTCCACCCAGCAGCGCCCCGGCGGACACGCAGGCAGCCTCGTCGCGGCCGAAGGCGCAGACCATGAAGGAACTGAAGGCCGGAATACCTGGCGAAAGAAACGGTAGCAGATCCGTGGGCGCCGATTGCTGCGATGTCGTGTAGCGGCCAAGGACGAAGAGCACGGGAACGTCATCCCAGGGGATCATGCCCCGCCGCTGTAGATCGCACAGGTACAGTGCCTCGCCGGGATCGTAGAGTATGATCTGCGGCAACACGCGTTCGCGCTTCAGCCAGTCGAGGAACGAGGCGAAAACCGGCTCGGCATCCCGGTCCGGGACAAGCTCGCGCAGTGCCAGCGAGACGGCCTCGGGCCTGGTCTCGCGCACCGCTTCCATCTGCCTGCCGGGCTGATAGACGCCAAGCGCCTCGCTGGTGATTTGCACCACCATTGCATTGCCAACCGTCTGTCGAATGGCAGCGGTGGCGGCGCGATAGACGTCGGAGTCGAGAATGTGCCGGCCATCCCGGTCGCGCACATGCAGGTGAATCATGGCCGCGCCGGCCTCGAGGCACTCGGCCGCCGTCCGCGCCAGTTCGGCCGGCGTCATCGGCAAGCCTGGATGGTCGGCCTTGCTGCGTCTGCCGCCATTCGGCGCGACGGCGATCGCGACGGGCCTGTCCGAGGATTGGGACTGCATGCGCATACCGGTGGCTGGACAATTGGATCACCAACATAACTTGTGAAACACTTGTTGCAAACAAAATCGATGCGCGGCAGACTGCCTCGATGGACCAGGGGCCTTTGGCGGAACGCATCGTCGCGGAGTTTGACGGCATGTCGGCGCAGCTGCAGACCGCGGCTCGCTACATGCTCGACCATCCGAGCGACGTGGCCTTGCTTTCCATGCGCGAGCAGGCGCGGCAGGCGGGGGTGCAGCCGGCCACCATGACGCGTCTGGCCCAGCATCTCGGCTTCGAAGGATATGATGTCGTGCGCGATTCCTACGCCGCGGCGGTGCGCAGCGGATATCCCGGCTTTGCAGGAAAAGCGGGGGTCCAGCTGCGCAGCCAGAAGCTCAAGGGCGACCGCGCTCAAGCCGCCGAGATGCTGGACTCGCTAGCCGCCCAGTTCGCCCAGCTTGCCAGGCCAGATAGGCTGGACCGCATCGTGGCTGCGGCGAGACGGCTCTCGGCCGCGCGCCGGATCTATTGCCTCGGCCTGCGCTCCAGCCATCCTGTCGCCTGGCATATCCACTATGTCCTGTCGCTCGTTGGCGAGAAATCGGTGCTGCTCGACGGCGTGGCCGGAACCGGTGCCGACGCGATTGGCCGCGCCACCAATGACGATGTGCTGCTCGTGGCGAGCGTGCTCCCCTACACCCGCCAGACGGTCGAGGTCGCCGAATATGCGGCCGGACGCGGTGTCTGCGTCGTCGCGATCACGGACAGCGAGGTGGCGCCGCTCGCCCAGATCGCGGCCGAGGTCATCCTCGTTCCAACGCAGACCCCATCCTTCCTCCACACCATGGCGCCGGCCTTCGCCGTAGCGGAAATCCTGGCAGCGGTCGTCGCCGGCCATGGCGGCGAGCAGGCGCTGGCGGAGATACGACGTACCGACGAACACCATGCGGCGCTCAATGTTCATCTGAAACCGCGGCTCGGCAAGAAATGACCCATCTTCTCCATCGCACCACCAAAGGTTCGCTTCCGATCGCCGTCGGCGGCAAAGGCATCCAGATATTCGACAGCGACGGCCGCTCCTACATCGATGCATCCGGCGGCGCGGCGGTGTCGTGTCTCGGCCACGGCCATCCCGACGTCATCGCCGCCTTGCATGAACAACTCGACCGCATCGCCTATGCCCACACCGGCTTCTTCAGTACGGAGGCGGCCGAACGTTTGGCCGACCGGCTGGTTGAAGACGCCCCGGCTGGGATCAGCCATGCCTATCTCTTGAGCGGCGGATCGGAAGCGGTGGAGGCGGCGCTGAAGATGGCGCGGCAATATTTTGTCGAGAAAGGCGAGCCGCGGCGGCGTCACGTCATCGCCCGCCGCCAGAGCTATCACGGCAACACTCTTGGCGCGCTCGCCACGGGCGGCAATGAATGGCGGCGGCGGCAATTTCAGCCGCTTCTCATCGAAACCCATCATATCGATCCATGTTTCGCCTATCGCCATCAACTGCCTGATGAAAGCGATGCCGACTACGCAGCGCGGGCAGCACAGGCCCTGGAGGACACGATACTCGAACTCGGCTCCGGCGAGGTCATCGCCTTCGTCGCCGAGACGGTGGTCGGCGCGACCGCCGGCGCCGTGCCGCCGGTGGCGGACTACCTGAAGCGCGTCCGCGCCATCTGCGACCGTTACGGCGTGCTGCTCATCCTCGACGAGGTAATGTGCGGCATGGGCCGCACCGGCACGCTTCACGCCTGCGAACAGGACGGTGTCGTTCCCGATCTCATGACCATCGCCAAGGGGCTAGGCGGCGGTTATCAGCCCGTCGGCGCCGTGCTGCTCGGCCAGCATATCTTCGACGCCTTCGCCAACGGCTCCGGCTTCTTCCAGCACGGCCACACCTATATGGGTCATCCGATGGCCGCGGCGGCCGGCCTTGCCGTCCAGGAGGTGATCCGTCGCGACCATCTGCTCGACAACGTCAAGGCGATGGGCATGCATCTGCAACGGCGCCTGGGCGAACGCTTCGGCAATCATCATCATGTCGGCGACATTCGCGGCCGTGGCCTGTTCCAGGCGATCGAACTGGTCGCCGACCGCGGTTCGAAGGAGCCTTTCGATCCGGCGCTGAAGCTCAACGTCCGCATCAAGCGCGAAGCCATGAACAACGGCCTGATGGTCTATCCCATGGGCGGCACGATCGACGGCGTCAGAGGCGACCATGTGCTGCTCGCGCCGCCGTTCATTTCCACCAGCCAGGACATCGATGCCATCGTCGAACGGCTCGGCGATGCCGTCGATGCAGCCTTGCGCGCTCCCGACTTGGCGGGACGCGCCTGACCAGAGCCCGGCGCAAGGCCGGACCAAACCACCAGAGAGGTAGTCGAAATGCGTAGTCTGCTGAAAACCCTGATAGCCGCGGGCGCGGCGGGGTGTCTGCTTGCCGCCACACCCTCGTTCGCCGAGCAGAAGTTCATCACCATAGGCACCGGCGGCGTGACCGGCGTCTATTATGCCGTTGGCGGCGCCATTTGCCGGCTCATGAACAAGGACAGGCAGAAGACCGGCATACGCTGCTCGACCGAATCGACCGGCGGTTCGGTTTTCAACGTCAATTCGATCAATACCGGCGACCTCGATTTCGGCCTTACCCAGTCCGACGTGCAGTTTCAGGCCTATAACGGCGTCGGCAATTTCGACGGCAAGGCGGTAAAGGATCTGCGCGCGGTCTTCTCGGTCCACCCCGAACCGTTCACCGTGCTGGCGCGGCCCGATGCGGGCGTGAAGACCTTCGAGGATTTCAAAGGCAAACGCTTTAATGTCGGCAATCCCGGTTCCGGCACGCGGTCCTCGATGGAAGAGCTGTTGAAGCAGATGGGCTGGACCCTGAAGGACTTTTCGCTAGCCGCCGAGCTCAAGGCCGATGAGCAGGGCAGTGCGCTTTGCGACAACAAGATCGACGGCTTCTTCTATGGCGTCGGACATCCGTCAGCCGCGATCCAGGATCCGACGACCGCCTGCGGCGCCAAGCTCGTTCCGCTGACCGGCCCCGCCGTCGACGCGCTGGTGAAGGCGCACCCCTATTATTCGGTCGCGACCATCCCCGGCGGCATGTACGCCAACAATCCCGATCCGACGACGACGTTCGGCGTGCGCGCCACCGTGGTGACGAGCGCCAAGACCCCGGACGACGTGGTCTACGAAATGGTCAAGGCGGTTTTCGAGAACTTTGACGACTTCAAGAAGCTGCATCCGGCTTTCGCCAATCTCGACCCCAAGGAGATGATCAAGGCCGGCCTCTCGGCGCCGCTGCATCCCGGCGCCGAGCGCTACTACAAGGAAAAAGGCTGGCTCTGAGCTTCAGCAGGGCCGGGCTGCCCGAGGGGCGGTCCGGCCACGGAGCCGAAAAGACCAAAATGAAAAAACAATTGGTCGAGGGGAACAATGACAGACCAGTTCCGCAAGGCAGGAGCACCTGAAGACGTCGATATCGACAGACTGAACGAGATTGTCGCGGAAGCGGATACGGGCGGCCGCAAGCCTACCGGTCTGGCCGCGCATCTGGTCCTGGCGGTCGCGCTGGCCTGGTCGCTGTTCCAGCTTTGGTACTCCTCGCCGATCCCCTTCATGCTCGGTTTCGGCGTCGTCAGCGACGGCATTGCGCGTTCCATTCATCTGGCCTTTGCGCTGTTCCTGGCGCTCGTCACCTTCCCCGCTTTCAAAAGCTCTTCACGCAGCCGCGTTCCATTGCCCGACTGGATCCTTGCCATAGCCGGCGCTGCGGCGGCGCTTTACCTCGTCGTCTTCTACGGCGAGATCGCCACCCGGCCCGGGCTCCCCACGACCGCGGATCTCGTCATCTCCATCATCGGCATCGTGATACTGATGGAAGCCGCCCGGCGAGCCGTCGGTCCCGCCATCACCGTCATCGCCGGGCTGATGCTGATCTACATTTTCGTCGGCCCCTATATGCCCGGCCTTCTGGCGCACAAAGGCGCGACGCTGTCGCGCGCCGCCTCGCAGATGTGGCTCACTTCCGAGGGCGTGTTCGGCGTCGCGCTCGGCGTCTCGACCAACGTCGTCTTCATGTTCGTGCTGTTTGGAACGCTGCTCGAGCGTGCCGGGGCAGGCGGCTATTTCATCCTGCTTGCCTTCTCCATCCTCGGCAAATATCGCGGCGGCCCCGCCAAGGCCGGGGTCGTCGCCTCAGGCCTGACAGGCATGATTTCCGGATCGTCGATCGCCAATGTCGTCACCACCGGCACCTTCACCATTCCCCTGATGAAGCGCGTCGGCTATACGCCGGTCAAAGCCGGCGCCATCGAATGCGCCGCCGGCGTCAACGGGCAGATCATGCCGCCCGTGATGGGGGCGGCCGCCTTCCTCATCGCCGAATATGTCGGCATTTCCTATGCCGAGGTGGTCAAGCACGCCTTCTTTCCCGCGCTGCTCACCTACGGCTCGCTCTTCTATATCGTCGACATCGAAGCGATGAAGATGGGCCTGAAGGGCCTGCCGTCGCGCAGCCGCCATCCCGCCTTGCAAGGGGCGCTGCGCTCGCTGATGGGCATCTGCGCCTTCGTCATCCTGGCCGGACTCGTCTATTACGGCATCGGCTGGACCAAGACCGTGTTCGGCAGCGCCGCGACCTGGATGATCGTCGCGGCGCTTGCCGTCGTCTATGTCGGTCTCGTCGCTTACAGGGCAAAGCATCCCGACCTGCCGCTCGACAGCCTCAAGGGCGATATCCTGGAAATTCCGCATTTCGGTGAGACGGCACGGACGGGCCTGCATTTCCTGCTGCCGGTGGTGCTCCTCATCTGGTGCCTGATGGTCGAGGAGCTTTCGCCCGGCCTTTCCGCCTTCTGGGGCTCCGCCGCCTTGATGGTATTGGTCGTCACACAGCGCCCGCTGACGGCGTTCTTTCGCAAGCAAGATCTCATGCCGCGTTGGCGCGAAGGTTTCGTCGATCTCATCGAGGGACTGTCGGCCGCGGCGCGCAACATGACCACGGTCGGCATCGCCACGGCGACGGCCGGCATCATCGTCGGCACGGTGCTCTTGACCGGTGTCGGGCTTGTGATGACCGAACTCGTCGAATTCATCTCGGCCGGCAGCTTCATCGTCATGCTGCTGTTCACCGCCCTCATCTGCATCATTCTGGGAATGGGCATGCCGACCACGGCCAGCTATGTCGTCGTCGCCACGCTGATGGCGCCGGTGATGGTCGACCTCGCCGCGCAGAACGACCTGGCCGTACCGCTGGTAGCCGTGCATCTCTTCGTCTTCTATTTCGGGCTGATGGCCGATGTGACGCCACCGGTCGGTCTGGCGGCGTATGCCGCGGCCGCGATTTCGGGCGCCGATCCGGTCAAGACCGGCTTTCAGGGATTCAAGTACGAAATCAGGACGGCACTGCTGCCTTTCATCTTCATCTTCAACAACGGCCTGCTGATGATCGACATCCAGGGGCCGCTGGATTTCATCATGGTCATCGCCACGTCGGCGCTGGCAATGGTGGCCTTCGTGGCGGCGACGCAGAACTGGTTCCTGGTTCGCAACCGGTGGTACGAGGCCATTGCGCTGTTGCTGATCTGCTTCACGCTGTTTCGGCCGGGCTATTGGCTCGATCTGGTTGATGAGCCCTTTGTTGCAAAACCCGTATCGCAATTGAACCAGACGATCGATGCCACGCCCGCCGGTCAAGCGGTTCGTGTCAAGCTGAAGACGGTCAACATCAACGGCGACGAGATCGAGAAACTGATCAGGCTCGATCTCGCCGAAGGCAAAAATGCGGCGGAGCGGCTGGAAAGCGCGGGATTGACCGTGAGTGCGCTCGGCGACACGATGACAGTCGGGATCGTGCGTCTCGGCAGCCAGGCGGCAAAATTCGGTCTGCAGCCCGGAGACGAAATCATCGGGGTCATGGTGCCGAGCAGCCGGCCGTCACGCTACTGGTTCGTGCTTCCGGCGCTCTTGCTGTTCGGGCTGGTTTTCTGGCTGCAGAGACGCCGGAGGGCGGATAGCCTGGCGGCTGCAGCAGCACCTTAAAGCACGTCGCGTTCGAGCGGATTCATGCGACGCGGTTCGGGCCTCTGCCTCACGCATGTCGCTGGCTTCTGTCCGTCATCGCCTTTCCTGGTCACGGGCCGGGCGATGCGGCTGACGGATCCGCGGCCGCGCCGGAATTGCAAGGCGCTGAGCCCGAATATTGCCCCGAGAGCGGCCCATAGGAAGGTGCTGAAGGTGAGCGGACTGGTAAGCCAGTCCAGCATGGACACCGCGTCGCCCGGCGCGGCGTAGGCGAGATAGCCAAGACTGGTCGACAGTGCAACGCCAGCACTCACAGCCAGTATGGTTTCAAAAATCGGTCTCGACACAGTGCCAAGGAACGCAAAAATATGGCGCCATTCAAGCGCAAACTATCAAATTCGATTGTTCCGCCGGCCTCGAATAGCCAAGCCAGTCAATTGCCGCCGTACATGACCTTCGGCAGCCAGACGACGATGGAGGGGAACACAATGCACAGGCCCACTCCGATCGCTTGCAGACACAAGAAGGGAACCGCGGATCTGAAGATCGTCGCCATTGAAATCTCCGGCGGCGCAACACTCTTCAGGTAAAACAGCGAATAGCCGAACGGCGGGCTCAGGAAAGCCATCTGCATGTTGACCATGAATATGACGCCGTACCAAAGCGGGACGTCTTCGGGAGCCACGCCGGCGAACCCAAACGCGCCGCCGAACTGAAGCGACTTGAGGATGGGCAGAAAGATCGGCACGGTCAGAAGGAGGATTCCCACCCAGTCCAGAAACATGCCGAGGACGAAAAGGATCGCCATCATCAGAATAAGAACGCCGTAGGGCGCCAGACCCGTTCCCAGAATGGACTCGGCCACGAAGTTCTGCCCGCCCTTCAAGATGAAAAAGCCGACGAACATGGTGGCGCCGAAAAATATCCACATGACCATCGCCGTCGCCTTCAGGGTCGATACGCTGGCGTCGCGGATCGTGCCCCAGGTCAGGCGCCGGTGTGCGGCGCAGACGATGAAGGCACCGAACGTACCGATGCCGGCGGCCTCGACAGGCGTGGCAATGCCCATGAAGATAACCCCGAGCACAAGCAGGATCAGCAGTATCGGCATGAACGTGCGGCGCAAAAGCTTGAGTTTTTCGGTGAAGGCGATGCGCTCGTTCGGCGGCAACGCGGGTCCGAGCTTCGGGTTGATGTAGCAGCGCGCCGTAACGTAAGCGACATACATTCCCGACAGCAGTAGCCCGGGAAACACCGACCCGATCAAAAGTTCGCCCAGCGACTGCTGCGCGACGACGGCGTAGACGATCGCCATGACGGAGGGTGGGATGAGAATGCCAAGCGTCCCGCCGGCGAGAAGTGAGCCGCAGGCGAGCTTGGCGTCGTAGTTTCGGCGCAACATCGCCGGCAGCGCTATCATGCCCATCGTCACTTCCGTCGCCCCGACCACGCCTACCATCGCGGCCAGCAGCGTGCAGGAGATCACAGTGGCCGAGGCGAGCCCGCCCTTCAGCCCGCCCAGCCATTTGTAGACGACGTCGAACAACTCCTCGATGATACCCGCCTTCTCGAGAATCGCGGCCATGAAGATGAAGAGCGGCACCGCCGAGAGCTGGTAATCCGTCATGAACGGGAAGACCCGGGAGGGCAGCATGTTCAGCATGGCCGAATTGCCGAACAGGAAGAGGAAAAGCACAGCAAGGCTGCCGGTGCAAAAGGCCATCGGCAGCCCGAGCAGCAGAAGTACGCCCAGGCCCCCGAACATCAATATGCTGAGCCACAGGATCGGAAGTTCGAGACCCATCGCTCAGCCGATCCTTCTGGTGGCAATGGCGATGTCGCGCATCAGCCGGGACAGACCCTGAAGCAACAGCAGCGCCGCCCCGATGGGGATGGCGAGCTTTACCGGCCAGTACTGGATACCCCATTCGGTGAAAGAACGCTCGCCAACCGCCATTGCGTCACTGGCAAAACGCCAGCCCGTGACGAGCATGGTGCCCGTGAACAGGAAAAAGAAGGCCGAGGTGATGATGTCGCAGATCGCACGGCCACGTTCCGAGAGATGGCTGTAGATGATGTCTACCCTGACATGGGTTTCGTCGCGATAGGCATAGGCTCCGGCCAGCATGTACTGGATGCCGAACATGAGAAACATGCTCTCGTGCACCCAGTTCGTCGGCGAGTTGAAAACGTAACGCGCCACGACCTCGTAGTAGTAGGCGATGACCGCGAGGACTGCCCAGTAGGCGACCAACTCGCCCGTCACCCTGACCAGCCAGTCAACGGGCCGGAAAACAGCGAGTGGCTGTTTGACGGGTGTGACGGGCACGTCGGTCACGAGAGGGTGGACGTCGGTAGGGGCCGGTTGCCCCTCACGTTCCCGGGCGCGGCGAACCAGGCCGGGCACTAGAAAGATGTCGCCCACGAGAACGATGCCGAGGAGAATTCCGGCAATTCGCGCGAGGTTGTTCGATCGGACGAGCCCGCCAATGGCGGCAGCGTTGTTGTCGCGGGCGCTCACCGCATCCGCGTCGGCCTTGGCGAGGCGATCGGCGGCGCCGGCCTTGCCGGATGCAACGTCCGCCTTGGCATGCGTCAAGACCCTTTCGGCATGCTCGGCCTGCGACCGCGCCAGCGACAATGCCTCGCGTCCGTCGCGCACCTGACCACTCGTCCAGAGCACGGCGACGAAGAACGGGATGAACAAGAACCCCCAGCGGCTCTTCAGGTAGAAACGATGCATGCCGAGAAATCCGGCGGTGATCAGAAAGAAATAGGCGAGGAACAGGTTGGCGCGGCCCGCGTCGCGTTGTGCCCGCTCGCGGTAGACAAAGAAGACCGCGGCAAGCGGGAAAAGCACGAGGCTCGACCAGTAAAGCCAGTGCGGCAGCACAAAAGTGAGTGAGGGCATAGGTGAACGCCTGTTGAAGGAGAGTGCGTCCGCCGTCACCGACGGACGCCAAGTGGCTTCACAGGTTGATCGACAACCCCTGATACATGTCCGGCGTGACGTAACCGACGGTCGGGTTTTCCATCACCTCAAGCTGCAGCTTGAAGATGCGCGCCGCGTCCTTGTCCTTGTTGGCCCACTCGAACCAGATCGGAACGGCGATTTCCTGGAACTTCTGCAAATCGTCGGGTCCAAGCCGATTGATTTCAATTCCCGCATCCAGGAATTTCTGCCAGGCCGCCATGTCGGCCTTCTGGATGGCTCCGAAATGGATATTGGAATAGACTTGGATTTCGTCTTCGACGAACTTCTTGAGATTGTCCGGGAGTTGGTTCCAGACATTCATGTTGACGGCAAAATCCATCAGGTCGACAGGCTGATACACCGACATCAATCCGGGCGGCCCCATGGAAATGTACTTGGTCACCTGCTGGAACCCGAGTGCCCAGTTCACCGCCGGGCCTGTGTAGTCGGCGGCATCGATCGTGCCTTTCTCCAGCGCGGAGAACACCTCGCCGCCCGGCAGCAGCGTTGTCTTGGCGCCGGCCTTCGCGAACGTCTCGGCAATCATGCCGCCCGGCACGCGCAGCTTGAGGTCCCTGAAATCCTCGATCGAACGGATCGGCGTCTTCGAATGGATGATGTTCGGGCCGTGATGAATGCGGTTGACGTAGTAAAGGCCCTGAGCGGCATAAAGGTCGCGCGCAGCCTGCAGGCCACCTTTTGAATAGAAAAAGATGTCCCACTCATGCGGGTAGCGCAGTCCCATCGTGTAGGACGAAAGAAAGGCGGTCGCCGGAAGCTTGCCGGCCCAGTATAGCGAGAACGAGTTCATCGCTTCCAGAACGCCGTTCTTCACGCCGTCGAAAAGCTCGAAATCGCCAACGATATCCTTGGCCTTGAAAGGCTGGAATGCGAGCTGGCCTCCCGTCTTGTCCCTGATGGTCCCGCACCAGTTCTGAAAGGTTTCGAGCCCGACGCCCGCCGGCCACGAGGTCTGGATTTTCCAGGTGATGGTATCCGCTGCTCCGGCCCTGCGAACCCAGGGAGCCGCAACCGCCGTCGCCGTGAGCCCGGCGACAAGTCCGCTCGACTTCAGAAAGCTTCGCCTTGATTTGGAATGCGTTTCTCCGTCCATTGTCTTTCCTCCCTATGCGGCAACGGACACATGGTGGACACGCCGCCGACCTCAAATGTTAGACAATAACACAAGACACCCTTAGCTGGCTGAGACCTGCCCCCTCGCAATCCTTTCCGGCCGAGTTGCAAGTGCCGTCAAAGATGCGGAAGAAACCCCACAGCCAGTAAGTAACATAGCGTGGCGCGAACATTTTCAACCTCCATGCGCTCAGCACAAGCTTCCGGCGGCATTTTTTGGCGCGGATCTTGCCGATTGTCCCGGTTCATAAATCTCTGCTAGGCGGCTGCGACCATGGTTCTGTTCGACATCGGTGCTGCGCTGCCGCTGCTGATCCTCGGCATGTTGTCGCGCGAAACCCTGTTGCGCTGGCTCCGCCGCGATGGGCCGGTCGTTGCCGAAGGGCAGCGGGGCTTCGAGGTCGCGCCGGTCTCGCCCGGGGATCTCAAGGAGATCGCGGCGCTGCGGCAATTGCTGGAATGCCATGCGATGGAATTGTCCTTCGCCGCTGGCGAATGGACTGGGAGGGCAGGGTCGTGTCGGCCCATCACAAGCTCCACCAGATGGAAATCAGGATGATCAGCACGTCGGGGTGATCGCTTGTTGGTTGGTTTGGACGACCCCGGTCGAATTGTGCCGCCCTTTTACAGCACCTCGCCGGGATAAACGCCCCACAAACCGATTTGCCTGACAAAGCCAGACATCGGGCCCAACTCCACCGCGCACCATTGCCCGTCGCAGCGCGTCAGTTCCACGCGAACGCGAGGTTGGAGCAAGGCAGTTATGGGGCTGTCAATTGTCGGCTTCTTGCACAGCGCAACGTCGTCCTTGGCCCAGGGCGCGACGATGCCGGTCCTGCGGCCTGAAAGCAGCGGTCCATAGATCCATCCGCTGGTTCCGTCCCAATCCCTTACCCTGCGCCAATTGCCATATTGCTGGTATATTTCCAGCGGGATGCCCGGCCGCGTAAAGACCCATTCAATGTCGTAGCCGACACCAGGCCCGACACGCAGATTGGCGGACGAAGCTTTCAGCGAGACAAAGCGGGGTAGAGGAAGAGCACCGGCCTCTGCTCGCAGTCCCGTCGTCGTCGCGGATGCTGCAAGCGATGCGGTCGCCAGAATGAAGCGGGCGAGCGCGACATACAAGTGATGTCTGATCTCCCCGCCGACCATTGGGAAACCGAAAGCAGCTCTCGATTTCATGCGCATTCACCATCGAATGTAGAAGGGGTCGATCATCACCGCCCGGCACCATCAGAAACCATGGAAGGGGGCCACCCGAGCCGTGCTTCCGGCTCTGGCGTGTTGGGAACGTCGCTGAAAGCGTCCTTGCGGCGCTTGAGCTTCTCTGACCGCCGCCCGGCAAACTCTCGCTGCCGGGCGAACTCTAGCGTTGGGCTATGAACCGTTCGTCTGATTCTGGGAAACGTCGTGAGCGGGTATCGCATCCATCGCAGCCAACTTGTCCGCGCACAGATCCGCGGCGCCGGGAGCATCCTTCTTCATGCCGGCCAGTTTGACCCACCCACCATCGCTGATGAAACCATCTCTTTGGTAAGAGGATGTTTCCTTTAGCTTGGCCAGATTCTGGCTCGCGTCGGACGCCGTGACGAACTTTTGGACACAAAGATTGGCGACCAGTTCCGCCCTCGCCTTGATGGCTGAGGTCTTCGCCATTTCCGCCGCTGTTCCTGCCAGGGTCCAACCGCCGGCGGTAAAACCGACGATCATCGTCAGCACCGCGGCGCCTACTACCGACCAGAACCAGATTGTCTTGGAAGGTTGGTAGTCGTCGAAGCGTTGCGACAGTGTTTGATTGTCCTCCATGGCTTTCTCCTTTCGATTATGACCTGAACGCAACCCGATCGTTCGGGCTGGTGAAACGTTGCCGCGGGAAGCGGCCAGCAGTTGGGGAACGGGGAAGGGGAACCGGTTCTGACGGGCGGAGCTTCCGGACGCGAGCAAAAATCCGTTGGCGCCGGTCTTCGAACGCTCGCACTAGACCCAGCATTTCAGCATAGCGACGTAGCGCTCGGGCACCTGGAGATCCTCCAAATGAGAAGGGCGGACGAAGTTCGCCTTGATGCTCCATATACCGAGGCCGATCGGAAACTATTCCAAGCCAGTCGCAATTTTGTGAATGGTAGGACGCCGACATGCTGGCTGTACGCCTGCATGGCCAGGCTGGCCAGGTGACCGGTTCAGCGGCATGATCTATGGTATTTCAGAAAATTTATGATATTTTTTTGCAATGCATGAAAACACGCAGAATTCGACAATATCTGAAACAACGTACCGGCAGATTCGCGCCGACATTATTTTCGGCCGACTCACACCCGGCGAAAAACTCAAGCTTGACAGGCTGAAAAACCTTTATGGCGCCAGCGTCTCTACCCTGCGCGAAATCCTAAACCGCTTGTCCTCCGACGGGCTGGTGACCGCCGAGGGGCAGCGTGGTTTCGAGGTCGCGCCAGTGTCACCTCAGGATCTGAAGGAAATCGCCGCCTTGAGGCAACTGCTCGAATGCTATGCGATGGAGTTGTCGTTCGCCTCCGGCGACATGGATTGGGAAGGCCGCGTGGTCGCGGCGCACCACAAGCTTCAGCAAATGGAAAGGCGCATGATTTCAGGCGACCACTCGATCGCCAAGGAATGGAAGCGCTATGACTGGGAGTTCCACCAGGCATTGATCTCTGCCTGCGGCTCCAAGGTGCTGATGGATACGCATGCCGCCGTATTCGATAAATATCTGCGGTATCAAATGGTTTCATTGACGTTTCGCGGTCAGATCGCCGCTGACGAGCATCGGCAGATGCTCGATGCGGCGTTGGCGCGCGACGCCATCACAGCCCAAATGGTGTTGCGCAAGCATGTCGAGGCAGGCGTCGAGCGCGGATTGCTGGCCAGCGCGCCCGAATTCCAGAAGAAGAAGGCCGGTTCGGCGTAACGCCCAGCTCAAGCGATATTGTGTCTGATAAAATGACAAATCTATGATGATTGCACTGTTCGTGGGTTGAAGCACCATTATGAACGTGGCATGGTTTGCCCAGACGGTTTGACCACCGCCCATGCAATTCAGGGAGGAAAGCATGACCATCACCCTCGATCGCCGCCGGTTCCTCGGCGGCTCCGCAATGGCATTTGCCGCCTTGTCCGTGATGTCGTCCGGCGCGAGGGCGCAGGACAAGATCACACTCCGACTCTCCTCGCCGGCGACGCCTGGCGACCAGCGCGCGGTGGCGCTGACCGACGTTTTCGCCCCCGCGGTCAGCGCCTTCGCCACTTTCGAGCCACACTGGAACGCCGAACTGTTCAAGCAAGGCACCGAGCTGGAAGCAATCGCCCGCGGCAATCTCGAAATGTCGATCACCTCGGCGCAGGAACTGGCCTCGCTCTATCCCGAATGGGGGATATTCACCGCCGGCTATCTGCATCGTGACGCCGCGCATCAAAAGAAGGTTTTCGCGGCCGACTTCATGAACCCGATGAAGAAGAAGGTGGAAGATGAACTCGGCGTCAAGCTCTTGACGGTGATGTATCTCGGCCGCCGCCAATTGAACCTTCGCATCGACAAGGAAATCAAGACCCCGGACGATTTGGCCGGCGTCAAGCTCAGAATGCCCGGAACCGACGCCTGGCAGTTTCTGGGCAAGGCGCTCGGCGCCAATCCGGTGCCCGTGGCGTTCACCGAAATCTACACCGCGTTGCAGACCGGTGCGATCGACGGGCAGGACAATCCGCTGCCATCCGACAAGGACTCCAAATTCTACGAGGTCACCAAGCAGATTTGCCTGACCAGCCACCTCGTGGACCTGAACTACCTCGCCTTTTCGAAGAAGGTCTGGGACGGCCTTGCACCGGATCAGCAGGCGGCGGTGCAGAAGGCGGCGGACGATGCAGCCGAGTCCGGACGGCAGAAGCAGCTGAAGCTGGAATCGGAACTCGAGCAGTTCTTCAAGGACAAGGGTTTGAAGGTCTACACACCCGACGTCGATGCCTTCCGCAAACATGTGCAGAAGGCCTATCTGGACTCCGACTTCGCCAAGGACTGGCCGGAAGGCATGGTCGACAAGATCAACGCCCTCTGAGCCGGGAAAGACCGATGTCGGCAACCATCCGCTGGTTGCAGGCGCGGGCCGATAACGTGGCGGTGGCGCTTCTCGCCGCCATGTTCATCGCCTTCATCCTGCAGATATTCACGCGCTACGTGATCAACGATCCGCTCGGATGGACACTGGAAGTATGCTTGACGACATGGCTGTGGCTGGTGTTCTGGAGTTCCGCATTCGTGCTCACCGAGCGCGACCATGTGACGTTCGACCTGTTCTACCTGATCGCCAGCCGCCGCATGCAGCGCGTCTTCGCGCTGATTTCGGCGGCGGCGATCGTCGCCGGGTTCCTGGCGGCGCTGCCGGCGACATACGAATACATCGCCTTCTACAAGATCAAGAAGAGCGCCACGCTGCGTATTCGGCTCGATGTGGTGTTCAGCGTCTACGGACTGTTCGCCGTCGCCGTCATCGTACGTTACGCCCTGCGCATATGGCAACTTGCTCGCGGCGGCGCGCCCGAACAGCATGACGAGGCGACACCGCTGTGACCGTCGCCTTCGCCCTTTGCCTGCTGGCGCTGTTCGTCCTTGCCGGGATCGGCACGCCGGTCGCCTATTCCATGATCGTGGCGGCGATCGTCTACCTTGCCGTGAAGGGCCAGGATCTGGGGCTTGCCGCAGAGCAGATCATCCAGGGGCTCTATGACGGGTTCATCATCCTGGCCGTGCCGCTGTTCATCGTCGCCGCCAACATCATGAACGCCGGCACGATCAGCGAGCGGTTGCTGGCCTTCTGCATGGCGATCGTAGGGCGCCTGCGAGGTGGGCTCGGGCATGTCAATGTCGTCGCCAATCTGATCTTTTCCGGCATGTCGGGTTCGGCGGTTGCCGATGCGGCCGGCCTCGGCAAGATCATCATCGAAATGATGACGAAAGATGGTCGTTATCCGCGCGGTTACGCCGCCGCCATCACCGCCGCCGCTTCGACCATCGGACCGATCATCCCGCCGTCGATCCCGATGGTGATGTACGCGCTGGTTTCGGATGCCTCGATCGGTTTCCTGTTCCTCGGCGGCATCCTGCCCGGCCTGCTGATGGGCGTGGTGCTGATGGGCCTCAACGCGTGGGTCGCCCGCAAGCGCGATTTCGCGGTCGAGGAAGCCGTGCCTCTGCGAGCCTTGCCGAAGGTGACGCTCAATGCATTTCCGGCGCTGCTTATGCCGGTCATCCTGCTCTACGGCATCTATGGTGGCGCGACGACGCCGACCGAAGCGGCGGCCGTGGCGGCCGCCTATGCGCTGATCCTGGCCGGCGTCTTCTACCGTGCGCTGAGCTGGCGGAGACTTTACGCCATCCTTTCAGAAAGCGCGCGCTCGTCCGCGGCCGTCGGCCTGGTCATCGGCGGCGCCCTGATCTTCAACTACATCGTCGCCAGCGAAAACATTCCTGCCCACATGGCAGCCTCGTTGCAGGGACTGCACATATCCCCGCTCGCTTTCCTGTTCATGGTCAACGTGCTGCTGCTGCTGCTTGGTTGTCTGCTCGACGCATCGACGATCATCCTGGTCATCGTACCGCTGTTCATCCCGACCTGCCGGCTGCTCGGGATCGACCTGGTGCATTTCGGCGTCGTCGTGGTGGTCAATACCATGATCGGGCTGATCACGCCGCCCTATGGCGTCGTGCTCTTCGTCATCAATGCGACGACGCGCATTCCGCTGCGCGAAATCATCAGCGAGATCTGGCTGTTCATCGGCGTGCTGGTCGTTGCGCTGCTGCTGATGATGCTGTTTCCGGAAATCGTATTGTGGCTGCCGAGGCAGTTCGGATACCAGGGATGAGCACGGCTCCACACGATGGCCGAAGTGCCGGCCTCACCGGCCCGGTCAGGCTTGGGCTGATCGGCGACAACATAAAGCGCTCGCGTTCGCCGGACCTGCATCGTCTCGCCGGCCGACTCCTCGGTCTGGACGTCAGCTACGACCTCTTCATCCCGCGCGACATGGGCAAGGATTTCGACGCCGTATTCGACGCCTGCCGCGACAGCGGTCTTCGCGGCATCAATGTCACCTATCCCTACAAGGAGATGGTGGCCTCCAGGCTGCGCATAGACGACGACCTGACCAGACGGATAGGTTCGGTCAACACGGTGCTGTTCGGGCCGCGGGGCGCAAGCGGCTATAATACCGACCATACCGGTTTCATCGCCGCCTATCGCGAGACTTTTGGCGACACGGCGCCGGGCAACGTCTGCCTGATCGGAGCCGGCGGTGTCGGCAAGGCCGTGGCCTTCGGGCTGCTGGCGCTCGGCGCCGAGGCCCTGACTGTCGTCGACAGCGATGCAGAGAAGGCGCGCTCGCTTGCGACCGCGATCGCGACAGCCTCGTATGGCGCCGTCAAAACGTCATCCAGCGATGCTATCCGCACGGCGATGGGCGGAGCGGAAGGCGTCGTCAATTGCACGCCGCTCGGCATGATCGGCCATCCTGGGTCTCCGGTCCCGCCGGAATTGCTCGGAGCGCAGCGCTGGGCGTTCGACGCCGTCTACACGCCGGTCAACACGCTGTTCAAACGGCAGGCGGAGGCGGCGGGCCTCGAGGTGCTCAGCGGCTACGAACTGTTCTTCCATCAAGGCATCGACGCCTTCGGCATCTTCACTGGACAGGTGCCGGCCGATCTTGGCGCCTTGCGCCGAATGCTTCTCGAAACACCTCCCAACTGACCAAGGATTATCCGCAGTGTTCGACGATCATCCCATGCGCAAGAAAATCGGTGTCAGCGCGGCACTGGCGACGCCGTTCGACGATAGAGGCGCAATCGACTGGCCCCGTTTCGGCGCCCACGCCAAATACCTTCTGGGGCAAGGCATGCGGGTGGTGACCGCCTTCGGCACGACCGGCGAAGGCATTTCCATTTCGACCTCGGCCCGCGCTCCGCTCTATGAGCGCATGGCCGCCGCCGGGGTCGACGCGGGCGGTCTGGTCGAATGCGTTTACGGGCCGTCGTCGCAAGATGCGGGCGACCATGCCCGGCGATCACTCGATGCGGGTTGCGCCGGCATCCTTCTGACACCTCCTTTCTATTTCAAGCAGCCGACGGAGGAAGGTGTCTACCGCTGGTTCGCGGAAGTATTGGAACGTGTCGGACCGGCTTGCCGCGATGTCATCCTCTACAACATTCCAGGTTTGACCGGCGTGCGCATCGGCCCAAGCCTCGTCGCCCGACTACGGCTTGCGTTTCCGCAAGCCATCGCCGGCGTCAAGGATTCCAGTGGCGACTGGCAGCAGACGACCGCTTTGCTGGCGGAACACCGGGATCTCGCCATCCTCGTCGGCCACGAAGGAGATCTGGCGCGCGCCGTGCGGGCCGGCGCCAGCGGCTCGATCAGCGGCGTGGCGAATTTCGCTCCCGACCTGATCGCGACGCTGGTGCGCGGGGAGGACGTCCCGCTGATCGATGGCATTCTCGAAAGATTGCTCAAATTGCCGGTCGTGCCGGCGGTCAAGGCCGTTCTGGCCGTAACGACGGGCGACCCTGTCTGGGCACGCGTGCGCGCGCCCCTCGACCCGATCCATGACGTGGGCGGTTTGAAGGCTTGCGAAGAAATAGCCGTGCTGGTTCGAGATCGGTTGCGGCCGGCGGAAGGCAGAGCGTCGCCAAGCGCTGGCTAATGCATGTCGCCCGGAAGTGTCCTCGGTTCCGGGATAACGACATGCATAAAATCAGAAGCTTACAGCAGGTCGGGCGAATCCCATTCGCGGCGACATGCTGTAGATCGGTCGAGAGGATCGCATATCCAATCCCCGGGCGACTAAACCGCCACTGGAGGGCTGGTCCGACCGTTTGCCACCTCCGCCTGCGAAATGACTCGCTGCAATCCCGATCGTCATCTGGGATAGATCTTCAGGCCGTCGGCTACGGAGTTGGCGACATGCTCCCTGGTGATGACGCCCACAACGTCATCTTCTCGAGGAATTCCGTGTCCCTGCACGACGACGGCCATGAATGCGTTCTTCCGCCAGATCCGTTCGATCACGTCGGAGACGATCATGTTCTCGCCGACAATCGTGTAGTCGCGGCTGGCGATGTCCGCGAGCGTGACACCGGTATGCGCGCCTTCGAGCCCGCGCCGCAGCCCGGTGTTGACGCGGAGCACACCGAAGATCTGGCCATTTTTGATGACCACCACATGACGAAGTCTGCCCTCCGCTTCATGCTCGCGCAGAAAACCATCGAAACTGTGCTCCGCCGGCAGCACCAGGATGTCCGCATCCATCACTTCGCGGGCATGGCGGACCAGGAACATGTTGGCGTGCAGCGCCTTGGGAATGGCACGCCCCCGGCGGACCAGCTTCAACGTGTAGATGTTTTCACGCGAAAGCAGTCGTCGGACGCCGACACTGGTGGCAACGGCCAGGATCATCGGCATGACGATGTCATACTCGCGGGTCATCTCGAAGGTCATGGTGATGGCGGTCATCACAGCCCCCGTACCGCCGCCGACCATCGCCCCCATGCCAACCATGGCAAAGGCCGGAATGCTGAGGGGGATCGGAATGCCTGTCGCCTGCAGCAGCGCGGCGAAGCCGCCGCCCAAAGTGGCGCCCATGAACAGCGAAGGCGAGAAGATGCCGCCGGAAGACCCCGAGCCTAGACTGATCGATGTGGCTGCCGCCTTGCAAGCCAACAAAAGACCGAGCAGCCATACAGCCGAGGTGTGACCGACCAGGATGCTCTCGATCGTCGCATAGCCCACGCCATCGACGTAATACTGTCCGAGCGTGATGAAGAGAACATACATCAGGAGCCCTAGCAGCAGCATTCCGAGTATGTGGCGCGTGTATCGCCCGGGGATTTTGTCGAACCAGTCCTCGGCCAAATGCAGGCTGCGGATGAAGCCGGCGGCCGCCACTCCGGTCACACCTCCGAGGGCGGCATAGAGCACAAGCAGCACGACTGCATTGCCATCCGTGGTCAGGGCCTGCAATGGCGGCACGGCAAATGCAGGCTGCGGGCCAATGAACCAGCGCCCCACGAAGGTCGCGGCGCCAGTTGCTATGGCGACCGGAAGGAAAGTGCTCACACTCACTTCGGGCATCATCAACTCGATCGCGAACATCACGCCCCCGATCGGCGTATTGAACGTAGCCGCTATACCCGCACCGGCACCCGCGGCGACCATCGCGATACGCTGGCCGACCGGCATGTGGATGATCTGCCCCAATGTCGATCCGAGCGCTGATCCGATCTGGATTATCGGACCCTCGCGGCCAACCGACGAGCCACTGCCAATGGCAATGGCCGAAGCCAGCGACTTGACCAACGCCACGATCGGCCGAATTTTCCCTTCCCGATAGTAAATGGCGTCCATGACCTCGGGCACGCCGTGGCCTTTTGCCTCGGGCGCGAAATTGCTGACGAGGAACGTGACCAGGACGGCACCGATCACCGGTGCCAGAATGATGAACCCGCCCCACCGGCTGGGCGCCGTGAACACGTTCGCGTCATATCCGACCGCGAAGGTGCCGTTGAAGAAGAGATTGTGGAGCAGCCCTATCAATTCCCGGAAGAGGACCGCGCCGAAACCGGTTACAATGCCAAGACCGAGCGCGAGGACGGTGAGAACCAGCAGGCTAAGCCGGTGGCTTTCTTCGTCTTCCATCCCCGCGCGATGCGAGGCATCTTGCGCGGAAGGTTTGCCGTCGTCTGATTCACCAGGTTTCGAGTTGCTGGACGTTGCCGTGTCGCCGCGTGCCATAAAAGATGCGCCCCGGAAAAGATGGACTGGAGGATGAAGGCCTGGGCCTTACCAACCGAACCCGCTGGGTGATCAAGCTCAGCTTGATATATATGTCATGCCATGACATACATTGGGAGCATTGAAAAGAGTGACGGCGACTGATCCTCCTGCTTTTTCGGAGCCATCCCGTGGCAAGGGCACCAAGCGTGGGCGCGCCAAGTTGGAAAAAACGCCCCCTGACGCCAGTAGCGTGGATCCGTCCGATGAACATTCGCGGAGCCTGGATGAGAATGCCTACCAAGGATTGGCTGGATTTCGTCATGCGCTTCGCCGGTTTTTGGCGTTCAGTGAAGTTGCCGCTTCGGCGGCTGGAGTCACGTCGCAGCAATACCAGGCGATGCTGGCTATCCGGGTACATCCTGATCAAGCCATTATGATCAAGGAACTCGCACGGCAGATGTTGCTTCAACCGAATGGCGCGGTGCAATTGGTGGACAGGCTTGTCGGAGCTGGCCTCGCCGAACGCCGACAATCCTCAACGGATCGCCGCAGCGTGCTTGTCGTCATGACGGACAAAGGGGCGGCGCTGCTTGAACGCCTGGCCGCCGATCACCTCCAGGAGATGTCCAAACACGAGCCGCTGCTCGCCGAGTCCCTCAGGCGACTGAGAAGCATGGAACGATCGGGTGACACCTCATAGCCATTCTCGCGAACATAACTGGCTGGAACCATACGCGCCGATCGATGTCCTCAAACCGGCGGCCGCCGATGTCTGGATTGTCGACGGACCAGAAATCGAGTTTGGTCTCGGCTGGCTGAAAGTGCCGTTCACCACCCGCATGACGGTTGTTCGGCTTCATTGCGGCGACCTGGTTCTTCATTCGCCTGTGCGTCACACAGCGGCCCTCCAGACGGCGGTGGAGGCGTTGGGGCCGATCCGCTATCTCATCGCACCGAATTCGCTTCACTATTGGTGGCTGCCGGACTGGAAAGCTCGTTTGCCGGGCGCAACGGTCCTGGCGGTACCCGGCCTGCAAAAGGGGGCCAAGCGCCGCGTCGTCGTCGACATTGAGTTGACGGGCCATGATACGCCTTGGCCGGAAGAAATCGACATGCTGATTGTCAGTGGCGACGTGCTCACGGAGGCGGTATTTTTTCATCGCGCTTCACGAACCCTGATTCTCACCGACCTGATCGAGAATTTCGAGCCAAAACGCATCCATGGCTGGTTCTATCGCGCCCTCATGAAAATCGGCGGCGTTATCGACCCGGACGGCAAAGCCCCATTCGACATGCGATTGAGTTTCTTCCGACACCAGAAGTCATTGCGGTCGGCTGTTCGCCGCATGATCAACTGGCAGCCCGAGCGCGTGATCATCTCACACGGGCGTTGGTATGAGGCGGATGGCGTCAAGGAACTCAAGCGCGCCTTCCGCTGGGTGCTGTGACGGCGGTGCCTACAGGAAGTGCGGAACGCGTCCGTATCTACTGATTTTGCGCCACGACAGGACTGATTGGACCGACGTATTTGTGAGCCCCATAACGATCGACCATGGTGCAGCTGGCTGCATTCAGACCGACGACATCGACCTCACGGCCACGCCGCCGTGCTTTCAATACAACGCGATCGAGTGCACCCACCGCGGATATATCCCAGAAGTGGGCGGCACTGACATCGATGACAATCTTCTCCACAGGGTCCGCCACATCGATGGACTCGACGAATGTGGCCGCCGACGCAAAGAACACTTGCCCCTCGACCGTGTAGGTGCGCACGCGCCCGTCGGCCGAGAGCGTGGAAGTGACGCGGCTCAACCGCGAGACCTTTCCCGCGAAGAATACGCCTGAGAGCAACACTCCGATCATCACACCGACGGAAAGATCGCCCGTCGTCACCACTCCCGCCACCGTTGCCAGCATCACAATGGACGACGGCAGTGGGTTCGTGCGCAGGCGCGCGAGCGAACGCCAGGAGAATGTGTTGATCGAAACCATGATCATCACCGCCGTCAGCGCTGCCACGGGTACGACAGCCAGCACGTCTTGCAGCAGCACGAGCAGCGCCAGCAGGAAGGCGCCAGCAGTGAGCGTCGAGAGCCGCCCACGCCCGCCGGAGGAGACATTGATGACCGACTGCCCGATCATCGCGCAGCCGCCCATGCCGCCGAAGAACGCGGAGGCGATATTCGCGATGCCTTGCCCCGCGCACTCGCGGCTCTTGTCGCTGGTGGTGTCTGTCATGTCATCGACGATCTGCGCCGTGAGCAACGATTCCAGCAGTCCAACAGCAGCAAGGGTCAGCGCCACGGGCAGCAGAATATGGAGCGTCTCGAGCGTAAGCGGCACGTCGGGCACGCCGAAGCTGGGCAGGGTTGTTGGAAGCTGGCCGAGACTGGCTACCGTTCGCACGTCGAGCTTGAGTGCAAGGCTAACTATCGTGATCACGACGATTGCCACCAGCGGCGACGGGATCGTCTTCGTCACCCGGGGCAAGAGGTAGATGATCGCGAGCCCGAGCGCGATAAGCCCATATGTCGCCTTCGGCACATCCATGAGCTGTGGCAACTGCGCCAGGAAAATCAGGATGGCAAGCGAGTTGACGAAGCCGGTCATGACAGACTGGGAGACGAACCGCATTACCCGTCCGAGCCTCAAAACCCCGGCGAAGATCTGGATTATGCCCATCAAAATGGTGGCGGCAAAGAGATACTGCACGCCATGCTCCCGCACGAGCGGGCCCATGAGGACAGCGGTCGCCGCGGTGGCGGCCGAGATCATCGCCGGCCGCCCACCGACAAAGGCGATAACGCAGGCGATGACGACCGAGGCGTAGAGCCCGACCTTGGGATCGACACCAGCGATAACCGAGAACCCGATCGCCTCGGGGATCAATGCCAACGCAACGACAATGCCTGAAAGCAAGTCAGCACGCAGGTTGGAAAACCAGTCGCGATGAAGGGAGGAAGCAGTAGCCATGGAGAGGGAATCCGCAAAGGTGCAAGCCGTCGCTCATGGCGGCCGACTGTCTGTCACTTTTGTTGCGTGATCCGGCGGATCGGCGGCCGGAAGAGCCACCCGGAATTTCACCGGGTCCAATCGAATGATCGAGGTTATAGTGGAGTATTTTTGCAACGCAACATTGAAGAGCCCGGAAGGCGAAAAAATCATTTCGGTGCCGGGCGCGTCGGCGGTCCGGCGGATTATGCGCTTACATCGGTGCACGCTTTCTTCGCCTCCGCGTTCCGCTGGCCCAGGGGCTCGGTCGGCTCGGGTTTTTCCATATGACCATCCGCGCCGCGCGCCTTCCGATCAGGGCCGCCGATGCTAAGCCGGCTGCTCTTCTGTCATGTGTAAGATCGAGATTATATTTTGTATGGCTAATATAAACTTTGGTAGAACCGAAACAACTCTATTAATCCCTTTATAAGTCACATGATGTGTGATGTTGGTGAAGGTATTGATTTATATCTCCGATTCGGTTGCATAGCGGAACGATGGGGTTGAGCAGAGGGGATGCTGGAGCACATCATGCCAGCAGCGGGGCATCGTGGATTTGCTCGATCGCGGCGCGGCCTGGCTAGGCGGGCTGCGATGCGCTGCCTTTGGTCGACCTGCTGATGCAAGGGCCTGCCGAAGATAGTTCCTTTTCAGATTTGACAGCGCAGGCAGGCAGCCAGCTTGCCGGCGCTCGGTCGGATTGGCTGCGGCATCAAACACAAATCACACAGCGGAATCGAAGGAGTAGGCATGCCGTCATTTAGGGTCCGCGCTGTCCACAGGGAGACAGTTGGCTCTCCGAACTGCAATCTACGGGCCGCGCTTTCTTCCGCATCGCTGATCGCCCTAATGGCGATGCTGGCGTCCGCGCCGCGCAGCGCTTTTGCGGCCAACGAATGTGGCGCGCCTGTCGGCGGCGTGGTCACCTGCTCGGGGAGCAGTTATCCCTCGCCTGGCATCAGCTATAACGTGAATGGTCTGACTATAATCCTCGACAATCCCAATCTGGTTGCCCAGAAGACCACCGCCGGCGGGGGCGCCGTCTACCTGCTCAGCGGCGCAATCAACGTCAATGACGTTGTCGTCAACGCGCTGAGCTTCCAATCGCTTCAGACGACCCAACCTTTGGCGGCCGCCATCAATGTCGCGAACCAGGGCACCGCCGGCAACGCCATCATCCGGATGGACACCGGCACCGCGACGTCGGTCTCCGCTATCACGGGGGGCACGCTGTTTGCGAATATCACCAACAGCGCCGGTACCGGCGATGCCCTGATCACGCTCAATGGCGGGCAGGTCAGCAATACGGGTGCAGGGTATGGCGTGAGCGCCCGCAATGCGGGCACGGGCAATGCCGCCATCACGATGACCGGCGGCTCGGTCAGTTCCATCACGGGCGGCGGCCTGCGCGCCATTATCGCCAATACCGCTTCTGTGGGCGCGGCCAGCGTCACCATTGGCGGCGGAACCGTCACAACAACTTCGGGCACGGGCATCCTTAGCCAGTCGGAACTGGGCAACGCCGGCGTCACCATGACGGCCGGCTCGGTCGAGGCCCAAAGCGGCACGAACCCCGCCCTCAGCGCCGTGGTCAACAATGCTGCCGCCACCGGCACCGCCAGCATAGCCGTGAGCGGCGGCACCGTCACGAACAACGGCAGTGGTGATGGCCTCTTCGCCAGCAACAAAGGCGCCGGAACTTACGACATCGGCGTCACAGGCGGCACGGTGACCGGCGGTTCGGGCACGGGCGCCGCGATTCATGGCGACGCCATTGCGGGCGGCACCATCACCATCGGCTCGGGCGCCACCGTCAACGCCGGGGCCTCGGGCGTCGCCCTCAACCAGACGGGCGGTGCGGCCACCATCACCACGGCCGGCAGTGTAGCCGGCAACATCAACCTCAGCGCTGCCAGCAATGTACTGGACATCACCGGCGGAGCAATCAACGGCAATATCAGCGGTGGCGGCAACAGTGCCCTGAAGTTTGATCTTGGCTCGGGCAGCTTCACCTACGCCGCCGCCTACGCGATCACCGGCATGAACAGCACCGCCATGAACTCGGGCTCGGCCGAGATTGATGGCAGCCTCGCCACCAACACGCTTGCCGTCAACGGCGGCAGCCTGATCCTCAGCGGTGCCGCTACGGTCTCGAGCGGGACGACGATCTCGGCGGGAACGCTGCAACTCGGCAATGACGGCACTTCGGGCTCGATCACAGGCGATGTGACGAACAACGGCACACTCGCCTTCGACCGGTCGGACGCCTATACCTTCGCGGGGCTGATCTCGGGCACCGGCGGCGTGAAACAGATCGGCAGCGGTTCGACGGTGCTGACCGGCACCAACAGCTATGCCGGACCGACCACGGTCGCGGCGGGCGGCCTCTATGTCGACGGCGACCAGAGTGCGGCCACCGGGCCGACCTCGGTGCAGATCGGCGCCACGCTTGGCGGCAAGGGCACGATCGGCGGCAACGTCAGCGTTGCCGACGGCGCCACGCTGTCGCCGGGCTCGGCCGACGGCACGCCGGGCACGCTGGCGATCGCCGGCGACCTGACGCTCTCCGGCGGCTCGATCCTGAACTATTCCTTCGGCGAGGCCAATGTCGCCGGCGGCGCGCTCAACGACCTGACCACGGTCGGCGGCAATCTCGTCCTCGACGGCACGCTCAATGTCGACGTGCCGGCCGGCGGCAGCTTCGGTCCCGGCATCTACCGCGTCTTCGATTACAGCGGCACGCTGACCAACAACGGGCTTGCGATCGGGTCCATCCCGTCGTCGAACACCTTCGTCCAGACCTCGGTCGACCATCAGGTCAACCTCGTCAACACGGCTGGGCTCGACCTGAACTATTGGGATGGTGACGCCGGTCCGAAGTTCGACGGCACCGTCAATGGCGGCAACGGCACCTGGCAGGGTTCGTCGGGCAACGACAACTGGACCGAGACGACCGGCGTCGTCAACGCCGCCTATTCGGACGGCGCCTTCGCCATCTTCGCCGGCACCGCCGGCATGGTGACGGTGGACAACCGGCTCGGCCAGGTGACGGCCGCCGGCATGCAGTTCGCCACCGACGGCTATGTCATCCAGGGCGGCGACATCGGGCTCGTCGGGCCACAGTCGACGATCAGGGTCGGCGACGGCACCAGCGCCGGCGCCGGCTACACGGCCACCATCGCCTCGGCGCTCGGTGGCGACACCCAGATCGTCAAGACGGACGCCGGAACGCTCGTGCTGACCGGCACCAACAGCTACACCGGCGGCACCGCCATCAATGGCGGCACGCTGCGGGTCTCCGCCGATGCCAATCTCGGCGATGCGGCGGGCGGGCTCTCCTTCAACGGCGGCACGCTCGACACCACCGCCAGCTTCGCCAGCGGCCGCGCCGTCGACGTTCTCGGCCAGGGCACGATCTCGACCGACGCCGCCACGACGCTGACGCTGAACGGGGTGCTCTCCGGCGCCGGCGCCTTGACCAAGAGCGGCGCCGGCACGCTGGCGCTGACGGCCGACTCTTCCGGCTTCACCGGCACCACGGCGATCGGCGGCGGCACGGTGAATGTCTCGGGCAGCCTGTGCGGCACGGTCAACGTGCTTGCCGGCGGGCGGCTCGAAGGCACCGGCACGGTCTGCGACACCACCAACGCGACAGGCGGCACAATCGCCGCTGGCAATGCGGGCGTGCCGGGCACGCTTACCATCGCCGGCAATTACACCGGCAATGGCGGCACGCTGGAGATCGAGACCGTGCTCGGCGGCGATGCTTCGGCCACCGACCGGCTGGTCGTCACCGGCAATACGTCCGGCACCACCACGCTCAAGGTGGCCAATCTCGGCGGCGGCGGCGCGCAGACGGTGGAAGGCATCAAGATCATCGATGTCGGCGGCACCTCGGCCGGCACCTTCTCGCTTGCCGGCGACTATGTCTTCCAGGGCGACCAGGCGGTGGTCGGCGGCGCCTATGCCTACCGGCTCTACCAGAACGGGGTGAGCACGCCTGCGGACGGCGACTGGTATCTGCGCTCGGCCCTGATCAACGGTCAGCCGCAGCCGCTCTATTCGCCGGCGGTGCCGATCTATGAGGCCTATGCCGGCGTGTTGCAGAGCCTGAACGAGCTCGGCACACTGCAGCAGCGCATCGGCAACAGATCGTGGGGTGAGGGCGCGACGCCGGAAGGGGCCGACGTGCCGGGACAGGGGCCGGTCGATGGCAAGGCCATCTGGGCCCGCATCGAGGCGGCTCATACGAAGCTCGATCCGAAGACGTCGACCTCCGGCACCGACTACGACGTGACGACCTGGAAGTTTCAGGCAGGTGTCGACGGCCAGCTTCACGAGAGTGAGGCCGGCGTCCTGATCGGCGGGATCGTGGTCAATTACGGCACCGCCTCATCCGATGTCTCGTCGACCTTCGGCGTCGGCTCGATCAAGGCCACCGGCTACGGCGTCGGCGGCTCGCTGACCTGGTTTGGCGACAGCGGCTTCTATGTCGACACGCAGGCGCAGGCGACCTGGTATGACAGCGACATCCGCTCCGCCACGCTGGGCACCACGTTTGCCGACGGCAACAACGGCTTCGGCTATGCGCTGAGCGTCGAGACCGGACAGAAGGTTGCACTCACTGGCAAGTGGTCGCTGACCCCACAGGCGCAACTCGCCTACTCGTCGGTCCGCTTCGACACCTTCACCGACAAGTTCGGCGCGGTCGTATCGCATGGCAGCGACGACAGCCTGATCGGCCGCCTCGGTGTCTCCGCCGACTATGAGGACCAGTGGGCCGACAGCGCCGGGCAGGTCAGCCGCACACACATCTATGGCATCGCCAACCTCTACTACGATTTCCTCGACGGAACCGATGTCGATGTCTCCGGCGCGCGGCTGATCAGCCAGAACCAGACGCTGTGGGGTGGTGCCGGCCTTGGCGGCTCGCTCGACTTTGGCGACGGGAAATACGCGGTCTTCGGCGAGGCGATCGCCAAAACCAGTCTGCAGAAGTTCGGCGACAGCAATTCCATCGGCGCCAAGCTCGGCTTCAGCGTGCGCTGGTAGGCGAGCGCTGCTGCGACTTTCGGGTTGATGATGAGCGATGCGGCGCGGATCCGCGCATTGATCAGCGATCGATCTCGCCGAACACGATGTCGAGGGATCCGATGATTGCGGCGACATCGGCGATCATGTGACCCCTGGATAGGAAATCCATCGCCTGCAGGTGGGCAAAGGACGGCGCGCGTATCTTGCATCGATAGGGAACATTGCTTCCGTTCGAAACCAGATAGACGCCAAATTCCCCTTTCGGCGCTTCGACGGCGGCGTAGACTTCTCCGGCCGGCACACGAAGGCCCTCGGTATAAAGTTTGAAATGGTGGATGGTCGCTTCCATCGATCGTTTCATCTTGGCGCGCGGTGGCGGTGTGATCTTCTGGTTCGGAATTGCCACAGGCCCTTGGCCTTCGGGCGCGCGCAGCTTTTCCAGGCATTGCTTCATGATCCGGACCGATTGGCGCATTTCCTCCATGCGAACCAGGTAACGATCGTAACAGTCTCCATTCTTGCCGACGGGAATATCGAAATCCATCTCGGGATAGCATTCGTATGGCTGTGCCTTGCGCAGGTCCCATGGCGCCCCGGATCCGCGTACCATCACGCCGGAGAAGCCCCAGGCCCAGGCGTCGTCGAGGCCAATCGCGCCAACATCGACATTGCGCTGCTTGAAAATACGACTGTTGGTGAGCAGGCCGTCAAGATTGTCGCAGACTTTGAGGAACGGGCCGCAAAAATCCCAGATGTCGTCAAGAAGCGCGGCAGGCAGGTCCTGGTGCACGCCTCCAATCCTGAAATAATTCGCATGCATGCGGGCGCCGGAGGCGCGCTCGTAGAAGACCATCAACTTCTCACGCTCCGCGAAACCCCAGAGCGGCGGAGTCAGGGCGCCTATGTCCATGGCCTGGGTGGTGACGTTGAGGAGATGCGACAGAAGCCGGCCGATTTCGCAAAACAGGACGCGGATAAGCTGCCCACGCCTTGGCACCGATATTTGGAGCAATTTCTCGGCGGCGAGGCAGAAGGCATGCTCCTGATTCATCGGTGCGACGTAATCCAAGCGGTCGAAATAGGGCAGGGCCTGCAGATAGTTCTTGTATTCTATGAGCTTTTCCGTGCCGCGATGGAGCAGGCCGATATGGGGATCGGCACGGTCGACGATCTCGCCATCCAGTTCCAGCACCAACCGTAGAACCCCGTGGGCCGACGGATGCTGGGGTCCGAAATTGATGGTGAAGTTGCGAACAGCGGCTTCGGCCATGGCGGCTCTCGGCGATATCTGCGTTTCATTGCTTCACGGCGCGGCCGTATCGTTCGGGGTGCCGATCAAGTTGTCGTCTGGATGATCAGGGTCAGCGTGCCGTCACCATCGATGTTGGCGGCCACGACCTGTGAAGAGTTGAGCCCGTTCGCCCTCAGCGCCGTTGTTGCCTGAGGCGATGCATCGATGGAGTTCTGCAGCCGCAGCAGATCTTCCGCGCTGGTCTGGGTAATCACGGCTTCCGCCTGCGCTTTGATTTCCGCGGGTAGATCCTCGACGGCGACAACGGCAACATCGGTGAAATTCTGGTCAGCAGTTCCTTGCCCGGGCAGCGGTATCTGATCCGGCTGGGGCTCCAAGGGCGTCATCTGAGGAACGGGTGTCTGAGGAACCTGCGGGTTGACGGCTTGCCCGTAGAGGGGCTGCGTGACGACCACTCCGGAAAGCGCGGCAACTATCATCAACATCCGCATCGTCGTTCCCTGCATTTTTTCGAAACGTCGAACACAACCCTTGTGCCGAGTGATGGTTCCCTGCCACGACGGCCGCCGCGCGATTTCAATCGTTTCCGCCTGTTCAATCGTTCCGCTTGCCGCCCGAACGGCTCCTACGGAATCGTGCCATGGGTTGGTCTGGATTTTGCGCCCGAAACACCCGGCTCCATTCACGAGGGTGGGGAGCTCGGATATGCGCTGGTCCATGCTTTCGGCGCGGCATTCGACAATCCGGATCTGATAGTCGCCTGCATCGTCGGCGACGGCGAAGCCGAGACCGGTCCACTCGCCGCGGCGTGGCATTCAAACAAGTTCCTGAACCCGGCGTCGGACGGCGCCGTCCTGCCGGTCCTGCAATGGTTGGCACGACGGTAGGTCAGGCGATGGATGAGATAGGGATAGCCTGGCCGATCGCGGTCTTATCCCAGCTTGGCCTGTTCGGATCGCTGATGATGGTGATCTTGCTGGGTGTCCTGGTCAGCGGAACCGGTCGCGTGCGGCAGTGGATGGAGCCGGAAACGGATGCCGTGGTCACAAGCGTCAGAAACGCATCCCTCGCCAGCATAATAGCCAGCTCTGTGTCAGCTGGCAGCGCCGATCCGGGCATCCTCTTCTTCCTGGTGTTTGCCGTTGTCACCACAGCGGTGGCTCGCGCTCGGCGCAACGCCGCTGGTGCCACGCTAACTTGCCCAATAGATCATCGTCACGAAATCTTGGAAGCTGCTCCAGGCGGATCAATGTGAGTCCAGCAGGATGTACCCTGGCGACACTGGCCTCTCCAGCTGGCGACTGCTCAGGAACTTTTCGCCGCCTGACGATTTGGATATAAGATCGAATCCGAACAGAAGGGTGTTTGCGATGACGACCAAACGGTTAGCGATCTGCGCTCTTGCTCTCGCAATGGGCTGCGGCATGTCCTCGTCGGCATTCGCGGGGGCCAGGCACCGTCATTATCAACAAGCCGAACAGGAACGCTACGTTCCGGCCAATGACGATCTCATCGACTTCCTGTTCGGCGGCCCGCGCTATTACGACCAGCAGTTGTTCACGACGGCTGCCGGGGCCTGTTCCTACCACCGGACAGGACCGGACGCGTTCGCGATAAACAAGATCAACGATCACCACTGCGGGAAATAATCGGCTGCCGGCCATCAGGCCAGCCCGGTGCGAACGGGACACGGTGCGCCGGCGCGGACAGGCGGCCGGCGTGACGTTGTCCAGGACGGCCAGCCCCCATTCCGAGCCGGCGCGGGCATTCATGATGCCGGCCAGCATGCCGATCGCCAGATAGAGCGCGCCGCCGCCTATGTCGCCGACCAGCGTCGGCGGCGCCATGGGTGGTTCTCCCGGCAAGGAGGCGTACCAGAGCGCGCCCGATACGCCGACATAGTTCATGTCGTGTCCCGCGGCGGAGGCCAGCGGTCCGTCCTGGCCCCAGCCCGTCATGCGGCCGTAGACCAGGCGCGAGTTGTCGGCGAGGCAGGCATCCGGGCCGAGCCCGAGACGTTCCATGACGCCGGGCCGAAACCCCTCGATCAGCCCGTTTGCGGTGGCGATCAGGCGCATCAGCACGGCCACGTCCCCGGCATCCTTGAGGTCGAGGGCGATGGAGCGCTTACCGCGATCGAGCAGCGAGCGCTTGGGCGCGCCCGGCATGGACGCCAGCTTGCGATGGACGACGATGACATCGGCGCCAAGATCGGCGAGCAGCATGCCGGCGAAGGGCGCCGGCCCCAGCGCCTCGATCTCGACGATGCGGATTCCCCTGAGCATCCCATCCTCCACAGCGGTCAACTCTTTGGTGCTTTGCGAACTTTGGCACCGAGAGGGCGACGGTGTGTAACCCCGCTCTTTTGCCATTGAAGCACGTGCCGCTCGCATATACTTCACGGCGATGAAGAAAATCGGTTTCCTGTCGTTCGGGCACTGGACGCCCTCGTCGCAATCGCAGGTACGTTCGGCTTCGGACGCGCTGCTGCAATCCATCGATCTCGCGGTCGCGGCCGAGCAGCTCGGCGCGGACGGCGCCTATTTTCGCGTCCATCATTTCGCCCGCCAGCTCGCCTCGCCATTTCCGCTGCTGGCGGCCGTCGGCGCCAAGACCAGCCGCATCGAGATCGGTACGGCCGTCATCGACATGCGTTACGAAAATCCGCTTTACATGGCCGAGGACGCGGGTGCCGCCGACATCATCGCCGGCGGACGCCTGCAGCTCGGCATCAGCCGCGGCTCGCCCGAGCAGGTGATCGACGGCTGGCGTTACTTCGGCTACGTGCCGCAGGAAGGCAAGAGCGACGCCGACATGGCGCGCCATCACGCCGAGGTTTTTCTCGACACGCTGCGCGGCGAGGGGTTCGCCCAGCCCAATCCAAGGCCGATGTTCCCCAATCCGCCCGGTCTGCTCAGGCTCGAGCCGCATTCGCAGGGCCTGCGCGAGCGCATCTGGTGGGGTGCGGCCACCAACGCCACCTCGGAATGGGCGGCCAAGCTCGGCATGAATTTGCAGAGCTCGACGCTGAAATTCGACGAGAGCGGCAAACCGTTCCATGTCCAGCAGGCCGAGCAGATCCGCATCTATCGCGAGGCCTGGAAGGCGGCGGGGCATAAACGCGAACCGCGCGTTTCGGTCAGCCGCAGCATCTTCGCGCTGGTCGACGACCGCGACCGCGCCTATTTCGGGCGCGGCAACGAGAGCCGCGACCAGATCGGCTTCATCGAGGAAAACACGCGAGCGATCTTCGGCCGCAGCTACGCCGCAGAACCGGACGTGCTGATCAAGGAGCTGGCGCAGGACGAGGCGATCGCCGAGGCCGATACGCTGCTGCTCACGGTTCCCAACCAGCTCGGCGTCGACTACAACGCCCATGTCATCGAGGCGATCCTCACCCATGTCGCGCCGGCGCTCGGCTGGCGCTGACCCATGCGGCGAGCGGTCGTCGGTCCATAGATCGAGGGAGGTTGCCGCATGCCGAAGAAGGCTTTGATTGCCTGGGGCGGCTGGGAAGGCCACACGCCGGAGCGCAGCGCCAATGTCGTGCGCGACATGCTCCGGCGTAACGGGTTCGCGGTCACGCTCGGCCAAGGCACGGCGATGTTCGCCGATCCGGACCTTGCTTCATTCGATCTCATCGTGCCCGTCATCACCATGTCGACGATCGAAAAAGCCGAACTGAAGAACCTGACGCAGGCGGTTCGCCAAGGGAGCGGGCTCGGCGGTTTTCACGGCACGATGGGCGACAGTTTCCGCAATGAGCCGGACTACCAGTTCATGACCGGCGGCCAATGGGTCGCGCATCCCGGTGACATCATAGACTATCGTGTCGTCATCACCCGGCCGGACGACCCGATCACCAGCGGCGTCAGTGGTTTCGCCTACCGGTCGGAGCAATATTACATGCATGTCGATCCCGGCAACGAGGTGCTGGCGACAACCACCTTCACCGACGCGCATTTCCCCGGGATTGGCGGCGTCATCATGCCGGTCGTCTGGAAGCGCCGCTATGGCGCCGGCAAGGTCTTTTACAGTTCGCTTGGCCACACGGCGGATGAGTTCGCGGTGCCGGAAATGGCGCTGATCATGGAGCGCGGTTTGCTGTGGGCAGCGCGCTAGCCCTAAGCGCGGTTTCATGAAATCCTGGACTAGGGTCGAAGGAGATGCGCGGAGTGGACACCCGGGATAGCTGGTCAGCGTCCGAAAAGAAGATCGCGCGCCGTGCATTCGATGCGGCGCTGGAGGTGGCGCTGGCAAAGACGATGGCCGAGTTCAAGAGCAAGGCCAGTGCAGCGACGCAACCTTCCGAGATGTGGGAGGTCGAGGATTTTTTGCGTGAACAGCGACCGGAGATCGACTGGATGTTCGACTACCGTTACTCTCAGCTTCTTGACGTGTTTACGCGTCTCATTCTCGCAGGGCACATGGACGAAGCTCTCATCGCCGGCTTGTCGCAAGACAAGCTGGAAACGATCCGCTCATACCTTGCCTATGCCGCAAAGCGTTAAATCTTGATCGGGCTCTACCAGTCGGCGACGCGGTCGCCGCCGGTGAATTGCGCGCTTTTGGCGGTGTATTCGAACAGTTCGATCTTCACGCATTGGGGTCGCGCAGCCAGGCCTGGTAGGTGTCGTCGCAAGCGTGTTTCCTGGCGGTGACATCGACGCCCATGGATGCGATGTGGGCGATCGCGGCGTCGATGTTCTCGACTTCCAGGCAGAAATGGTTGATCTGGTCCATCTCGCTGAACCGCGGCCCATCCTTCTGGAAAACCTCGACATGGCTGCGGCCGCCGCAATTGAGGTAGAACCCGAAAATCGCGCCGTCGCGCAGGAAGTTGAACTGGACGTCCATGCCAAGGACATCACCGTAGAAGCGTCGCGTCTCCTCGAGGTCATTGGCGAAGATGCAGACATGGGCGAGTTGCTTGACTTTGATCATGGCTAGGTTCCGTGGTCTGGCCGGCTGCGCAGGCGGCCCGTACAGTGCACCATCACTCAATCCCGCCGGCAACCGCGTAGGCACCGGCGATGCGCCCATCCCGCAGCCGCACCACCGCAGTCACGATCGAGCCGTAGGAGCCGCGCCAGACACTGTGGAACCGCTGGTGCTCAGTGGTCGGCACGAGCGCCCGCCCGGTGAGACGCGTGCCGTTTTGCTGCATCGCGACGGGCTCTCCGTTGACGTGCAACTTGATGCTGGTCGTTTCAGCAACCTCGCCAATCATTTCGATCGTGATGGCGATCTCATCCAGATCCCCTGAAGCCCGCGTCTCGGCCGCAAGCTTGATGGTGGGCGCTGGCGCGTTGCCGTCGTCGGCCTCCTGGCCGGGACGATGCGAAAACACATCGTCAGGCAATTCAGGCGTGCGCGGCGGGCGGGTGCGGCGCCGGGTCTTCCGTTCGTAGTCGCCGGCCATGCGCAGGAGCCTTTCGTCGTCATAGGCCTTGCCGGCGAAGGTGAGTCCGACAGGCATGCCGATGTCGGCCATGGTGCCCATCGGCACGGTGACGGTCGGGATGCCGAAATGGCGCCAGACCAGGTTGCCGTTGGCGACCCAGGTGCCGTTGCGCCAGGTGAGCGCGGCGGACGCCTCGTTGACGTCGGCATCGGCCGGGCCGACATCTGCGGCGGCCGGCAGGATCACGGCATCGAGGCGGTTGGCGTCGAGCCAATCCTCGAAGTCGATGCGCCTTGTTGCTTCAAGTCCCTTGATGCCTTCTTCGATCGTGGGAATGTCGGCCAAGGGCGCGACGCCCGATTTCGCGCGTTCGACATACTCCGCCAGATCGAAGCCGCCTTCATAGCGGTCGGGCAGCGTGCCCGGCGGCTGCGGAAAGATTTTCGGCCCGTCGGCGGAGACGAGGTCGGGCAAGGCAGGGTCGGCATTGGCGCGCAGGAAATCGTCCCAGCCCCAGATGCAGAGATCCCAGAGTTCGCGCCCGGCGAAGTCCGGCGGCACCAGCCCGCGCTCAACCATGGTTTGCGCGCCGGAACGGTCGCGCTCATAGTTGGAGACGACGGGAAAATCGACCTCGACCACCTCGGCCCCCAGCCGCCGCAGATCCGCCTCCGCCTGCTCCCACAGGGCAAGTACCGAGGCGCGGGTTTCGATCGGACGGTCGTTTTCTGTATCGCGGCCGATATACATTCTGGGCACGCCGAGCCGTTTGCCCCGGAGTGACCCTTCCAGCGTCAGATTCGTGTAGCGCGGTGGGCGCGTCTCGGAACTCCTGGGCAGCGCGACCCAAGGCTGCGCGCGCCAGAAATCGCCTCTCGTTTCCGGATCGTCGGCGACGATGACGTCGAGCAATTCCAGCATGTCGGGTACGCTGCGCGTGTGCGGCACCACCACGTCCATGGTCGGCACCAGCGGCCAGTTGCCGCGCACGGAGATGATGCCGCGCGAAGGCGTGTAGGCGACGAGCGCGTTGTTGGTGGCCGGCGCGCGGCCGGACGACCAGGTCTCCTCGCCGAGCCCGAAGGCGCAGAAGCTGGCCGCCGTCGCCGTGCCCGAGCCATTGGAGGAGCCCGACGCGAAGGCGGCGGTCAGGTAGCCGGCACTGTAGGGGCTTTCGGCGCGGCCATAGACGCCGCGCTGCATGCCGCCATTGGCCATCGGCGGCATGTTGGTGAGGCCGATCAGCACCGCGCCGCCGGCACGCAGCCTGGCGATGGTGAAGGCGTCCTCGTTGGCGATGAGATGCTCGAAGGCCGGCGAGCCGGCGGCGACCGTCAGGCCCTTGACCTTGTAGCTGTCCTTGGCGGTGTAGGGGATGCCGTCGAGCGGCCCGAGCAGGGTGCCGGCGCGCCGCCGCTGGTCGGAAGCGGCGGCTTCCTCGAACATATCAGGGTTGAGCACGGGCACGGCGTTCAGCGCGATGCCGTGCCGGTCGAAATGCGCGATGCGCCTGACATAGGCGGCGACCAGTTCGACTGAGGTGACGAGGCCGTCATCCAGTGCGCGGCGCAGTTGCTCGATCGTTGCTTCGACGAGATGAAAGCTGGCGTCGGTCATCATTGTTCCCAGGCTACTGTCTGTACGCCATGTGTCTGTACGCCATGGATGAGCGAGGCCGCCGGCTTCGGCAAGCGCCAATCGCAATTCGTTGCGGGCCAGGTAGGCTCAGGCGCGCGCCTCGGCATCGCTCCGGCGCCTGACATGGTCGATGAACGCGCGCAGCTTGGGCAGGACCTGACGCTTTCCCGGGTAGTACAGGAAAAGCCCAGGCAAGGTCACGGCAAAGGGTCCCAGCACCTCCCGCAACCGGCCGTCAGCGACCGGCACGCTGGCAAGCGGTTGGGGTACCTGGGCAAGCCCGGCGCCTCGCATCGCCGCGCCCAGAAGCGTCGGATAATCATGCGCGATCAGCGGTCCGGAGACGATGGCCTCGACCGACTTGTTGCCATCGATAAAGGGCCAGGGCGCGATCGATCCGTTTGACCGGCGCATGCGCAGGCAGGCATGGCCGCGCAGATCCTCGATGCGTTGCGGCACGTTTCGCTGGCTCAGATAATCAGGACTGGCGACGACCACGAATGGCAGCGGCGGCGTCAAGCGCACCGCGATCATGTCGGCGGCGATAAACTCGCCGGGCCGGATGCCTGCGTCGAAGCCCTCGGCGGCAAGATCGACGAGTTCGCCACTGGCCACGATCTCCAGCTCGATTTCCGGATAGGCCTGGCAGAAGGATGCGATGATCGGCTCCAGCAGGATCGGCACCACCGACGGCGGCACCGAGAGGCGCAGCAGCCCGGTCGGCCGCTGGCCGAGATCGCGCGCCACCTCGCTGGCGGCGACCAGTTCCTCGAATGCGGGTCCGGCGCGCGACAGAAAGCGCTCCCCGGCTTCGGTCAGGCCGACGCTGCGCGTCGTACGGATGAAGAGAGCTGCGCCGATGCGCGCCTCGAGCGTGCGGATCGCCTGGCTCATCGCCGACGGCGTCACCTTGAGCTCGGCCGCCGCCTTGCGGAAATTGCGATGCCGGGCGACGCTCAGGAAGGCCTCGACGCCGTCGAGCGCTCCCTGCCTGACTGTGAAGTTCTGCTTCATGGCGCATCGACATTATCGCGGATAGTCGCGGTTCGAAAGCGGTCCTATGTCTCCAGCAAGGACACAACCAGAGGAACCAGCAATGACCGATAATCTCGACGGCGTGCGCGCTCACTACCGCGCCAGCGGCCTGACCGAGCGTCTCAAGACGGCACTGGCAGCCTTAGGACCAGAGGACCAACGGCTCATGCCGGAACAGCTGGCCGGGCTCGACCAGTTCCACACACGCGGGCTGGCGGCGACCGCCGAGCTTGCCGGACTGGCCGGGATTGGCCCGGACACGACGGTTCTGGATGTCGGATCGGGACTTGGCGGGCCGGCCCGTTTCCTGGCGGCGACCCATGGCTGCCGGGTGACGGGCGTAGACCTCAGCGAGCCGTTCGTCGAGGCTGCACACTATTTGACCGAGAGAATGGGGCTGAGCGAACAGGTGACGTTCGAGGGCGCCAGCGCGTTGGCGCTTCCCTTCGACGACAGCCATTTCGACGTCGTGTTGCTGCAGCATGTGGCCATGAACATCACCGAGCGCGGACGGCTCTATGGCGAGATCAGGCGGGTGCTGAAGCCGGGTGGCCGGTTTGCCACCTACGACGTCGTGATAAATAGCGGCGATCCGCATTATCCCGTTCCCTGGGCACGAAGCCCGGCGGAGAGTTTCTTGCTCACCGCGACCGAGACGCGGACGAGGATCGAGCAGGCAGGCTTTGAAACCCTGGTGTGGCAAGACGACACGGAGGCAGCCAAGGCCTGGTTTTCGCAATTGCGGGCGTCCGGACCGCCTCCTTTGCTCAATCTCGGCGTCGTCATGGGGCCGGACTTCGCGGGAGTTGCCGCCAACCTTGGACGCAGCCTCGGGGAAGGTCGGCTGGGCATTCTGACCGCCGTCTTCGAAGCCATTCCGGACAAGACCTGAGGGAGGCGGGAATGTCGCCGGCAATGATCTTCGATATCCATCTCGCTCTGGGCTACGTGCCATGGTTGCTGTGCTTCGGCACCTATGTCTGGCCGAGGCTCAAAGCGATGGACCACCTCGAGGCGCAACGCGCGATCGCCACCCTGCACAGCTTCCGCTTCTTCGGGCTTGTCTTCATGCTTCCGGGTGTCGTCGGGCCCAATCTGCCGGCTGGTTTCGCCGTCCTCGCGGCTTATGGTGACTTCGCCACCGGCCTGCTGGCCATGCTGGCGCTTCTGACGGCCCGGAGACATCAGCTATTCTGGCCGCTCGTCGTCGCCTTCAATCTCGTGGGAACCGTCGACATCGTCGTCGACTATTATCACGGGGTCCAGCTCGACCTTCCCGATCTGGCAGGAGAACTGGGCGCCGCCTACGCGATCCCGATCCTCTATGTGCCACTGCTGATGATCACGCACGTCGCCGCGTTCTATCTGCTGATGCGCCGCCGGCCCGAGGCGGTTCAGGGCGCCCACCCCTGATCGGCCGCACGCGGCCGGAAAGAATCGATTTTTTATGCAACCTCTGATGGACGCGTGCGTAACAGCCTCCCCGGGAGGAGGTTTGCGATTTTGGAGCGTTTCGAGATCCTGTACGAGCCGACAGGCAAGTATTCCATTTTCGACAGATACACCGAATTGCCGGTTACGGTGGAAGGCAGGACCTTGATCGGGCTCCATCGGCACGAAGTGCCGCTGGCTCTGCTCGCCAGCATGGAGCCCGATGACAGCGGGGTGCCGTCGCTCTCGCTGTCGAGCGGCTGTCTCTCATACGAATGTCAGCGAGACGCTTGCAAGCGTGAATGAACGCTCTCATAAGTTGCGACAAGGCATACAGCATGAAAGATAATGGTGCCGTTATCATCGCATGAAAGGGGAATCATGCCTGGCCAGAATGCGCTTGTCCGCGCGGCCATCGCACGGCTGCTCTCGCAGAAAACCGGGGCCTCCGTGATTTCGATGAAGGAGTCTATCGAGGAACTGCCGGCGACAGCCGGCGCGGCGCTGACCATCGAAGACCTGCAGGATCTGTTGCTGGAAATGGCGGAGGAGCGTGGAATGATGGTGGAACTCGATCTTTAGAGCATTCCAGGAAAAGCGTGAAACGGTTTCCCGGGAAGGCGAGTTAAACCGTTTACCGTTACCTTGAGACGGCGAGCGGCTCAGCGTGCCGATTGGGTAAGTAGCCATCCTAATTTTCAGCATGGCTGAAGACGACAGTTCCATTGTCCTTGCGAACTTCAACGCAAATGATCCCCTCGTCACCCCTTCGGGTCTGAAACATAGCGATTGCGTGATCTTTTGCCACCTTTTCGGCGTCAAAGATCACCTTGTCGATGATGCCCTGTCTTCCATACCAAATAACGGTGAACGCCATTCGCCGCCTCCATTCGAGGCACCATAGGCGCTCTTACCGGTACCTTCAAACCGCTCGATAAGATACGCATCTGTGGCAAAAAGGCGGCGCGAAACAGCCGCCTTTCCCGCAGATTCAGCCACCCATCTTCTTGGCCATCGCGCAGAAATCTGCATGCGACTTGTTGATCGTGGTATCGCCGCAGTCTTTCAACACCGCCTTCTTTTCATCTGGCTTCATGGACATCCATGCGGTCTTGAAATCCGCTTCCGACCTGAGTGTTTTCATGCCGGCATCGGTGAAGAACGGCGACATCTTTGCCGGATCGTCGAGCGCGGAGGTGCCAGATGCAGCCAGCGCCGAGCCAGTCATCATTGTGAGCGCCATCGCGCCCATAGTGAGCATTTTGAAGGTCACTTTCATCTCCTCACGATTTACTTCGATCGTATGCAACGATCATCCCTCGAAACGTCATCGTGCAGGAAAGGTTGCCCACCTGCGTCGAAAAGGCGGAATTCTATTCCGTGGAATGCAGTTTGGACGCAAAGGGCGCGGAGACCCAGCCTGAACCGAAGTCCTGCCGCAGCTCGTCCAGCCGCCGACGTGACCTTAAGCAGCGCGAGGCTCAGGTGCCCTGCATTGGCGGCCAGGGTCCGGCAGTCACATCCCTCCCGCCTCACCAGATGCTACCAACAACCATGCGATCCAGGCTTTTGCGCAGATAGCGGTCCAGTACAGCGGACTTTTGGCGAAAGAGGCGTTGACGGATTCAAACCAGCTGTCAGGCATCGTCAACAGGGACGGGACACATCTGACGGCTGATCTATCAAACGATCTCGGGTCAGGCGCTTGGTCCGGCTGGACCCTGCCAACTCAACACATCGTCGGCTTTGAAAACACTCTCGCGTAGTCCACCAGGACGAGGTCGTCATTAGCGAGCCGGATCAACGTGCGGATGTGCTCCCCTCGGCGGTGAACTGATGCTGAATCCTGGTTTGTCCCGCCGTTCGGATAGAGCCGCGCAGAATTGGATGCAGCGTTGCGGACAGCGGCAACGGCCGATACCTTCGCCAGAGCGTCGCGGTTCGTATGAGCCTTTGCATGGCCACGCTTCCTGGACACTCCATGGGAGTCGATCGGAATCTTGGTGCTCCGAAAGCGGTATCTTTCCAGTGGCTTGTCCCGGCCTTAGTGCTTGTCGCGGCCGCATAGCCGTCCTTACTTTGGTCGCCTGGACTAGCGTAATCCTGATTGCCGTAATTTGGATTACACCAGTGACGTCAGTTTGTTCATCAGGCCAGCCTTGGAAAGCCTGGGCGCTTGGTCGAGACGCGGCCCATGTTGCGGTTGCTGGGGTGAGAGCGCGTTGACATTGGGACCGAGCGTTTCCTCAAGCGTTCGGGCAATGCCGTCGGCGCCAAGCAGAAGCATAGGCAGTCGGTAGGCCTCGGCCCAGGCACGCCAGTCGGCGGCAACAAGTTCGAGGTCGTCGGACACCAGCAGCGGCACCATCAGCATCGGATCGTTGTGCAGAAGCTTGAGCTCCGCTGTGAACTTTCCATCCGGATCCTCCATCGCGCAGGCGGCCACGCCGCTGAAAGTCTTGGCGGGAAGGGCAATGATTGCCGGCACGCTGCTTAAATCCTGCGTGCGGCGGACCACCACACCACGCTGGTTGAGCGTGAAGGTCACGTCGCCATAGTCGTCGCGCGTGGTATAGCTCACGGTCTCCGGCAGGCGCGATGGGTCGAGACGCCTGTTGCGGTCGGTCCAAGAACTCGTCTCCGGTTCAGTATGAGTCCGCTCACCATCGGCCATCATTGGCACCTGGACAGAGAGGGGCCTGAAGCACAGCACGCAACCAATGCCCCGAGTGAGCCCCAATCCTCTGCGGCGCCGCCGTTCGGCTTGCGTCCAGCAACAGCTGCGTGCCTTCGCAATCTGCACCCCTTGTTGAGGTCGAACCGGATGTACCCGGCTCGAACTCTCAGCACATGTTCTATGTCACATAAAATAGCAGTGTATTCTGTATTAGCGATTACTAATTTATGTCAATTTTTTGGTACTTTGGCAAAAGACTGTCGGCTGAGCTATCCAACTCGACAAACGCGGCGGAACCCAGTCAGCGCATTTGTTGCGCGTCGATTCCGAGGAGGCTTCGTTGGCTCATCGGGTCGTTGGTGATGAGGATATCGGCCGGTTAGGTCAACGGGCGGCGGAGGGGTTGCTCCGAATCCTGCGCCGCTGCCAACCTTCGTCCCGGTGACCGTCATCCATATCGCCGCCCCACATCTTGCCAGCCGATCAGACCACTGATTATGCTTTAATGCCGATCATCCCTGGCTCCCAGGACGGAAGATTCCGTCGACAGGCGCGGGCCGGCCAAGCTGCCCGCGTGGCCAGCAGCGAAGGGACAACGGCTGCGTTCGCCCGAACTTGCCTTTCGTCGGGCTGTTGCCAACCGTGAAAAAAGCTCGCCGCTTTTCGGCAGCGGCCTTCTCGGGGAGTCCTGATTTGTCAATTGCTGTGGGCCCGCCTCACTGGCGCCGAAGCGGGCCCGGCCGTTGAGCGCGCATGTTTGGGCCTGGGCTCGTTATCTGTCATCCTAAAGGGCTGGCTGACTTTCTAGCCGCGGCGTCAGGCTTGACCATGCTCATGTGGGGTTAGATCGATGCTTCTAGGAATCCATCATATTGCAATCATCTGCAGTGACTACGAGCTGTCGAAGGAGTTCTACAATAAACTCGATTTCGTCATCGTCGACGAAAATTGGCGCACCGAAAAGCAATCTTGGAAGTGCGACTTGCGGAATGGTCTCGTCCAGATCGAATTATTCAGTTTTCCCATGCCACCCAGCCGGCCGACCAGGCCTGAAGCATGCGGACTACGACACGTAGCATTCTCGGTCGACTCGGTAGAGGCGACAGCCCGGTTGCTTCGGGCAAGAGGCGTCGACGTTGAGCCGGTCCGCATAGACCCTCACACAGGACGTTCGTTTACCTTCGTGGCAGACCCCGACGGTCTCCCCATTGAGTTCTACGAGGATCGAGTTTGACAGTCGGAGGATTGCGACGAGAAGAGTGCGGAGCTGCCGGCACCCGGCTGACGGTGCGCACCTCGTTAGATGGTTTCAAGCCGGCTGAACCGAACCGGGATGAGTTTCCGAGTCTCGAGTTGCCCAGCAGCATCCTTGTCGATGACAGTCAGAAACTGTACTTCTTCAGAGGCCAAAGGCAGAACAAGGCGTCCCCCTGGCTTGAGCTGATTCAGTAAAGCCGGCGGCGTCCGCTCAGCTGCTCCGCTAACCAGGATCTTGTCGAATGGGGCGTGCTCGGGCCAGCCGCGAGACCCGTCTCCGACACGAACGGCGACATTCGAGAAGCCAAGGCCCTGCAGCAGAGCCTCGGCATGGCTCGCGAATTCCTCGATGATTTCGACGCTCCAAACTTGTCCTGCGAGTTCAGCGAGGATGGCGGATTGATAGCCCAGGCCAGTCCCGATCTCGAGCACCGTTTCGTGCGCTTGGGGAGTAAGGAGATCGGTCATCAGAGCGACCATGAAGGGCTGCGACACAGTCTTATCGAAGCCGATCGGCAGCGGCATGTCCTGGTAGGCATAGGGCGCGACCGCAGAGGGCACGAAGAGATGTCGCGGGACCCGCTGCATCGATGCCATCACGCGCTCATCGAGCGTTGCCTTGCCGAGTTCTTCGCTTGCAAGGTCGGCATGGATCGCAATCATCTCGACCATGTGCCTGCGCAGAACCGCAAGATGCTCTTCGTTCATCGGTTTCATGACGGTGAGGCTTTCCTCGACCAGCCGCTGCCAAATAGCATTGTATCCTGTTCGTCTCGCCACCGTAACCGACAAGGCCGATGCGCTGGGCATTTCCCGACGTTAGGCTTCCGATCGTTTTCATCAGCGGCTACGCAGACGTCACCATGTGCGTATGGGCGATAAAGGCGGGAGCGTCCGACTTTTTGACCAAGCCCGTTCGACACTACGACTTGCCAAACACCATCGGTTTTGCCATGGCGGCCACACCAAGTTACCTCGTTTAAGTGTTGCCCTTGGCGCTCAGCCGCCGCTTCTGCCATCGCCGTTGCATTTGGCGCCGCCCCGGATCGAAAATGCCTCCGATGAAAGCAGTTCCCAGGCTCACCACACCAAGGCTCGTTCTACGGGCGCCGAGCGAACGCGATATCCCGGCATGGTTTGCGCGCGCCACCGATGTCGAATCCGCCTCCCTTGCCGGCGATCCCGTTCCCGACGACATAAGCGCGGGCGCGCGATGGCTCGCGCTTTCGCGTCAGCGCTTCGCCGACGGCAAGGCGATCCAGTGGTCCATAGACCGGGCATCGGAAGTGATCGGGACGATAACCCTGTCCTTCGCAACCGACGCCAAGGCGGCCGCATTGGGATTTGTGCTGGCGCGTGCGCATTGGGGGCAGGGACTGGGCAGCGAGGCCGCGCGCGAAGTCGTTCGCTATGCTTTTGAAACCCTGGCTCTGGAACAGGTGACGGCCGAGGCGGTGACGCGCAATGTCGTGTCGCTGCGGATATTGGCGAAGCTCGGCTTCAAACATATCGAGAGCTTCATCGATGAGTCCGACGGCGAGCATTGCCAGCGTTTTGCGCTCGACGCAGACATCGGAACGTCACTCCTGGCGAGCCAGGCTTAGAGCCATCCGCTCGCGGCCCGGGCTGAGATCGGAGCATGCCAAAGACCAGACCACATGCTGTTCAAGTCAATCACACGACCTCGCAGTCTTGAGCTCTTCGGCGCGGGCAGGTTTTTGCAAATTCGCGATCCGGCGAACGGATGCATAGAACCTTGGATAATCGCCGGAGCACAGGTCGAACAAGCGAAGAAACGCAGGAACCTGTTCACCGTAGACGGCGGTCGCGGCGAGCTTTGCGTTGTTGATCGGGGCATTGAACCAGGCGTCGTATCCCCGATATCCGGCCCATCGTTTGTCGCGCATTTGCCGATAGCGCATCCGAAGCCTGTCGAGCGTGGCGGCCTTGGCCGCCGCCATCTCATCCGGGGCACGGGAGCTTTCATAGACCTGCCGCAACTCGTCGCGCGTTTTCGACACCAGTGCGACAAAATCGGCGCTGCGCTTGCGATCGGCTTCGTAGCGGCGCAATCCGGCGCGATCGCCGGCCGCGCGGAGCCATTTTCTTGTGCCGGTGGTTTCGACGGCAACCGCGAAGGCCTCGTTGAATGCGGAATCGCCGTTCACATAGAGGCGCTGATGCGCCAGTTCATGAAAGATGAGGCTCGCCAGATAGGTGTCGTCCTGACGCAGCATGGTGCTGAGCAGCGGGTCACTGGACCAGCCCAGTGTGGAATATGCGGTGACGCCGCTGACATAGACGTCCAGCCCCTGTTCATGAAGTGCGACGGCGCTTTCGGTTGCGGATTTCCGATCGAAATAACCCCGGTACGGAACGCAGCCGAAAACCGGAAAGCACCATGTTTTTGGCGTGAGCGAGAATTGCGGCGCGGCAAAAACGGCCCAGGTCACAGCGTCCCGGCGGATGTCGACATAGCTGTGGTAGCTGCTGTTTTCGGGCAGTGCCAGCTCGTCCGTCGCGAACCGTCTTATGGCGTTCGCCGACGTCAATCTGGTGCGCAATGCCTCAGGGGTAGAAGGGGCTTTGATCAGTTTTCCGACATCTTCGCGCGCGGCCATGATCCGGACATGACCTTCCAACGATTGCGCGTAGTAGGAAATGCTGGTGCAACTGCTCACCGCGGACGCCATGATTACCACGGCAAACAATCGAAAGATGCGCTTCACGGCTTCCCCACCACTTCGTCATCTCCCATGGGAGCACATGCCCCAATCGCGCTCCAGTGTCTCAAACAGGCGCATCAATTTTCGTCAAGATCAATGGGGAGCAGCGGCGTGGGCTGTCGATCTTGTTGCGGGCTGACGCGATCACCCAATCCCCTGACTCTTTTCCCGACCCTCAAACGTCTTAGCTACAGTGAAGCACTGGAGCAGGGTCAATGAGCCTCAGGGATAAGAAGATTGTGGTCACCGGTGGCAGCCGGGGGCTCGGCCTCGGATTGGTCGAAGCGCTGGTCGAGCAGGGGGCCAGCGTAACCGTGGTCGCGCGCGGCGCCGAGGCGCTGGATGCGGTCGGTGCGCGGCTTGGGGTCGCCACCGTCGCGGCCGATGTCACGGACGAGGACGCGGCCTATCGCATCCTTGGCGAGGTCCGCCCTGACATAGTGGTGCTGAACGCCGGTGCAACGCCCCGGATGGGGCGGCTGGACCAGTTGAAGTGGGAGGATTTCTCCGTCACCTGGGAGACCGACGTCAAGGCCGGGCTCTACTGGCTGCAGGCGGCGCTGAACCTGCCGCTCAAGCCGGGCAGCCGGGTGTTGGTCGGGTCGAGCGGTGCCGCCGTCACGGGGTCGCAGATGTCGGGCGGCTATGGTGGCTCCAAGCGGATGCTCTGGTTCATGGCCAAATACGCCAATGGCGTGGCGCAGGAGAAGGGCCTCGGCATACGCTTTCAGGCGATCCTGCCCCGCCAGATGATCCTCGGTACCGGGATCGGCGATGCGGGCGCCGGCGCCTATGCCGGCTCGATGGGCATCACGCCGGAACAATTCGTCACCCGTTTCGGCGCGCCGATGCCGCCCCGGGCGTTCGGCGACAGGGTGGTTTCCGTGCTGGAAGACCCGCAATATGCCGAGGGCGTCGTCTTCGGCCTCAGCGGCGACGCGGGCGTAACGATCATGGAGGGTCCTTGAGCGACGGAAAGCGACCCGTGGAGCGCGACCGGCAGGAAGGGCTGCTTGCCCTTGCGGCGGCCTTGCGGCCGGAGCTGCACCGCTATTGCTCGCGGCTGATGGGCTCGGTGATCGACGGCGAGGATGTCGTGCAGGACACGTTCGCGCGCGCCTTCGTTGCGCTCGACGAATTGCGCGAGGTGCCGCAGCTCCGGCCCTGGCTGTTCCGGATCGCCCACAATCGTGCGCTGGATCTTTTGCGCAGCCGCGCGATCCGCGCTGCGGAGCCCATCGAGGCGGCGCTTGAGATTGCCGACGAGGCCGACCCGGCGGAGATGCTGATGCGCAGGCAAGCCGTGCAAACCGCCGTGTCGCGCTTCGCGGAGCTTCCGGTGCCGCAACGCAGCGTCATCATCCTCAAGGATGTGCTCGACGAACCGTTGGCCGACATCGCCGCTTTGCTTGGCGTCACGGTCGATGCGGTGAAGGCGCATCTGGCGCGCGGCCGCGCCCGGCTTCGGCGGATCAACGCCGAGGCCAAGCCGCTTCCCGATGCACGCATCGCATCGGCGGCCACCGTGCGCTACGTCAATCTGTTCAACCAACGCGACTGGGACGGCTTGCGCGCGCTGCTCGCCGATGATGTGAAGCTCCACCAGTCCATGCACCCGCCGCGCGCGGGCGCCGCCGACGTCGGCATGTTCTTCACGATCTATGCCAAGAGCGACGGCTTGTGGCTCCGGCCGGCCTGGGTCGAGGGCCGCGAGGTGATCGCGGTGTTCGAGGACCGGGCCGCCCCGAAGCCGCATCATTTCATGTGGCTGGAATGGCGCGACGGCCGGATCAGCTTCATTCGCGACTACCGTTATACCAGCTACGTTCTCGACGACGCGGAACTGGTGCTGGCAAGGGAAGCCGGATACTCCAGCGGCGGCGGTGGACGCCGATAGGTCGCGGGCCGGATCGACGCTTGACGCGGGCTGCCGCATCAGGCGAGGCGTCGTGCCTTCACGACGGGATGAGGGCCGAGACCTCGCGGTCGGACGGCCGCTCGCTCGCGGCCAGCCCGGCGGCCACGCCGGCGCGGTCGGCGGCGTTGCGGTTCTGGCTCATCTTGCGCTTGCCTTCGAGCCTGACGACCGGCATGCGCAGGCCGACAATGCCGCGAAGCTGCGACTGGATGAAGTCGGGCGGCGCGTCCGACACCGCCCAGGGCGCGGCGCGCGCGCCCTCATGCAGGTTCGTCAGCCGGGTGACGACCTCCAGGAGCCTGTCCGCATCGTCGAAGAACTCGACCGGCCCATAGGCGTGGACCGCGGCGTAGTTCCAGGTCGGCACGACCTTGCCGGTTTCCTGCTTGGTGGCGTACCAGGCCGGCGTCACATAGGCGTTCGGCCCCATGAAGACGGCGAGCCCGTCGCCAATCGCAGGAACATGCCACTGCGGGTTGGCCCTGGCCATATGGCCATGGATGACGCCATGCTCGCCCTCGGTCTCGTCGAGAAAGAGGGGCAGGGGGGTGGCGAGCGGCCCGTCCGCCGTGGCGGTGACGAAGTTGGCCAGCCGCGCGGCGCGGATCGTAGCCAGGATGCTGTCCTTGTCGTCATCGCGGAAGGCGGGCGGCGTGTACATTTTCGAACTCCTTGCATTGCAGGGGAAGATGCCACACAATCTGGCCTGTTGGAATATCCAGTTTTAAAGAGTTTGGATGGTCCAGTTGAGGTGGTCCAGTTGACTGGCGACGGAACCGCGCGCCGCATCATCGCCGCGATCAAGGAACAGATCCACAGCGGCGCCTATCAGCCGGGCGACCGTTTGCCGTCGACGCGGGTCTTCGCCGCCGAATGGGGTGCGTCGCGCACGACCGTGACGGCGGCCTACAGCCAGCTCATCGCCGAGGGGTATCTGACCTCGCGGGCCGGGGCGCGCGCGGAAGTGGCGCAAGGGTTAGGGGCCGCGGCGGCGCCGAAGCCCGCCATGGCGGCCTTGCCCCGGCACCTCTCGGCCTTCGCGCAACGCCTGCTTGCCCTGCCGGCGCCAGCCTTGGCGCAACCGGCGCTGGTCGCGGACTTCCGCTATGGCGACCTGTCGGGCGCCGACTTTCCGGTGCTGGCCTGGCGGCGCGCCATGAACAGGGCCAGCGTGCGGCGCGGGGCGCGGCTGGCCTATGGCGATCCCCAGGGATCCGCCGCTCTGCGCGCCGCGCTGCAAGGCTATCTCTGGCGGGCCCGCGGCATCAGCTGCACGCCGGACCGGATCGTGATCGTGAACGGCTCGCAGCAGGGCCTCGACCTCTGCGCCCGGCTGCTGCTCGACGCCGGCGACCGTTTCGTCATCGAGAACCCCGGCTACCTGCTTGCCCGCCAGGCCTTCGCGGCGGCGGGCGGAGTTGCCTCGCCCGTCGCCGTCGACCGCGACGGGCTGAGGACGGACGCGCTGCCGCCGGCTCGGCTCGCTTATGTAACGCCCTCGCACCAGTTTCCGCTCGGCGGCATCCTGTCGGCGACGCGCCGGCGCGCGCTCCTGGCCTGGGCCGCGCGGGAAGGCGCCTACATCATCGAAGACGATTACGACGGCGAATACCGCTACGACATCGCACCCATTCCGCCGCTGCAGACGCTGGACGCAGACACGGTCATCTATGCCGGCACGCTGTCCAAGACGCTGTCGCCGACGCTGCGGCTCGGCTATCTCGTCGTGCCCGCCGGCTTGCGCGTGGCTTTCAGCGCCGCCAAGCGGCTGACGGACCGGCACTCTCCGCTGCTGGAGCAGGAGGCGCTGGCCGACATGCTGGCCGGCGGCGCCTATGAGCGCCACGTGCGCGCCATCCGCAGGAAGAACGCCGAACGAAGGGCGCTGCTGCTGAAGGCGCTGGCGGACAATCTCGGCCCGTCGGTCACCATCGAGGGCGCCGACACGGGGCTGCATCTTGTCATCTGGGTGAACGGCGTCGGCGCCGGGCGCGTTGCGGCGATCGTCACGGCCGCGCACGCCGCCGGGATCGGCCTCCATCCGGTGTTGCCGCTCTACGACCCGGCCGGGCCGCAGCCGGCCCTGGCGGGGTTCATCCTGGGCTATGCCGGGCTCCACGCCGAGGCCTTGCGGCAGGGCGTGGCGGTGCTGGCGACGGTGCTGGCCGGGTTCCGTTGAAATCAGCCGAGAAGGTTGCGCGCTGTCCTCATGAAAATCTTCGAGCCGATCGGGATCAGGTCGTCGGGAAAGTCATAGTCGGGATTGTGCAGCGCCGGGTGGCGTTCGCCGGCGCCGAGGAAGAACATCGCCGACGAGGCGCTGTGGCCGAACAGGCCGAAATCTTCCGAGGCGCGCATCGGCAGGGCTTCCTCGCCATGCGCGACGCTCTCTTCGTCGAGGGCGCGCCGCAGATGCTCGACCGCGTCGGGCGCGTTGACGCTGGCGACGAAGATCTCGTGATAATCCCAGCTGGCGGAGAGGCCGTGCCGGTCGGCGATCTCGGTGACCAGCGCCTCAGCGGCGGCGCAGAGATCGGCCATGCGCTCGTCGCGGCGGGTGCGCAGCGTCGCCCAGACCTCGGCGTGGCCGGGCGCGATGCCGAACACGGCTTCGCCCATCCGCGCATGGGTGACGGTGACCATTGAGAAATCATCGTCGGCGAAGGTTGCGCGGCCGAGCGCGGGCAGAGCCGGCATCAGCTCGCTGATCGCGAGCATGGGCGAGGTTCCGGTCTCGGGCATGGAGGAGTGCGCTGTCTTGCCCTCCAGCACGATGCGCATGCCGCGCGAGGCGCAGTTGACCACGCCGGGCTTGAGCCTGACCTCGCCGAACGGCACGCCGGGCAGATTGTGCAGCGAGAAGGCGAAATCGGGCGCGATCTCGCCGAAGCGCGGATCGGCGACGACGCCGGCCGCGCCATTGCCGGTTTCCTCCGCCGGCTGGAACATCAGCACGACGCGGCCGCTGGCCGGCCGCTCGCGGCCGAACTGGCGGCCGAGCGAGGCCAGGATGGCGGTGTGCCCGTCATGGCCGCACATATGCGACTTGCCCGGCACTTGCGATACATGCGGCACGCCGGACAGTTCCTCGATCGGCAGCGCATCGAGTTCTGAACGAAACAGGACGGTTGGTCCGTTTTTGCCGCTGTCGTAGATGGCCGCAACGCCGTGGCCGCCGAGGCCGGTCAGCACCTTGTCCGGCCTGGTGTCGGCGAGGAAGGCGACGACCTCTTTCGCCGTCTTTTCCTCCTCGTTCGAGATTTCCGGCTGCCGGTGCAGCTTGCGCCGCCACCCGGTCAGTTCGACGATGTCGCGATTGGTCAGGGTCATGCTTTTTCGCCTCCACTGCGGTCCTGTGCTAGCGATAAACTGCCGTGCCTGCCACGGTCCAAGTTCCGGGCTTTGGCGGGCTAGAAACGTTCGCGCCCGCTATCTCACGCGGTTGGGGCAGAGCGCCTTGAACTGGTCGAGCGTATAGTCGTAGCCCGAGGCGCCCGAGCCATCGAGCACCACTTTTTCGTCGACGGCGGTGATCCGGTAATCGGTTGACACATCGGTGCCCTTGTTGCGGCCCTGGAACAGCATCTTGGCGCCATAGAAGGTGGTGAACTCGCCGGTCTTGCAGTTGGCGGTGATTTCAAAGTGCAGGGGCACCGTCATCTCCGCGTCGACGCACGCCTCGGTGAAGTCGTGGGCATATTCGCGGCAGTAGACGCGGGCGTTCGGCCTGCTGTGTCTGGCCAGGATGCTGGCGTGCGTGGAGCCGATGCCCGACTTTTTGACGATGGTAAGCTCCATTCCGACCCTGGAGCCGTAATAGAGCGTCGCGGCGCCAGCCGGCGAGGCCAGCAGCATGGCGCAAAGCACAGCCAAGAGACGTCGCATGGAAACTCCTCCCCTGGGACAGAGGATTGACGCGCGGCATCATCCGGTCAAGCCTTAATGCGGCCCTGCACCTATGCTTCCCTGGGCGGACTTCCGTTCAGGTGGACCGCATTTTGCCGCACCTGGCCCAATCGCCTCGGCCCGGGAAACGGATGGTCATTATGAGGCGATTGTTTATAACGGTCGCTGAAATCGCCATACCAAGGGGAGACGATGCGCTACATACGTCCGCTTTCAATCGAAGACGCCGTCGGCCAACTGGCCGGATCGGCTGGCCCGGCCGCCATCCTTGCCGGAGGCAGTGACCTTCTGGTGAGGATGAAGGGCGGCTTTGTCGAACCCGAACTGATCATCGACATCAAGTCGATCGCCGGCTTGCGCGACATCAGGGAAACCGCCGACGGCTTCAGCATCGGTGCCGCCGTGCCTTGCGCCGTGCTGGGCGAGAACGCCGCGCTCAAGAAGGCTTGGCCAGGCGTCGTCGAAGCTGCGAAGCTGATCGGCTCGAAGCAGGTGCAGGGACGCTGCACGATCGTTGGCAATCTCTGCAACGCCTCGCCGGCGGCCGACAGCGTGCCGGCGCTGGTGGCGGCGGGCGCCAAGGCCGTGGTCGTCGGACCGTCGGGCAAGCGCACCATCGCCGTCGAGACCGTGCCGACCGCGCCGGGCCGGACATCGCTCGCCAAGGGCGAGATCATTGAGGCGATCCTGCTCGGCAAGCGCGCGCCGCGCTCGGCCGATGCGTATCTCAGGTTCATTCCGCGCACGGAGATGGACATCGCCGTGGTCAGCGCCGGCGTGAACCTGACGCTGGACGAAGCCGGCGTCGTGACGGCGGCCCGCGTGGCGATCGGCGCCGCCGCGCCGACCGTGCTTTTGGTCGAAGAAGGGGCCGAGGCCCTGATCGGCCGCAAGCTCGACGAAGCAGCGCTGGAGCGGCTCGCCAAGGTCTGCGCCGGGGCCTGCCGGCCCATCGACGACAAGCGAGGCACAATCGAGTTCAGGCGCAAGGTTGCGGGCGTGCTGGCCAAACGGGCCGCACAGACCGCCTATGCACGTGCAGGAGGCAAATGATGGCTGGTGTAGCTGTTTCAACCACAATCAACGGCGACAGCGTCGAATATCTCTGCCAGCCCGACGAGACGCTGCTCGACGTGCTGCGCGACCGGCTCGGGCTGACCGGTGCGAAGGAAGGCTGCGGCACCGGCGACTGCGGCGCCTGCAGCGTCATCGTCGACGACCGGCTGGTGTGTTCGTGCCTGGTGCTCGGCGCGGAAGCGGAAGGCCGGCGCATCGAGACCGTCGAGGGCATGGCGCATGGCGACAAGCTGCACCCGCTGCAGCAGAAGTTCCTGGAGCACGCCGCGCTGCAATGCGGCATCTGCACGCCCGGCTTCCTGATCGCGGCGAAGGACCTGCTGGCGAAAAACCCCGACCCGACCGAGGAGGAAATCCGCTTCGGGCTTGCCGGAAACCTCTGCCGCTGCACCGGCTACGACAAGATCGTGCGCGCTGTCCAGGATGCCGCCACCGTAATGAAGGGAGCCTGAGATGAATTTCGATCCGCGTTTTTCAGGGCGTAAATTCGCTTCCGTCGGTACGCGCCCGATCCGTCCCGACGGCGTCGACAAGGTGACCGGCCGCGCCCGCTACGGCGCCGACTTCAACATGGCCGGCCAGCTGGTCGGCCGCGTGCTGCGCAGCCCGCACGCGCATGCCAAGATCCGGAAGATCGACACTTCGAAGGCGGAAGCGCTTGCCGGCGTGAAGGCGGTGATCACCGCCGCCGACCTGCCTGATCTCACCGATGGCGATGCCGCCATGTACGACATCCTCGACAATTGCATGGCGCGCACCAAGGCGCTCTATGACGGCCATGCGGTGGCCGCCGTCGCCGCGATCGATGCCCACACGGCCAGGCAAGCGCTGAAGCTGATCGAGGTCGACTACGAGGTGCTGCCGCATGTCACCGATGTCGACGAGGCGATGCAGCACCATGCGCCGCTGATCAACGACACGATCTTCACCGAGGGGCTGGAGGAAAAGCCGGTCAAGCCGTCCAACGTCACCAAGCGCTCGCAGTTCGGCCATGGCGACGTCCATCAGGGTTTCGGCCACGCCGATTTCATCGTCGAGCGCTCGTTCAAGACCGAGCAGACGCACCAGGGCTATATCGAGCCGCATGCCTGCGTGGCCAATGTCAGCTCCGACGGCACCGCCGACCTCTGGGTCTGCACGCAAGGCCATTTCGTCTACCGCCAGCACTGCGCGCAACTGCTCGGCATGGAAGCCTCGAAGCTGCGCGTCACCTCCTCGGAGATCGGCGGCGGTTTCGGCGGCAAGACCCATGTCTGGGCCGAGCCGGTGGCGCTGGCACTTTCGCGCAAGGCCGGACGCCCGGTGAAGCTGGTGATGACCCGCGACGAGGTTTTTCGCGCGTCGGGCCCGACCAGCGCGACCTCGATCGACGTGAAGATCGGCGCCCGCAAGGATGGCACCATCACGGCGGCCGAAGCGACTCTGCGCTACACCAGCGGCCCCTATGCCGGCACCTGGGCCGAGATCGGCGCCATGACGGCGTTCGCCTGCTACAAGCTCGACAACGTCAAGACCGTCGGCTTCGAAGTGCTGGTCAACCGGCCCAAGACCGCCGCCTATCGCGCGCCGTCGGCGCCGATGGCGGCCTTCGCGGTGGAAAGCACCGTCGACGAGCTCGCCAAGGAGCTCGGCATGGATCCGGTCGAGTTCCGCATCAAGAATGCCGCCCAGGAAGGCACGCGGTCGTCCTACGGCCCGGTCTACGGCCCGATCGGCATCGGCCCGACGCTGGAAGCGGTGAAGAACCACGCGCATATGAAGGCGCCGCTCAAGGAGAACCAGGGGCGCGGCATGGCTTGCGGCTTCTGGTTCAATTTCGGCGGCCAGACCTGCACCGACCTGAACATCGGTATGGACGGCTCGGTCTCGCTCGCCGTCGGCACGGTCGACGTCGGCGGCTCCCGCGCCTCGCTGTCGCTGGTGGCGGCGGAGGAACTCGGCATCGCCTACGAACAGGTCAAGGCCATCGTCGCCGACACGTCGAGCCTCGGCTACAACGACATGACCGACGGCAGCCGCGGCACGTTCTCGTCCTCGATGGCGACGATCTCGGCCGCCCGCAACGCGATAAAAATCCTGCGCGAGCGCGCCGCGCAGATGTGGGATATTGCCGTCGACGACGTGGCCTGGGAGCAGGGCCACGCGGTCGCCAAGGGCGAGAAGCACGGCAATCTCGGCAAGCTGTCGCTGAAGGAGATCGCGGCGCAATCCGGCAAGACCGGCGGGCCGATCGCCGGCCACAGCGAACTCGTCGCCGACGGCGCCGGCGTTTCCTTCGCCACCCATATATGCGACGTCGAGGTCGACCCCGAGACGGGTGCGACCAGGGTGATCCGCTACACGGTGGTGCAGGATGCCGGCAAGGCGGTGCACCCGACCTATGTCGAGGGCCAGTACCAGGGCGGTGCGGCGCAAGGCATCGGCTGGGCGCTCAACGAGGAGTATATCTACGGCAAGGACGGCCGGCTGCAGAACGCCGGCTTCCTCGACTACCGCATCCCGGTCTGCTCCGACCTGCCGATGATCGACACGCAGATCCTGGAAATCCCCAACCCCAACCACCCCTATGGCGTGCGCGGCGTCGGCGAAACCTCGATCGTGCCGCCGCTGGCGGCGATCGCCAACGCGGTCTCGAACGCGGCCGGCGTGCGCATGACCCACATCCCGATGTCGCCGCCCCGCATCCTGGCGGCCATCGAGGCGGAACGGGAAGGCTAGGGCAGGGTTAAGCGGCTATGGTCGAAGTCACGCTCTGGGGCGCGCTGGCCACGACCGCCGGAGGCAAGAGCAAGGTCGAGGTCGAGGCCAAGGACATAAGGGAGCTGTTCAGGAAACTCGCTGAACAGTATCCCGGCCTGGAGCCATGGATCGATCGCGGGATTGCCGTCGCGATCGACGGGACGATCTATCGGGATACGTGGTCGAAGAAACTGCCGCCGGGCGCGGAGATATTTTTGCTGCCGAGGCTGGCTGGGGGGTGAGGGCGGGGCGCAGGGTATAAGTGTCAGCTTTGCGCCAATAACAGTGGTCGCAGTTGCGCCAGATGTGGACGTGCGTTCGCCCGCTTCGCGAGACGGTTCTTCGCGGGAAAGAGACATTCGCGCGCCGCCGCTCGCGGGCTAGGCCACGGTGTGCCTCGCACACATGACGACGCCATTTCAATCCAGGGACGGCTATTTGCAGCCGTGCTCGGCGATGGTCGCCTTCCAGTCCGCCGCTATTCCGTCGAGGGTCTCCTTTGCCGAGCCGCCATCCTTTAGCATGTAGGGTCCGAGACGTGCGTTCATCTGGTCGATGAGCTTGGCGTAATAGGGCTCCGCCCAGAAATCTTTCACGACAAAGAGGCTCTGGTAGAAAGCGTCATTATAGGGAGTAGCGTTGCGGAATCTCGGCGATGCCAAGATCCGCGCGTCGGCAGTATAGCCGCCGAGATCGGCCCATTTCTGCTGAGTGTCATCGCGAGATAGCCACTCCAGGAACTTCCTGGCTTCCTTCTGCTTGTGCGAATAGGACACGATCGAGATGCCCTGGTCGCCGAGCGCCGTGAAACGGTCGCCACCCGGGCCGGCCGGGCTGGCGAAGAACCCGGTGACGGAAGCGTTTGGATTGATCGACGGATTTACCAGCGCTGGGAAGAAGGCAAAGAAATTCATGCTCATTGCCGCGAGATTTCCGGTGATGGCCAGGTCTTCCTCTCGATTGGTGGTATTGGCCCAGTCCGGCGGCGTGAAGGAATAGAGTTCCTTGTAAGCCTTCAATGCCCGAACAGCCTGCGGCGAGTTGACGATGCCGTCAACCGCGCAGGTGGCATAGTCGCCGAGTTCACCCCCGTAGCTGAACAACTCGGACATGAAGCCCATGATGAGCCCGTCGCCGTGCTGCTCCGTATAGATGGCGACCCCGTAACGCGGCGGATTGGAGTGTGGTCGGTAGAAGAACTCGGCGATGTCGCGCAGTTGCATCCAGGTCCTCGGTGGGGCGAGGTCATAACCGTATTTCTCCTTGAAGGCCTTCATCTCGGAGGGATCCTCGAACCAGTCCTTGCGATAGGCCCAGCCGATCGCGTCGGCTTCGAGCGGCACGGCCCAATAACGGCCGCTGCCCTTCGGGTATTCCGAGTAGTAGGTCATTGAGGCGGGCGTCATGACGTTGATGAGGTCCAGCTGCCGCACGAGATCGGTCAGCTCGAAATAGTGGCCCTCCGTCGCGCCGGCTCCCAGCCACTGCGAATCGCCGACGACCATGTCGTAGGAGTCGCCATGGGCATTGAATTCCATGAATGCCTTGTCTTGGAAGCCGGGCCAGTCCACGGTCTCGACCATGACTTTGACCCCGGTTTCCTTCTCGTAGTCGTTGGCGAGTTCTTGCAGATAGTTGGCCGGATCCCATTCCGCCCACAGGATGGTGAGCTCGGTCGCTGCGGCCGGCCGACCCGCAGCCAGCAGCGCTACGCCCGCGAGCAGGCCGATCCACATTTGCTTGAACATGGCGCTCCTCCCGAAAGCACCTTGGCTACGGCGCTGCCGCTGCATGCGACAGCCGTTGCAGCAGGCCTCTTGCCTCCGCTAGGTCAGGCGTGTCGAAACCCTCGTTGAATGCCGCGTAGGCGGGTGCGAGCAGATCTCGCGCCTCGCTCCCGCGCCCGCGAACGGACCAAAGTCGGGCGAGGCGAAGCGCGGATCTCAGTTCGGCCAGTTTCGCACCTTGCTCGCGGGCGGCAGCTAGAGATTGGCGAAATGAGCCTTCGACGGCATCGTCTCGCGGGTCCACCCGCGATAGCAGCTCTCCTTTGGCGCTCAACAATTCCGGTAGCTGATAATTGGAGTCGGACTTGGCGAGCGCGTCGAACGCCTGCTCCAGAAGTGCAAGCCCCTCGCTTGCCTCGCCGCGTTCGCCGCACGCGCGGGCGAGCGCGCAAAGATAGTAGGCCATCCCCATGTCGGCGCCAGTCACGGCGATCGCCGCGATCCCCTCGCGCATCTGGCGAATGCCATCGTCCAGCTGACCGAGAGCGGCAAGCGCCCAGCCGAAGAAGACGCGAGCCTGCCCGAGCAGCAGCGGAATGGCGAACTCGGTGCACACTGCCATGGCCTTCTCCGCCCACCGTCGCCCCTCGTCGGGCTCGCGCCGCATCAAATGGACGACGCTGAGGGCCATCTGCGCCTGGGCTAGGCTCATCGGGTGCGAGACGCGCTCGGCTAGGGCGATGGCTTCCCGTGACTGTTGGATCGCCATGTCCTGCTTGCCGCGTATGCAGAGCATCTGTGCGCGGAACGACCTGCAGCAGACCCCGGGATCGTGCCCGGTATAGCCCCACGCGAGGTGGCGATGCCGCTCGTAGTCGTAAGTGGCGAGGCCATAGTTGGCGAAGGATTCCGCGGCCTCGTAGTCGCCGAGATAGAAGTTGACGCCCCAGAGCTGGTGGTGTGCTTCCAGTAGGTAGGCAGAGTCACCGGATCCCTGTGCGAGCTCCATGCCGAGCGTCTTGCATTGGACGGCGAGCGATTCGGCGACGCGCAGGTGGCCAGAAATTGTACGGAAGGCGCTCTCACCGCGGACGGCGGCGAACAGCTGGGCTTTGTCGCCGAGCCGCTCGGCGAGTTCGCGCGCGGTCGCAAATGCCTGTAGAACCTCCGGATCGGCCCAGCCTTTCACGGAGATCAGGGCCGAGCCCATTGCCATCCACAGGGAGAGCTCCTGCCTCAGACGGGTCTCGGAAGCGGGCAAGGTCACAACGAGTTCCAGCCCTTTGCCGAAGTGCGTCGCGGCTTCGCGGTTGGCAGACCTTGTCATCGCTCGCTTGCCTGCTGTCAGCCACCACGACGCGGCCTCAGCCGCCAGACCGGCAAGCGTGTAGTGCTGCGCGACGGTCTCCGGCTCGGCCTCGGCGATCTCGGCGAACTCGGCTTCCAGCGCCGCGGCGACCTTCGCATGGATCTGTTGGCGCCGGCTCTTCAGCAGGCTCTGGTAGGCCGTGTCGCGCACCAGCGCGTGCTTGAACGTATAGGTCGCCTCCGGAGCGGTGCCCCCACGGAACACCAGCTCGGCGTGTTCCAGCTGGTTGAGCGCATCGTCGAGCCGGTCCTGGCCGGCACCGCTCACTGCGGCGAGCAGCCGATATCCGAAAACGCGGCCGATGCAGGCGCCGATCTGCGCCGTCTCTTTCACGGGCGACAACCGGTCGAGCCTCGCCATCAGCGAATCCTGCAGCGTCGAAGGGATCGCGATCGCCGGCAGCGGCCCGATCGCCAGATATCGATCGCCCGCCTCGATCAGTAGGCCGGACTCGAGCACGGTCCGCGTCAGCTCCTCGACGAACAGCGGCACCCCTTCGGTGTTGGCGAGGATGCGGTCCGCGATGTCGCGCGGCAGCTTCTTGCCACCCGCCACCCGCTCCATGATCGCCGTGCCATCGCTCGGTTCGAGCCGCCCCAGCCGCAGCACGCTGACATGCGACCGCGCCTTCCAGCGGGGTTCGAATTCGGACCGCGCGGTGACCACCAGCAAGGCAGGCAGACCGGCGAACCGTTCCACCAGTGTCTCCAGCCATTCGGCCGAAGTGGGGTCGATCCAATGGGCATCCTCGACGAGCGCGAGCACTGGCGCCTGCGTCGCGGACGCTTCGACCAGCCGTGTCAAGGCAGCCAGCGTGCGCGCCCTCAGCGTCGGTGCCGGTAACTTCGGGAGTTGGTACCGCCCGCCTGCATCGATCGAAAGCAGCGTCGCCAGCAGCGGCAGCACCTCTCCCGTCTCTACGCCGGTCGCGCCAAGCAGTGCTGCGACCTTATCGAGTCGTGTGTCGGCGTTGTCGTCGCCCCTGAACCCCGCCGCTCGCTCCAAATGCGCGATGAGGGGATGGAGTGCACTGTTGGTGTGGTAGGCCGAGCAAAAATAGCGCAGTTCGGAATGCGGCCCGGCCGCGATCTGGGCCGCGAGCGCAGCGAGCAGGCGCGACTTGCCGATGCCGGCCTCGCCGCTGAGCAGCACGACCTGGCCCTGGCCCGATGTCGCGCAATGCCACCGTTCGAGCAGGAAGGTGAACTCCTCCTGCCGGCCGACCAGCGGGGGCAGCACGGCGTGACGCGCTTCGAACCGGCTCTCGGCGCCCGTCTCGCCAGCGATGCGCCAGCACCGCACTGGGGCGCTGAAGCCTTTGAGCTTGTGCTCGCCGAGATCGGTCGCGGTGAACAGACCCGCGACGAGCCTTTGCGTAACCTCGGCGACAACCACAGAGCCCGGCTCGGCCAGCGCCTGTAGCCGAGCTGCAAGGTTGGGCGTGTCGCCGACGACCGCCTCCTCTTGCGCCGCACCTTCTCCGATCAGGTCTCCGACGACGACCAGTCCCGTGGCGATGCCGACACGCGCGGCCAGCGGCGTTCCGCCGGGGCTGGCCAGCCGGGCGGTCGCGGACGCGGCGGCGAGGCCCGCGCGCACAGCGCGCTCGGGATCATCCTCGTGTGCTTGCGGCCAGCCGAAATAGGCGAGCACCCCATCGCCCATCAGCTTGGCCACCCGCCCGTCGTAGCGGGCGATCTCGCGCGATACCGCCTGCTGGTAGGCGAGGATGACTTCGCGTGTGTCCTCTGGGTCGAGCCGCTGCGACAGCTCGGTCGAACCGACGAGGTCCACCAACATCACGGTGAGTTGCCGCCGCTCTGCGCGGGAATCCGAGGCCGCCGGCGGTGGCGAAGCCATCCGGGGCAGGGTTGTATTGTCAGCGAGGGATGCAATGGCGCTGAGCAACTTGCGCCGATGGCCGATCGATGTGACCCCGAGCGCGGCCAGGTCCTCGGCGGTCAGCTTGGAAAGAACCTCCGGGTCAACGTCGTTGTCGCGGAAAACCGGTGCGTATTCACCCAGGCCGAGGTCTACCAGCCATGCCTCAATGTCCACAGTGCCTTCTCCCAGGCGGTAGAGGCTTTGTCGGGCATTATATCGCAAATGGGATGCAGGGTCGTCCCTTTTGTGCGAGTAATAATGTCAGCTTTGGTCCGTCACAAGCCAAGTCGAGTTGAGCCGTCCGAACGTCCGCTGTTGTGGTCACATCAGGATGCTGCTCGCGCAGAACTGTACGTCAGCTTTATATTCTCGCTGCCTCGAGCTGGCGGTCCGCTTGCGGCCCCTATCAAGCCACACGCGGAAACGCTCTCCGGCAACCCCGCTACGCTCCGAGCGCCCCAGCCCCCTGGGCGCGGCCATAGGCAAGCGCCGCCACCGCAAGGTCCCCAACAGCCAGCCCCCGAAACACAAACGCCGTAGTCTCCCCCGCGCCCTCTCGACCCGCAAAGTCACCGCAGACAAGGCCCGTCAGGTCACCCACAACCAGGCCGGGGTCGATCATCGGCTTGGGCATTTTCGCTTCTTGCTCCAGATCGTCGACGATGATGCGATCAAAATGGCGCATCGTTTCGGGCAGCCAGGGCAGGGCCTGGTCGGTCATCACGGTGAAGCTTCCCGGCTTCAGCCAGTTCGCATCGAGAAAGGGCGCGGGCCTGGGCACCAAGGTCACCGTCGTCACCACCATGTCGGCGCCTTCGATCGCGGCCCTTGCCGTGTCGCATGGGATTGCTTGCAGCCCTCGCATGCGCGCCATCTGGCAAAGCGCGTCGCGATTGGCGGTGCCGCGGCCGAAGGCGCGGATCTCGCGCAGGGGGAAAAGGTCGGCGAAGGCTTCGAGGTGGCCGCGCCCCTGCACGCCGCAGCCGATGAAGGCCAGGGATGACGCATCGCCGCTCGCCATGCGCCTGGCGGCGACGGCGCTCAAGGCGGCCGTGCGTTTCTCGGTCACCCAGTTGCCGTCGACCAGGGCAAGCGGCAGGCCGGTTTCGGCGTCGAGCAGCGTGATCAGCGAATTGAGCGTGGGCAGTCCGCGCCCGGCGTTGCGCGGATTGACGACCAGCGATTTCGTGGCCAGCACGGGCGGCGTGGAGGCAACGCCGAGCGTCGCCATGATGTAGCGGTCGTCGCCCGGCAGCACGACCGCTTTCGGCGCGCACCAGACCTCGCCGCGCCGCTGGCCGACGATCTGGCGTTCGATCTCGTCGACCATGTCGGCTGTCGAGATCGACAGGCGGTCGAGCAGCGCGGATGACAGATAAGGCAAGGTGTCGGCGGCCATGGATCAATCGGTCATTTTGTCGTGCTCCCAAGGGCCAGACTACACGTTGCGGGCGCGCCGGAAAGCCTCGTCGTGAGGGCGGGCTCGCCTTCCGTGGCCGCCCATCTCGATTGGCGCCGTCCCGGTGACCTCGCCTTGGACCTTCCAAGGCCTGTTTCAGGGCACCGTGCGCCATATCAGGCGTGCCCAGTGCGGCGGGCGGCGGCGGGTCTGGCCTTCGAGCGCGCCGAACCCGCGCCCGACTTACCTCCTGCTGTTAAGCTCGCGGTTCAGCGCGGTCATTTCCTCGGTGCTGGGGAAGGCGGCGTACGCGCCGAGCCTGCCCATGAGCTCCCTGAGGTTGCGCGGCGCGCGAGCCTTGTCCGCTGCCGCCAGCGCGTCGCGCAGAGCGCCGGCCGGCAGTGACGTACAATAGGCCGGCGTGCCCGGCTGCAGGCGCCATGAGTCGGCAAGGCTTCCCGCGTCGACCGCATCGAATCCGGTTTCGTCCACCAGTCGCCGCGCAACGGCCTTGGCGGCCGCGTCATCGCCGGCAACGGGAATTGCGATGCGGCCGGCCGCGCCGCGCGGTTTTCCCGCGTCCGCGAGCACGCCAGCCAGAATGGCGTTGAAAGCCTTCACCACCGGGCGGCCGAACTGGGCGCTCGACCAGACGCTCTCGGGCTCGCCGTCGTCCACTTCGGCGATATTGCCATCGCGCACGGGATAGTAGTTCGAGGTGTCGATGACGACCACGTTGGCCGGCACGTCGGCGAACAGCCCGGCCAGTTCGGGGTTCTTCCCAAACGGGATGGACACGATGATGACGTCGACGTCCTTCACCGCTTCGGCCGGGGTGACGGGTTCGGCGCCAACCTTCTCGGCCAGGTCGCGCAGCTTGTCAGGGCTCCTCGTCGCGGCGAGCTTGATCGTGTGCCCGTTCGCCGAAAGCTTCCGCGCCAGCGTTGCACCGATATTGCCCGCGCCGATGATGCCGATCCTCATGTCTGTTCCTTTCAATTCGTTCGATGCCGGCTCGCGGGCGACAGTGGGTCGGACGTCGATCACGGCATCGCCGATGGGCTGTACCCATGATCCGCCGCGCCCAGCATCAAACAATGACCCGGCTGAGCGGCAGCAAACTCCATATGCTCAAGTATACACCGTAGACTCGGTGTCAATCAGGCACTTGGAGTAGCGTTGGTAGGGCTCGGGATACCGCCCGTGGACATGCGAGCACGGCTTGCCGTCGTCCGGTCGTTTCGTGCCGTGACCGCGTGCATCGCGCGCTCGCATCGGCGGCGTGGCAAGATGCAGGACCGGATTGTCGCGGGATCAGGCGGCCGATTTGAGCCGCGAGGCGTCGATCGGCGTCATCCCACCGGCGGAGGCGTCGAAGAGCTGACGAGCGGCATCGACCTCGGCCATGTTCGCAAGCGTCCACTGGTAGAGTGCCCGAAACGGCTCATGCAATGTGTGGCCAAGCGGCGTGATCCGATACTGCACCGCCACGGGCGACAGCGACAACACTTGCCGGGAGATCAGGCCGTTGCGCTCAAGGCGACGGAGGCACTGCGTGAGCGCCTTTTGGGTTACGCCCTCCAGACGGCGCCGGATCCCGTTGAACCGGTGCGGTCCGTCCTCCAGCACGGTCAGCACCATCATCGACCACTTGTCGGCGATCTGGTCGAACAGCACGCGGCTCGGGCAGTCCGACGAGAAGCATTTCGGATCCAGACTGGGCATTGCGGTTTCCTTCGATAAACCAAGGCGATTTAAAGTGCCTAATTGACGTCAGGTCTACAATATATACCTGTGAGGCATCGATCACAACGGAGTTTTGATTAAAATGTCTCATGCAGATACCAGCACCCTGTTCCGTCCCTTCGCCATCGGGTCGCTCAAACTGAAGAACCGCATCGTCATGGCACCGATGACACGGCTCTTCGCTCCCGACGGCGTACCCGGCGAGGCGAATGTGGCCTATTACCGGCGTCGGGCGGAAGGACAGGTTGGGCTGATCCTGTCCGAAGGAACCGTCGTCGATCGTCCTGCATCGCGCAACGATGGCGGCATTCCCCTTTTCCACGGCGAGGTGGCCCTCGCCGGGTGGAAGGACATCATCGACGCCGTCCACCGGGCCGGCGGCCGCATGGCGCCGCAGCTCTGGCATACCGGTTCCACCCGTTATCTCAACGGCTGGGAGCCGGACGCACCGGTCGAGAGCCCGTCCGGGCTGATCGCGCCGGATCAACCGCGCGGCGTCGCGATGACCGAAGAAGACATCGCCGATACCGTGGCGGCGTTCGCCAAGGCGGCCGCCGACGCCAAGCGGCTCGGTTTCGATACGGTCGAGCTCCACGGCGCGCATGGCTACCTGGTCGACCAGTTCTTCTGGACGGGCACCAACCTGCGCACCGACCGCTACAACGGCCCGACGATCAAGGAACGGTCGCGCTTCGCCGGCGAGATCGTCGCCGCCGTCCGCGCCGCGGTCGGCCCCGATTTCCCGATCATCATGCGGTTCAGCCAGTGGAAGCAGCAGGACCTCGCCGTGAAGCTCGCGGAAACGCCGGCGGTCATGGAGGACTGGCTGCTGCCGATGGTGGAAGCCGGCGTCGACATCGTGCACTGCTCGCAGCGTCGCTTCTGGGAGCCGGAATTCCCCGAGATCGATGGCGAGAACGGCCTCAACTTCGCAGGCTGGGCCAAGAAGGTGACCGGCGCCGCGACGATCAGCGTCGGATCGGTCGGTCTCGAAAAAGACTTCGCCACCGCCTTTGCCGGCGAGGGATCGACACCCGCAAGCTTGGACCGACTCATCGAACGGATGGAACGCGACGAGTTTGATCTGATCGCCGTGGGTCGGGCCATTCTCAGCGACCCGCACTGGGTGGCAAAGGTCGGGGGCGGCAAGTACGATTCGTTGAACGGCTTCGAAGCAGCAGCCCTGGCCGAACTGGTGTAACTCACGGTGGGCGGGCGAGGGCACTTGTTTGCCCGCCCGCCTTGCCGATTTTAGCGCAACCGGAGCCTGCTTCGATTATCGTGCGAACGCCTTGAAAACCGGTTGGGCGGCAAAGCTGAGCTGCACTCGCGGGCATAGGCGCCCCTCACGCCCCCAGCGTCGGCTCCGTATTCACCTCCAGCGCCTCTTCCGCCTCATGCTCCTCGCCAAGCACCTCCCCATGCACTTCCATCGGCCGGCCGATCCAGATCGGGTCGACCAGGTGGTCGCGCTTGGGGTTGGTGGTGTTGGGGTGGATGAGGATGCTCAGGCCCTGGTGGTTCAGCATCAGCCAGGGCACCAGCGTGGCGAAAATTTCGGTGGCGAAGGAGACCTGGTACATGGCCTGCCCGTGCGGGCCGACTGGTCCGTCGTGCCAGTTGCCGAGGCGCACGCGGAAACGTTCGGCGATGCGCTGGCGCAGCCATTCGGCATGCTGCCGCTCGGCCTGCCCGGCATAGTAGATATGGGCGTGGTAGCTGGCGATCTCGGCGAGCGGTCTGGGTTGCCCGGCCGGCGTTGAACTGGCTTCGCTCATCTCGGTTCTTCCCCTGGTGACGCGTCTGGCGGAACTCTAGCCGAAGGACCGGCGCCTTGTCTGTAGCCGGTGCGGCCTGCGCCGAGATCGGCGACAAATGGCTGTGGGCACCGCGCAATGGTCGGCTATTCGATCGAATTTCTTTGCAACCCGTTAATTCGGCCATGCGTCAATAAGCATCCACTAGTTTTCGGTTCGGGGTACGCAATGACCAAGAATCTCGGCAATGGACGCTATGTGCCGCCCAAGGACACGAGCGTCTCCTTCTTCGGCAAGGTCGCGCCGTCGCTGTTCCCGCTCGTCGCGGCGGCGCTGGGCTACATGATCGGGCGGCAGTTCTTCGGCCTGTAGCACCGCAGGGCATCAGGCGCCGGTCTCGGTTGCCGCCTCCTCGGCGCCGGCCTCCGTTCGCCTGACGCGGTCGCTGGCCAGAAGCACGACCGGGCAGGCGACGGCGGCCAGCACCGCGGTCGCCGTGTCGCCGAAGAACAGCTCGTCGCCTGGCCGCTGGGTGACGCCCATCACCACCATGGCGGCGCCCTTGGTCACCTCCCTGGCAATCGCCCTGTCGGGCGTGGCGCGCGTCCTGATCGCGGTTTCGACGGCGACGCCATAGCGGTCGGCGAGATCGGCGACATCCTTGAGCACGGCCTCCTCGCGGCGGTGCGAAACCGTGCTTGGCCGGCTGCCCTTGCGGGCCTGCGAGACATAGAGGGCTTTCACGCGGGCCCGGTGCGGCCGCGCCAAGGCGAGCGCGAAATCGGCCGCGCGCCGCGCCACCTCGGTGCCATTGACGGGAACCAGGATGGTCGCGCCGGCGCGCAGCAACGGCATCTTGCCGCTGGATTTGGCGCCATTCAGCACCAGGCAGAGCGGGCCGTCGAAACCGCTGGTGATATCCTTCAGCGTACCGCTGAAGGTGCCTTTGTCGGTCATCGCGTTGTCCAGCCCGACCAGCAGCAGGCCGTAGCCCTTGCGCGCTTCCGCGGCGATCGTCTCGGTGGTGGCCTCGAGCTCGGTGCGGGCCGTGAGGTGGACCTTGTCGACTGATGTATCCTCGGCCTTGCGGACTGCCCTGGCGCTCCTGGCCGCCCCTTTCTTGACCTGCCGCGAAGCCTGCTCGGGACCTTTGTCGCGGACGGGGCCGGGCAGTTCCCCGCCCTCGAGGTGGAGCAGCGTGGTCGGCATCCCGCTGCCGCCGCCGACGAGACCGGCGAGATAGGCGGTGAACTTGCCGACCGGGCTGTCGTCGACGAGCAGCAGCAACCGCTCCAGCTTGGAGACGAAGCCGCGCTCGTCGAGCAGTTCGCGGTCGACGCGCTGCTTTTCCGCATTGCCGACCGGCAGCCGGCCGAGCGCCCAGCGCAGCATTGGCGGCATGGCCAGCGTGGTGATGACGGCCATGGTGACGATCATCGTGAACAGATTGTGGGAGAGGATGTTCATCGACAGGCCGATCGAGGCGACGATGACCTCGGTCGAGCCGCGCGCGTTCATGGCGCTGCCGACGGCGGTCGCCTCCTTCAGCGACATGCCGGACAGCCGGCCGCCGAGGAAGGCGCCCGAGAATTTGCCGATGCTGGCGATCAGCACCAGCGCCAGCGTCAGCAGCGCCAGCGTGGGGTCGGCAAGCACGGTGAGGTCGGCGGACAGGCCGGCCATGCCGAAGAACACCGGCATGAACAGCGCCGTGATGACGCCACGCAACTGACCCTCTATGTGGTCGGACAGGATCGGCGATTCCCCGACCAGTATGCCGGCGACGAAGGCGCCGAGCACGGTGTGCACGCCGATCAGGTTGGTGATCAGCGCCATCACCCCCATGATGATGAGGATGACCGATATGACGGCGTATTCGCTGCGGAAGCTGTCGTTGCTCCAGCGGATCAGCGTGAACACCAGGCGGCGGCCGATGGTGAAGGAGAACAGCATGAACAGCGCCACTTCGGCGACCGTCAGCACCAATGGCAGCACCTGCAGGCTGCCATTGGTGGCGATGCCGAAGGTGACGGCGATGACCAGCCAGCCGATCGTGTCCTCGATGATGGCGGAGGAAACGATGATCTGGCCGAGATTGCGGCGCATGAAGTTCATCTCGCGCACCACCATGGCGACGATCTTGACCGAGGAGATCGACAGCGCGGTACCCAGGAACAGTCCGGCGACGATGCGCTCGGTCGGCTCGGGCAGAAGGGAATCCGGCAGCACCTGCGCCAGCGCGAAGCCGCAGGCAAAGGGCAGGACGACGCCGGTGATCGAGATCGAGAAGCAGGCGGCGCCCACCCGTCGCACGAGGCGCAGATCCGTCTCCATGCCGGTCAGCAGCAGGAGGAGCAGAATGCCGAGCTGCGAGACGGCATCGATCATGCTTTTCTGCGCGGGGTCGGTGGAAAAGATCAGATGCTGGGCGTCGGGCCAGAGCCAGCCGAACAGCGACGGCCCGAGCAGGATACCGCCGATCAGCTGACCCATGATCGCCGGCTGGCGATAGCGCTGGAAGATCTCGCCGAGGCCACGGCCGACCAGAAGCAGGAGGACGATCTCGGCGACGAACAGCCCTTCGGCCGAGCCGCCCATGCCAGAGGCGTGACCGGCCGCCTGCGCGGCCAGCGCATCGCTTGCCGCCGACGCCAGGACGAGAATGGCCAGCGAAAAGGCGACCGCAGCGCCGCGCGACCTCGTTGCCGTTAGGTGGATCATGGGTCCCTTCAAGACGCCGCCGCGGACTGACCATCACAACGCACGGCCGAGGTTTGCGTTGCAGCCATCCGTCGCGAGACATCGAACTCAGATGTCTCGTTCAGATATCGGGCTCAGACGTGGACGTCACCGAAGGAGAGTTCGCCGTCGTCGCCTGGCGTCAGGAAGGCGGCCGCCAGCAGGCCGGCATAGAGGAGGGCAATCGCGGCGACGATGGCCACGCCCGGAATGGGACCGAGCGCCGCAGCACCTACGGCCTCGCGCAATGTGCCGACAAAGCCGACCGGCGCGGCCTGATCGATCAGGCTCGGTGTCGACAGTTTGAGGATCCAGGCAAGCAGCAGGATCAGCATCATGTGCAGGTAGTTGCGGCGCAAACGGCGCGCCAGCGCCACGCGCTGCGAAACCAGGAACTTCGGCGTCCGCAGGCTCTCGCCGACGACCAGCAGCCAGTCGGAGGCGAAGTCGGGCTGCGGCGAGAAGATCTGCGCGAAATAATGGCGCTCGAACTGGCGCACGCGAGCGCGGTAGACATCGAAGAAGCGGTAGCGGCGCGCCTCGATCCACAGCAACAGCAGCACCAGCAGCATGGCAAACAGCAGCACGCCGTGATGGGCGCTGGCCGTCGACAGCGACACCGACAGCATCGCCGCGACAACGGTGATCGCCCAATTGCTGGTGCGGTCGAGGCGGTCGCGCCAGCCGGCCATGCGGGCGATCTCGGCGCGATGGAAATGCGACATCACGGTGACCAGCTCGCCTGACGAAAGCGGCCTGCCGACCGGCGTTGCCGGCGCATCGTTCATGGCTTCCTCCCAACCCGATGAAACGTTCCGGGAGCGATCTCGTTCCATGACGACCGCCGTGTCGTGACGCGGGCGACCAGCCGGCCGGTGTCGTGAGTTAGAGACTGGGTCTGGCAAAGATGTCTATCCAAATGCGGCGTGGAGCTTTGATTTTTAGTCCCGCTCCATTTCGAACAATCGCGCCGATCACATTGCATTACCAGGTCTTGACCCCGCCGCAACGAAGCCCAGATCGACCATGCCGGCTCAGACGGGGCCGTTCCGGAACGCGTGTCGGCGCTTCATGGCGGCGCGTCGGGTGACCGTTCGGACTCGGGCATCATGTGCCGGAGGCGATGACGTCTCGCGAGACGCGCGACCGGCCGCGACCGGGCAAGGGCGGTCCCAAAGGTGGAGCGGATCGGACCAAAGCAGAGCGAAAACAGCGAGCGCAAACGGGGTCGGCAGCGATGCCTGCGTCAGACGGCGCATTGTCCCCGGAGCATGGCAGCCAGGGTATGCAAGCGTGCCAGAAACAGGATCAAGAAAAGGAGAAAATGCAATGACCATTCGTGATCTCATGCCATGGAGCCGCGACACCAGCCAATCCGCGACCCGCTTTCGCGAAGGCGACCGGGACCCGTTCATGGGTCTGCATCGCGAAATGAGCCGCCTAGTCGACGACATGTTCCGGGGCTTCGATTCGCGGCTTCCTTCCATGGGCAGGTTCTCTTTGACCGGCACCGGTTGGCCCAGCGTGGAAATCTCCGAAACGGACAAGGAGCTCCGCGTGACCGCCGAGATACCTGGCATGGAGGAGAAGGACGTCGAAGTGCTGCTCGATGACGGCGTCCTGACGTTGCGCGGCGAAAAACACGCCGAAACCGAGGACAAGGAGCGTCAGTTCTCCGAGCGGTTCTATGGCCGCTTCGAACGTCGTATCCCGATCGGCTTCGAAGTCGCGGAGGACAAGATCGCCGCCGATTTCCGCAACGGCGTACTGTCCGTGAGCTTGCCGAAATCCGAGAAGGCGCAGAACAAGGCAAAGCGCATCCCCATCGGCGGCAAGGGCACCAAGCACTAGAACAGAGCTGCCGGGCGCGGGCCGCGCACGCCTCTGAATCAAATGGATAGAGCATGATGTCGTCCGAAAACCGCTTCACACTTTTCGGCATCATGCTCTAGCCGGCGGATTTGGCGCCGGTCGCAAGGAGGCCTCTTGAGAATCTCCCAGCCTTCGGCAAGATGGCGGCAAGGCTGGGAGCGCAAGGATGAGCAAGGCCATTTCCGCCGCACCGCCGCGCAAAACGCCGATGGCGCTGACCGAGGCGCTGGTGGCGCGCACCTTGCGCGCGGTCGAGGATCCCGGGCCGACGCCGGGCATGGTCTATATGACCGACCAGGACTATGCGCGTTTTCGTGACGAGATCATGGCCTCGGCACCGGTTGGGCCGCTGAAACTGTTCGCCTATGGCTCGCTGCTGTGGAAACCGGCGGGGGAGGTGCGGGGTGGCGAGCATGCGGTGGCGCGAGGCTGGCACCGGTCGTTCTGCTTCACGGTGCAGCGCTTTCGCGGCACGCTCGATCAGCCAGGCCTGATGATGGCGCTCGACCGCGGCGGCCAGTGCCAGGGCATGGTGTTCGAGATCGCCGAACCTGTTGCCGCCAATCTGGAGGCGCTGCTGCGCCGCGAAATGACCATCCTGCCCGCCGTCAACGTGCCGCGCTGGCTGCGGGTCAGCACCGAAGGCGGGCCGTGCCTGGCGCTGGGTTTCGTGGTCGATTCCGCCAATCCGCGCTATGCCGGCAAGCTCGACAAGCAGGCGGTCGCGGCGACGTTGGCCAGAGCCGTCGGCCATTGGGGCTCGGGCGCTGAGTATCTGTTCGAGACGATCCGCCATCTCGACGCCTGCGGTATCCGCGACCGCAATCTGTGGCAATTGCAGGAACTGGTGGCGCAGGAAATTGGCCGCACCCACGTCCGCTGAAAAACCGGAGCCGGCGCCGCGCGAATGCGTCTGCGTGAACAGGAAATAGCTGACGACCGCCGAAGGGCGGGGGGCGGGGTATCGACGGTCGCCTGAGCGGAAGAGGCCATGGATTGAGCAAACTACGTTGCGGCAGGCCCTTACCTATAATAGCTGATTTGGCCAAGATGAACAGTCTGTTCGTCCGGTTGGACGAAGCCGCTGTCAACGGGTGAAGGCGATCGCGTCCAGCGCCGAAGGAACTATGTTGGCTTTGCCGTCCATCTCAGCGATATTCCTGTCGCTCCAATCTTCCACTTGACGAACATATATCCCTGCGGTTATACGTCAACCAATAGCCAATGGGTTATCGATTTCGGATGCCAGACGCTCATGACATGCTCTTCAGGACGCTCGCCGACCCGACCAGGCGGGCGATCTTCGAACGGCTGTGCCGCCAGGGAGAGCAGACGGTCGGGGCACTGACGAGCCAGTCCGGCGTCTCGCAGCCGGCGGTGTCGAAGCATCTCGGCTTGCTGAAGCAGGCCGGGCTGGTGCGCGACCGGCATGAAGGTCGCCAGACGCATTACAGCGCGCAGCTTGCCGCGCTGGCGCCGCTGATGGACTGGACGCGTGAGATGGCGGGGTTCTGGGAAAGCCGGTTCGACGACCTCGAGGATTTGCTCAAAAGGATGGACCAGTGAACGATAGTGCCCAGGAGACCCGCACTGTCGTCGTCGAGCGGGAAGTCTCCCATCCACCTGAAAAACTCTGGCGCGCGCTGACGCAACCGCATCTGATCGAGGAGTGGCTGATGAAGAACGATTTCAATCCGGTCGTCGGCCATCGCTTCAACCTCCGCGGCGACTGGGGCGGCGTGCTGGATTGCGAGGTGCTTGCCGTCGAGCCGCACAAGACGCTGTCCTACAGCTGGAACCTCGCGCACCAGGATCCGGCTTTCGATCTCAGGAGCGTGGTGACTTTCACGCTTACCCCAACGTCGTCGGGAACCCATCTGCGCATGGAGCAGGCCGGTTTCCGGCCCGACCAGAGACGGGCCTATGGCGGCGCCAAGGTGGGGTGGCCGCAATTCCTGGAGAAGCTGGAAGAGCTTCTGGCGCGGACCGACTGAGGTCTCCGGCCAGGCCGAATGCCACACAGCGGTAGTAAAGGGCGGTCCTCCGCCAGCAAAACCTATGGAGAAAAAGCGATGAAACTCAAACTGACCAGCATCTATGTCGACGATCAGGAAAAGGCGCTCGCCTTCTATACCGATGTGCTCGGCTTCACCAAAAAAGCCGATTTCAGCAACGGTCCGTTCCGCTGGCTGACGGTCGTCTCGGCCGAAGAGCCCGACGGGACCGAATTGCAGCTGGCGCTGAACGACAATCCGGCGGCCAAGGCCTACCAGCAGGCGATCTTCAAGCAGGGACAGCCGGCGCTGATGCTCTTCACCGACGACATCAAGGGCGATCACGAGCGCATCAAGGCGAATGGAGGTGCCTTCGCCATGGCGCCGACCGCGGTGACCGGCTCGACCATCGCGCAGGTGAATGATGGCTGCGGCAATCTGGTCCAGATCACAGAGCTGGCGCGCTGGTAGGGCGCCGGGTTTCAACGCATAGTGCAAAGGAGGCAGAATTGGACTGGAGCAAATGGATACGGCAGGCGCATCGCTGGCTGTCGATTATTTTCACGATCACCGTCGCCGCGAACTTCGCCACCATGGCGTTCGGGCAGCCGCCCGCCTGGCTGGTCTATTCGCCGCTCCTGCCGCTGTTCCTTTTGCTGTTCAGCGGCCTCTATATGTTCGTGCTGCCCTATGTTTCCAGGGGACGCAGCGTGCAGCGGGCCAACGGATAGGAAGGGAGGGTATGGCCAAGACCGAGCGGAAATCGAGCAAGCCCGCCAAGGCTGAGCCGAAGCTGCTTTCCGGCGGCAATCCGCAGATCGCCAAGGGCTATGGCGATGCACCGGTGCAGGCCTATATCGCGGCCATGCCGGGCTGGAAGCGCGAGGTCGGCCAACGCCTCGATGCGCTCATCGAGCGCGCCGTGCCCGGCGTTCAGAAGGCGGTCAAATGGAACTCTCCCTTCTACGGCGTCGAAGGCGAGGGCTGGTTCCTCAACATCCATTGCTTCACCAAGTACATCAAGGTCGCTTTCTTCCGCGGCCAGTTGCTGGATCCGGTGCCGCCGGTCGCGTCCAAGAGCAGGGATACGCGCTATTTCCACATCCACGAGGACGACGCCTTCGACGAGGCGCAGCTCAGCGCCTGGGTGAAGCAGGCCAGCCAATTGCCTGGCGAGCGCATGTGAGTGCGCTATTTCCAGGGTTCGAAGGAGAAACGGCATGACGACCACCGGACTGCAGGACAGCAAATCTCCCTCCGAGCTGATCGACGGCAGGATCAGGGAATTGGGCGACTGGCGCGGCGAGATGCTGGGCCGGCTGCGCGCGCTGATCCATCAAGCCGATCCCGATGTGGTCGAGACGTGGAAATGGCGCGGCGTGCCGGTGTGGGAGGACGCCGGCATGATCTGCACCGGCGAGACCTACAAGGCCGTCGTCAAGCTGACCTTCGCCAAGGGGGCCGCGCTGCCCGATCCGGCAAGGCTGTTCAACTCCAGCCTCGAAGGCAACACGCGCCGCGCTATCGATTTCCAGAAAGGCGAAGAAGTCAATGAGGAAGCCTTCAAGGCGCTGGTACACGCCGCCGTGGCGCTGAACAAGTCGAAGGCCAGGCGTTAAATCCGCTGCGTCACGGTCCTATCATATAGCGGTCGCCGTCGGCGCTGCCCCTCACCTGCCTGCCGGCATCCTCTCCCCGTATAGTGACGGGGAGAGGGACGCTATCGTGGCTGCTTTCGCCAATTGCCCACGTTGCAATAAATGCGCCGGCGTTGCGGTAGCGCCTCTCGCCCCGTTTGCGGGGAGAGATGTCCGGCAGGACAGTGAGGGGCAGCGCCGACGTAGAAGAAAGGCGCGTTTACGATCTGGGAAGCTTGATGGTGGTAGACATCGCCGGATGATGGCTGGCCAGCCGGCCGGCCCGGTCTGGATTCGCCGCCATGAAAAGCCCGATGCGCATGCCGTGGGTGGATACGGCCAAAGGCCTCTCCATCATCCTCGTGGTCATGATGTACTCAGCCTACAACACCGGCGAGTACACGGGCGGCGTCGGCTTCCTCCACTACGTCATCGGCTTCGCGACGCCGTTTCGGATGCCCGAATTCTTCCTGATCTCGGGGCTTTTCCTGTCGCAGGTGATCGACCGGCCGTGGCGGCGCTATATCGACCGGCGCGTCGTCCATTATCTCTATTTCTACGTGCTGTGGGCGATCATCTCGATCGGGCTGAAGATCGGCATTTTCAGCCGGGATCCCGCCGGCATGCTGCACGACCTGGCAATGGCCGTCGTCCAGCCCTATGGCGTGTTGTGGTTCATCTACATGCTGGCGGTGTTCGGCCTTGCCGCGAAACTGCTGCGGCAGTTCGCCGTCCCTGCCTGGATCGTCATCCCGATCGCCGCCTGCCTGCAGATGTGGGCGCCCCATCCGGACAGCTATGCGGTCGAACAATTCGCGGCCTATTTCGTCTTTTTCTACGTCGGCTTCGTGATGGCGCCGCTGGTGTTCCGGCTCGTCGAATGGACGCAAGCCCGCCCGGCGCTGGCCGTTGCCGGGCTGCTGCTGTGGGCTGTTGTCAACGGCCTGCTGGTCTATTCGCCGGGTTATGCCATGCAGCCCGTCGGCATGCGGATGGGCTTGGCGGCATGGCCGCCGCTGCATCTGGTGCTGGCCGTCGCTGGAGCGGTGGCGCTTTGCGTGCTTGGCGGCTTCCTGTCGAGATTTCCCGCCATGGAATGGCTGCGGTGGCTCGGCGAACACTCACTGGTCGTCTATGTCGCCTTCACCATCCCGATGTCGCTGTTTCGCGGCGCTGCGCTGGCAAGCGGCCTGTTGACCGACACGGGCATGCTCAGCCTGGCGGTGCTGTTGGTCTCGATCATAAGCCCCGTCGTGCTCTACTTCATCGTCCAGCGCATTGGTTTCGGCATGTTCCTATTCGAACGGCCAGCCTGGGCGCATGTCGACGGCAGCGCCGCGCAAGCGGCGCCGAAAACGCCGCTGCCCGCGGCGGCTACCCAGTCAAGCCGGACATAACAGGGCCGCGAGAGGTTTGCGGGCCCCGCAACCAACCTCAGCCGTCCCGAAGCCAGACCAGCATCTCGCCGGGCTCGCGGTTGTCCCAGGCGAAATAGGGGATGGCCGTCAGGCGCGTCTCGACCTTGGCCGGCGGTTCGGAACGATAGAGCCCGTCTTGCCAGCCGTCGCCGGCGTCGGCTTGTGCCGTGGCTGAAAGCGTCACCACACCGCCGAGCAGGTCCGGTTCGTCATGGGCCTCTATGCCTGCCGTGCGCGGCAGGGTCAGGCGATGCAGGCTGGCGTCATTGTCTGATGCCTCGACGCAGTAGATCAGCGGCCCGCGCGACAGTGCGACGCGGCCGACATCCTGCCGGACCTCGGGATTGGCGTAGAGCCGCTCGATCGGCATTTCGAGATCGAGCCGGATACGATCGCCCTTTGTCCAGTTGCGCCGGATCGCGGCATATCCGTCGCTGGTGACTTCCTCGAGGTCGACCGTCATGCCATTGACGGCGAGGCCGGCCTTGGAGCTCCAACCCGGCACCCGCAAATGCAGCGTGAACTCCACCGGCGATTGCGGCTCGACCGCGATCTCGACGGCACCATCCCAGGGATAGCGGCTCGCCTGCGTCAGCGTTACCGGCGTGCCCGACATGTCGAAGCGGGCGGTGGAATCGCCATAGAGATGAACCGCAAGCGCGTCGTCCGCCAGGCTGTAGAAATAGCTGCCGACGGAAGCGACCATGCGCCCGACATTGGGCGGGCAGCAAGGGCAGCGGTGCCATTTCCACCTGTTATGCTTGCCCCGGCTTTCCAGCGGGTTCTCGTAGAAGAACAGCGAGCCGTCGAGCGACAGGCCCGAGATCGAACCATTGTAGAGCGCGCGCTCCATCATGTCGGCGTAGCGGGCGTTCGGGCCCATGCCGAGCATGCGGCTCGCCCAGAACACCAGCCCGACCGACGCACAGGTCTCGGCATAGGCGGTTTCGTTAGGCAGGTCGTAGTCGCTGGTGAAACCCTCATTGTGCGCCGACGGACCGAGCCCGCCGGTGACGTACAGGTTCTTGGTGGTGAGGTCGTCCCACAGCCGGTCGAGCGCCACCCGCAGCGTGTCGTCGCCATATTCGGTGGCGATGTCGGCCATGCCCGAATAGAGATACATGGCCCGCACCGCGTGGCCGACGACCTTGTCCTGCGCGCGCACCGGGATGTGCGACTGGCTGTATTCGTAGGTCTTGAAATGATAGGCCTTCGGGTCGGCGCCGCGGGCGCGCGCCTCCTCGTCGAAATAATGCGGCTGCTGGCCGCGCTGGTCGATGAAATACTTCGCCAGCTCCATGTATTTCGTCTCGCCGGTCACTCGTGCCAGTTTGACCAGCGCCAGCTCGATCTCCTCATGGCCGCAATAGCCCTTCTTCTTGCCGGGCTCGGGACCCAGTACCGAGGCGATGTGGTCGGCATAGCGGCACATGATGTCGAGCAGCTTGCGCTTGCCCGTCGCCTGGTAGTAGGCGACCGCGCCCTCGATCAGGTGGCCGGCGCAATAGAGCTCGTGGCAATCGCGCAGATTGGTCCAGCGCTTGCCGGGCTGGATGCGCTGATACCAGCTGGAGAGATAGCCGTCGTCCTGCTGCAGCCTGCCGTACATGTCGATGACGGCGTCGATCTTCTTCTCCAGTTCAGGGTTCTTGCGCCGGTAGAGCGAATAGGCCGCGGTCTCGATCGTCTTGCCGAGATCGGAATCCCAGAACATCTGCGTGGTCACGGTCGAACCGGTGAAGCCGGGGGAGGCGGCCTCGTCGGGCGAAGGCGAATGGAACGGAATGACGATGCCGGGCGAGGGGCGGTCGGGGTCGATCTGCTCCAGCATGCGCGCCTCCACGCAGCGGTCGTAAAGGATGTCGGCGGTGCGCGTCGCCACCGCCTCGGCGCGGTCGCCCCAGAAGCCGTGCACGTCGACCTGCGGCACCGGCAGCGGACGGAAGGCGAGCTTCGGCTTGCCCGTTCTAGCCGTCTTTGCGGTTTGCGATCCGGTCATGAACTCACTCCATTCGATCTGTTATTTGACGGCCCCGGCCATCAGGCCGCGGATGTAGAAGCGCTGCAAAGCCAGGAACAGGATCAGGCACGGCACCATCATCACGGTGACGCCCGCCTGCACGGCGCCCCAGTCGATGGCGCCGAAGCGGCCCGACTGAAGCGCTGTCATCATCACCGGCAGCGTGAATTTGGATTGGTCGGTCATCAGCACCAGGGCCGCGAGGAATTCGTTCCAGGCGCCGAGGAAGGCAAACAGCGCAATGGTGACGACACCCGGCCAGACCAGCGGCAGCATGACCTTAATGAGCATGGTGGCGTTGCCGGCGCCGTCCATGCGCGCGGCCTCCTCGATCTCGCGCGGCACCGCGTCGAAGGCGTTGCGCATCATGAAGATCGAGAACGGCAGCTGCAGCGTTACATAGACGCCGACAAGGCCGGTCAGCGTGTTGTGCAGGCCAAGCTTGGTCAGCACCAGGAAGATCGGCGTCAGGATCGACTGGAACGGGATCATGATCGTCGACAGGATGAGGACGAAGAACAGATCCTTCAGGGGAAACCGAAACCGCGAAAAACCGTAGCCGGCGAGCACGCTAACTATGACCGACAATATGACCGTCATCACCGAGACGTAGATGCTGTTCTGGGCCGAGGCCCACAGCCCGTCGCCAAAGCTGTTCAACGTGGCGTAGTTCTCCAGCGAGAACCCCGTCGTCGGCCATGGCGGCAGCGGCGGCAGGCGGGCCTCCTGCGCCGGCTTGAAGGCCGACAGCACCGTCCAGACGATCGGCGCCACGAACAACACCGAGGCGATGATGCCGGTGGAGTGCCTGGCGAAGCGCGCGGCGAGCTTGCCTGTGCCTGACATCGCCTGCGCCATCAGTCGAGCCCCTCTGGCTTGCGCAGCAGCCAGAGCTGGACGAGGCTGAGCGTCACCAGGATCACCAGCAGCACCATCGAGAGTGCGGCGCCGTAACCGAGCTTGAACGACACGAAGGACTGGTTAAAGATCCAGTACACCGCCGTCAGTGTTTGGTTGCGCGGGCCGCCGCGCAGGATGATGTAGAACTGGTCGAAGGCAAGGATCGAGCCCGCGACCGACAGGATCAGCGCCAGCGCCAGTGTGCGGCGCATCAGCGGCAGCGTGATCGCCCGGAATCGGGCGAACGGCCCGGCGCCATCGATGACAGCGGCCTCCTGCAAATCCTGCGGGATCGATTGCAGGCCGGTCATCAGGATGATCATGGTGAAGCCTGCGACCTTCCACACCACCATGGCGATGATCGACCAGAAGGCCGGCTGGAAGGTGGCGAGCAGGTTGAATTTCTTGTCGATCAGGCCGAGGTCGTAGGCGGCTGGGCTGAACAGGCCGGAATCGACGTTGAGTAGCCACGACCAGAGCAGGCTCGCAGAGGCAAAGCCGACCACCGCCGGCATGAAGAACATGGTGCGATAGAGATTGGTGAACGGGCGCGGCCGCTCGATGAAGATCGCCAGCGGAAAGGCGACGGCGAAGATCGCGATGGTGACGACCACCGTATAGTAGCCGGTGAATTTTAGCGCGTTCCAGAATCTGGTGTCGCGCAGGATCGCCCAGTAATTGCCGAGGCCGATGAAGGAGTGCTCGCCCATCAGCGGCCAGTTGTGCAGCGACATCCACGCCGTCATGCCGAGCGGAATGACGAAGAACACCATCACCAGCGCCACCGCCGGCGCGACATAGAGCAGGCCGATCCATTGCCGGCGCCCGGCACCGACGAGTTTGCGAGCGCGGGGCGGGGCGGTGGTTGCGGTGATGGTGGTCATGGTTGAGCGCTCGATGCTGTTAGGGCATCGGCCAAGTACCCCCTCACCCGGATTGCCAACCGAATTGCGAAGGGCAATTCGGGGCAATCCGACCTCTCCCCGAGGGGAGAGGAGGGCGCCGGCACGGGCGCCAGCCTCTTCTCCCCAGCGGGGAGAAGGTGGCCGCGTAGCGGCCGGATGAGAGGGTCTTGTCTCAACGCGATAGCCCTGTCGTTAGCGATGCAAATTCCCGGCCGCCCGCCCAGGGAGACAGGCGGGCGGCCGGACAGGCGCGCGCTACTTCTGCGGCGCCTGGTCGATGATCGACTGCATGGTTTCCTGTGCATTGGCGATCGCGCCGTCGACGTCGTCGCCGAAGAAGACCTCGTTGATCATCTGCGTCCACGGGCCATTGGCGGAGTTGATCAGGTCGTTGAACACCACGGAATAGGGCGTCTTGCCCTTGGCCATGGCTTCGGCGGCGATCTGGTAGCGCGGGTCGAGATCTTTGAGCGCGTCCTTGGCGATGTCGCCGCGCACCGGCAGGCTGCCGTATTTGGCGAGGATGGTCTGGCCTTCGAGCGAATAGGCGAAGTCCAGGAACTCCTTCACCACGGCGAGTTTCTTGGTGCCCTTGGTGACGACGAAATTGTCGCCGCCGGCAAAGGACGACCAGTTGCCATCCTTGCCCGGCAGGAAGGTGACGCCGTAGTCGACATTGGGATATTGCGTGTTGAGCGCGCCGATGGCGAAGGCGCCGGAGGGAGAGATGCCGATATTGCCGGCGGCGAAGGCGGCAAAGAAATTGGCGCCGGTGTCGGTCTGGGCTCCCGCCGGCACCAGATCCTTCTTGACCATGGAGCGGTAGAGATCGATGGCGCCGCGCAGTTGCGGGCTGTCCAGCGTCGCCTTCGAGCCGTCCTCCGACAGGATGTCGCCGCCCGAGGCCCAGATAAGCGGCGTGAAGGTGAAGATGTTGCAGCCGCCGCAATTGCCGGAGAAATAAAAGCCCTTGATGTTGCCGCCAAGCGCGTTGACCTTCTCGGCGTCGGCTTCGATCTCGGCCCAGTTGGTGGGACCTTTCTCGGGGTCGAGGCCGGCCTGCTTGAACAGCTTCTTGTTCCAGATCAGCACCGAGGCGTCGGCCGAGAAGGGCAGGCCGTAAATATGGTCCTTGTAGGTGCCGGTCTTCACATGCGCCGGAGACAGGCTGGCGAAATAGGGCAGGGATTTCGCCCAATCGGTGATGTCCTCCAGCTGGCCGGCGGCGGCGAAGGAGGGCGTGTAGATCAGGTCGAGCGACAACGCGTCGGGCGCCGTGCCGCCGGCGGCGGCCGCACCATATTTCGGGATGATCTCGGCATTGGGAATGATGTCGAGCTTGACCTGGTCCTTGTTCGCCTTGTTGAAGGCGTCGACGATCTTCGGCATGAAGTTCGAGCCGTCGGCACGTACCCAGATGTTGGCGGTCTCGGCGGCGGCAAATTGCAGGCCGCATCCCAGAGCGGCAGCCGTCAGGGCCAGTTTGGCAATCAAAGTCCTCATGTTCTCCTCCTCCACATTTGCCGCGATGCGCGGCTTGCCGCCAATCGCGGCGTTTCGTTCTTCAGCCGTCTTTCTCAGCCATTTGACAGGCGGCCGCAGGACTGCCGCACCACCAGCCGGCACGGCAGTTTTCGAATGCCCGGCGTGGCGGGCTTGCCGCCAACCAGGGAAAGCAGGGTCAGCCCGGCCTCGCGTCCAAGCGCTGCCAGGTTCATGTCGATGGAGGTCAGCGGCGGGCGGGTCGCCTCGGCCACGATCTCCCAATTGTCGAAGCCGATGACGCCGACATCATTGGGCACGCCGAGGCCTCGTTCGCGCAGAGCATCGATGACGCCGCGCGCGATCTGATCGTTGCCGCAGAAGACGGCGTCCGGCTTTTCGCCGTTGGTGTCGAACAGTTTTGCCACGGCCTCATGTCCCCAGGCTTCCGACCAGGCGCCGAGCAGCGGCTCGATGGCAGGCAGGCCGTTTTCGGTCAGCGCGGCGCTATAGGCCTGCGCCCGTTCGTGCACCACGGCAAAGCTCGCCGGGCCGGTGACATGGGCGATGCGCTTGCGGCCGAGCCGGCAGAAATGCTCGATCGCCAGCCGCGCGCCACCGGCATCGTCGGAAACGAAGGCGACGGCGTCGGGATCGGGCTGGGTGAAGGCGTAGATAACCGGGACGCGCAGATTGGAGAGGTCGACGGGCAGATGGCGATCGATGCGCTTGCCGGTGGCGATGATGCCGTCGACGCGCTTGTCGAGCATGGCCTCGACATGAAGCTGGCCGAGGCGCGGATCCTCCTCGACATTGCACAGGAACACCGAGACGCCGGCATCGACAAGCGCGTCAGATATGCCCGACATCAGCGGCAGCGAGAAACGGCCATAAGTATCGTTGGTGAGCAGGCCGACGGTGAAGGAGCGCCGCCTCAGCAGGCTCTGCGCCAGGCTGTTGGGACGAAACCCCAGGCTGCGCGCCGTGTCGCGGATGCGCTCGCGGGTCTCGGCGGTCATCCGCCCCTGGTCGTTGAGCGCCTTCGAGGCGGTGGCGACGCTGACGCCGGCCCGGGCGGCCACGTCACGCAAGGTGACGGGCTTGGGAAAGACCGGAACTGGCTGATCGTCCGATGCCATCGGGCCGAGAATCCTTAGCTGGGAAAAGGTTTTCTCTTACCGACCGGAATAAAGCCCGGCCAATGGCCGAGCCTGATCGGAAATGTCTGGAAAAACCTTTTCTCATTCAAGGCTAGGCCAGATTGGGTGTGGGTTCAAGGGGAAAAGTGTTGGATAAGCTCCTCCATTCCACCACGCCATTCCGAGCGGTGGCGCTGCCCCTCATCGCCCTGCCGGGCACTTCTCCCCGTATAGTGACGGGGAGAAGGGGCGGCCGCGACCTCGGCGCCCTCTTTTGCAACGTTGGCGATTGGCGAAGCCATCAATAAGCGCCCCTCTCCCCGTCCCTATACGGGGAGAGGATGCCGGCAGGCAGGTGAGGGGCGGCGCTGACTTCGACAATCGCTCCATCAAAACCAGGCCTGCCGTCAGCGAAGTTTTAAGGGCTGTTGCGCCATGGTGGTCGCCCGCCAGGAGTTCCTCCATGCCCGATACATCCTGCACTCCGAACGACCCGGCCTCGCTACCCGGCAAGCGGGTGGGGCAAGGCAGCGCCGACGAACGGCGCCACGATGCCGCGACCATCGCCAGGCTCGAGGCGGAACTTGCCGCGCAGGCGGCGCTGATCGCCAGGCAGGATGTTTCGCTTGCCCACAGCCGCAAGATCTTCGACCGGGCGTCGGCCGCGGCGCGCATCGGCGTGTGGGAATGCAGCCTGCCCGACGAGCGACTTACCTGGACCGATGTGGTCTACGACCTGTTCGACCTGCCGCGCGGCTCGGTGCTCGACCGCGGCGAGATCATCAAGTGCTATCCGGCTGAATCGCGCAAGGCACTGGATAGTCTGCGCGGCCGTGCCATCGCCGAGCGCAGCGGCTTCACCCTCGATGCCGAGATCACGACCGTGGCCGGCCATTGCCGCTGGATCCGCATCACCGCCACCGTCGAGTGCGAGGCTGATGTGCCCGTGCGCATCTTCGGCATGAAGCAGGACATCACCGAGGAAAAAATCCTCTCGGACCGGATGCGCTATCTGGCCGAATTCGACGCCATGACCGGGCTTGCCAACCGCGCCCGCTTCCAGGCGCGGCTCGGGCATGCGGAGGAGGGCCGACCCGTCGGCGCGCTCCTTTTGATCGACCTCGACGGCTTCAAGGCCGTCAACGACACCTTCGGCCATGTCGTCGGCGACGAGTGCCTGAAGGCGGCGGCAGAACGCCTTACCGGCGGTTGCGGCGAGGCGGAGCTGGTGGCGCGCGTCGGCGGCGACGAGTTCGCGGTGCTGCTTGGGCCGCATCTCGATCGAGCCGCCGTCTCAGGCATGGCGCGCCACCTCATCGAGGCGATGGCCAAGCCGCTTCCCGTCCGAGGCCAGTCGCTCAGATTGGGCGCCTCGGTCGGCATTGCCTTCGCCGAGGCCGGTCAGCCCTGCGACCTGTTCATGCAGGCCGACACCGCGCTCTATGCCGCCAAGGCCGCAGGCCGCAACACGTTCCGCATCTTCAAGGCCGAGGGGCAAGTGAAAGGGCACAGCGCCGCGGCATGAGGGCTGAACGCTCTTTGCCCGCGCGAGCGAAACCGCCGCACTTTCCTGGAATTTCTAGGCCTTCTTTACCGCCCGTTTCTTCTTCGGTGCCGGGTTCTGGGCTTCCGCCATGCGGTCGGCTTCTTCCTTGGCCAGCCGCAACTCTCTCAGTCGTTTCGTCTTGATCTCCCTGGCCCGCGCCTCGGACATGTATTCAGCGGTTGCCTTGTTGTGCTCGGCCGTCTTCTTCTGCTTGTCGACAAAGCGGGCTTGGGCTTTTTCCATCAGAGTGTGATTGCCATCGGCCATCGAACAAATCTCCTTCATGCTGAAATCGTGAAAACGAACTTGTCAGATAAATAGGGGCTCGGCAGGAAAAATTCAATCTTTCGAATTATTTGGGCCCTTGCCGGCGTGGAGAAACCGAGCGCTGAAATAATACTTCTAATATTTAATTCGTCTCACGATAAATTTTGGCACTCCTATCTATCGAGTGCCAAACCGCCTATAGGAGAGGGCGCGGTCGCCTATGCCGGCCCCAGAAAGAAGTTCTCATGAAGTTCCGTCCACTCCACGACCGCGTCGTCATCCGGCGCGCCGAAGGCGATACTAAATCCAAGGGCGGCATTATCATTCCCGACAATGCCAAGGAAAAGCCGCAGGAAGGCGAAGTCATTGCCGTCGGTCCGGGGGCACGCGACGAAAAGGGCGCGCTCGTTCCGCTCGACGTCAAGGCCGGCGACTTGATCCTGTTCGGCAAATGGTCGGGGACGGAGGTCAGGATCGACGGCGAAGACCTGCTGATCATGAAGGAAGCCGACATTATGGGCGTCATCGAAAGGGCTGTCGAAGCCAAGAAGGCCGCCTGACTGGAGCGCCGCGCGTTCGGCGCGGCGACTGGCCCCCTCAAACTCGAACGGAAAAAATCATGTCTGCCAAGGAAATCAAATTCTCCACCGATGCGCGTGACCGCATGCTGTGCGGCGTCGAAATCCTCACCAATGCGGTGAAGGTGACTCTGGGTCCCAAGGGTCGCAACGTCATCATCGACAAGGCTTATGGCGCCCCACGCGTCACCAAGGACGGCGTCGCCGTTGCCAAGGAAATCGAGCTTGCGGACAAGTTCGAGAACATGGGCGCGCAGATGGTGCGCGAAGTGGCCTCGAAGACCAATGACCTCGCTGGTGACGGCACCACGACAGCCACGGTGCTGGCCGCTTCGATCCTGCGCGAAGGCGCCAAGCTGGTCGCCGCCGGCATGAACCCGATGGATTTGAAACGCGGCATCGACCAGGCCGTCGCCGCCGTCGTCGGGGAAATCAAGGCGAAGGCCAAGAAGGTCAAGTCGTCGGCCGAGATCGCGCAGGTCGGCACTATTGCCGCCAATGGCGACGCCAGCGTCGGCGAAATGATCGCCAAGGCGATGAACAAGGTCGGCAATGACGGCGTCATCACCGTCGAGGAAGCCAAGACCGCCGACACCGAACTCGACGTCGTCGAAGGCATGCAGTTCGACCGCGGCTATCTCAGCCCCTACTTCGTCACCAATGCCGACAAGATGCGCGCTGAACTCGAGGACCCCTATATCCTCATCCACGAGAAAAAACTCGGCAATCTGCAGGCGATGCTGCCCATCCTCGAAGCGGTGGTGCAGGGCGGCAGGCCGCTGCTGATCATTGCCGAGGACGTCGAAGGCGAGGCCCTCGCTACCCTGGTCGTGAACAAGCTGCGCGGCGGCCTCAAGGTCGCGGCCGTCAAGGCACCGGGCTTCGGCGACCGTCGCAAGGCGATGCTGGAAGACATCGCGGTGCTCACATCGGGCCAGATGATTTCCGAGGATCTCGGCATCAAGCTTGAAAACGTCACCATCGAGATGCTCGGCCGCGCCAAGCGCGTGCTGATCGACAAGGACACCACCACGATCATCGACGGCGCGGGCACCAAGGCGACCATCCAGGCGCGCGTCGCCCAGATCAAGGGCCAGATCGAGGAGACGACCTCGGACTACGACAAGGAAAAGCTCCAGGAGCGGCTGGCAAAGCTGTCAGGCGGCGTTGCCGTGATCCGCGTCGGCGGCGCCACCGAATCGGAAGTGAAGGAAAAGAAGGACCGCATCGACGACGCGCTGAACGCCACGCGTGCGGCGGTCGAAGAAGGCATCGTGCCAGGCGGCGGCGTCGCCCTGCTTCGTGCCCGGTCGGCGCTATCGGGCCTGAACGGCGCCAATGCCGATGTCACCGCCGGCATCTCCATCGTGCTTCGCGCGCTTGAGGCGCCGATCCGCCAGATCGCCGAGAATTCCGGCGTCGAAGGCTCAATCGTCGTCGGCAAGCTCGCCGACAGCAAGGACCACAATCAAGGCTTCGACGCCCAGAACGAGGTCTATGTCGACATGATCAAGGCTGGGATCGTCGACCCGGCGAAGGTGGTGCGCACGGCATTGCAGGACGCCGGCTCGATCGCGGCCTTGCTGATAACCGCCGAAGCGATGATCACCGACATCCCGCCGAAGGATGCGGCGCCGGCGGGTGGTGGCGGCGGCATGGGCGGCTAGTAAGGGTTCAGTCGACCTGCGGGGGTGGCTTCATCGAAGCCGCTTTCCAGGCCTGCCTCAATCAGCCACGCCGGCTGCTCACTGAAGTTCGATATTACCGCCGGGGGATCTTCTCCCGGTGCGCAGGCCTCTAGCCCAGGAGATCGATCCATGATCGTGTTCGCGCAGAAGCCAGAGACGGTCGTCACGACCGAGACGACCGAGGAAAGCCGCTTCGACCGCATCCGCAGGATTGCCGCCGACAAGCACAAGAAGTCCGATTCAGATACGGCAACGCCACAAAAGGGCGAACCCAAGCGCCCGATGTAAGGCCGCGCCGCTACTGGCCGTTCAACCTCAGACCACATCGCGCGTCAACGGCGCGAGCTCGATGCCGTTGGCCGAGCGTGTTCCAGCCAGACAACTTCCTGTCGGCAGTGTCGGAGTGTCCGGTATTGTCATTATATTAGCTTGAGAGCATATTTATCTGGCAGCGAGCCCTTGGCCGCCGACGCGTCCCGGGGGCGCCTGCGATTGTTCCGAAAAATAAATCACTCCGTGCCGCTCGAATTATGGAGCAGCACGAGACAATGACATTTGGAGGAAATACCCATGAAAGTGATTATCTTGGCAAACTATGCGCCTCATGCCGCCAAAGGATTGATGCAAGGCTCGGACAGGCAGGCTGCGGTCAAGGCGCTTTTTGAAAGCGTTGGCGGCAAGGTGAGCAGCGTGATGTTCACGCGCGGCATCTATGACGTCGTTGTCAATGGCGAGGTGCCGGACCAGTCAGCGGGGATTGGCATGTCCCTTGCCGTGCGAGCGAGCGGCTCGCTGACCGAGATGGTTGTACTGGAAGAACTCGATATGAAGGCAGTGCTCGCGGCCGCCAAAAAGGCTGCGGGCGCGTACAAACCCGCCGGCTGACGAACTTGCCTTCTTGATCAAGGCAGCACGGTTCGATGGACGTGCCGTGCTGCCGAGTGTCCGACTAGGCATCTTCTTCCGACTTTCGCGGCGACTGGAATTCAAGCTAGTATCGTCGAGTGGTCGTTTGGTGCAGGGCGTTTGCGGAAAAACGGAACCGCGATCCTCAATACGGAGACAAGCCATGTTCGCCGCCAAGGCCATCGATACCTCGGACAAGGCCGCGTTCTACCGCGACCTCGCCGTGCAACTGAAGGCATTGCTGGAGGGCGAGGGCGATTCCATCGCCAACGCGGCCAACACCTCGGCGCTGATTTTCCAGATGGTGCCCGACCTCAACTGGGCCGGCTTCTACTTCCTGGCATCGGACGAGGAACTGGTGCTCGGCCCCTTCCAGGGCAAGCCGGCCTGCGTGCGCATCGCTGTCGGCAACGGCGTGTGCGGAACGGCGGTCGAGCTCGGCACCTCGATGCTGATCAAGGACGTGCATGATTTCCCCGGCCACATCGCCTGCGACGCCGCCTCGCGCTCCGAGCTGGTGGTGCTGCTGGAAGACGAGGAGGGCGTCTTCGGCGTGCTCGACCTCGACAGTCCGACGCCTGGCCGTTTCGACAGTGCCGACCAGGCCGGCATCGAGGCGCTGGCGGCGATCTATGTCGCGGCGAGTTCGTTTGTGGATTGATTAGCCTGAGACCTTCACCAGCATCAGGCTGAAGCAGCCGATGAACAGGAAGGCGCAGAAGGCGAGCGCCAGCGGGCGCAGGCCGCGCGAGCGCAGCTGCGAAATGTCGGCCTGCAAACCCATGGCAGCGAGCCCCATGGTCAGCATGATGGTGGTGGCGAGCACAATCGCCTGCTTCACTTCGGCCGGTATCGCGACGAGGCTGTTCAGCGCCACGACGGCGACGAAGGCGGCGACGAACCATGGCATGGGCGGTCGCGCCGCCGACTGGTCGTTGCTCCCGCGGCGCGCCGTCAGGCCGAGCGCGATGACCATCGGCGCCAGCATGGCGACGCGGGTCAGCTTGGCCACCGTGGCGATCTCGCCGGACTGGGTGCCGTTCTGGAAACCGGCGCCGATGACCTGCGCCACCTCATGGATCGAAGCGCCCGCCCACAGGCCGAACGCATGCTGGTCGAGGCCGAGCATCGGCGCCAGCAGCGGAAAGCCGAGCATGGCGACGGTGCCGAACAAAGTAATCGAGGCGACGGCGTAGGTGACGTCCTCGTCGCGCGCATCGGTGACGATGTTGGTGGCCACGATCGCCGAGGCGCCGCAGATCGAGGTGCCGGCGGCGATCAGCCGCGCCAGCTTGGCGTCGACGCCGATCAGCCGGCCGAGCGTGATGGTGAAGAGGAAGGTTGCGCCAAGGGTCAGCGCCACGATGCCGACGCCGCTAGCGCCGATGGAGACGACCTGGCTAAGCGTCAGCTGGAAACCGAGCAGCACGATGGCGAAGCGCAAAAGGCGCTTTTGCGAGAAGGCGATGCCGGCTTTGGCGTGCGCCGGCGTGCCGAGCACGTTGGAATAGATCATGCCGGCGACGACGGCCAGGATCATGGGGCTGAACAAGGCGAAGCCGGAGACATTGCGGACGGAGAAGGCGACGGCGGTGATCATCGCCACCAGCACGATGCCGGGGATGATGCCGTTCCAAAGGGAATCGAGGCGCTTGCGGCCGGCGACCAGATCGGCGGAAATCCTGCTTTTCGGAATATCGTTCGCAATGCGGGTCAGGGAAGACAATGCAATTCTCCAGGCGGGCATGCCGGGGAAATGCCATTTCACAATCGATCTTTCCAACGAATTATTCTAGTTAGAATGATCGAATTTTTCGAACGATCGCGGTCAAAGACGGCCACAAGAACGCGTGCGCGCATTGCTGGTGCCTTGGCGATCATGCAAGCGCACCGAACTGCGAGGACGCAATCCGTCGGGCTACAACAATTCCTGCCACCGCCGTGCGCCATGAATAACACGCACGATCTCCGCACCGTTGTCCGTTTGGCGATAGAGGATCAAGTAGTTTCCCGCGGGGAACGTGCGCAACCCTGCTCGCACTTCCGGCCGGGCAATGCCCATGCCCGGCATGTCGGCGATGCGTTCGCAATGGGCATGGATTTCGTCATACCAAACGCAATGCCGCCGAGGGACTGTCCTCGGTTATATAAAGCGCGATGGCTTCGATATCAGCTTCGGCCTCCGATCTTAGGCGCAGCGTCATCGCGATGTGCGCTCGGCAATCCTCGCATCAAGCTTGCTTTTGATCCGGGCGAAGGCATCCCGTCCGTCTACGGGATCGCCGCTTGCCATGCCTTCGTCCCATAGGCGGCCTAACTCGTCGATGGCTTGGTCGCGTTGCACCCGACGAAACTTCCACTCGCGCAAGGCCTCGCGCATGACTTCGCTCGCCGAAGCGTATTCGCCCGCCGCAACGACCTCGCGCATCATGGTTGCCATTTCGGGCGTGAGGGCAACGCTCACTTTCTCGACATTCGCCATCGGCGGCTACTCCTATCTAGACAAAGTAGGCAAGTTTACCACCGGCTGCAAAGAGGATAGGTGGCGCGTGACATCAAAGCTGCGCCTCGATCGCCGCCTTGTCGATCACGGACCAGACGTTCCTGATCCTGTCGTTCAGAAACTCGTAGAAGACGTTCTCGCTGAAGGAGACTTTCCTGCCGTTGACGAGCAGTCCGAGGAAAGTTCCCTTGGGCGTGCAATTGAACTGGAGGCGGCTCGCTATGAACGGTGGGTCTGAGATCAACAGCTGGACATCGAAATAGAGGTCCGGGATTTCGCGAAAATCCCGTTCCAGCATGTCGCGATAGCCCGACAGTCCAACCCGGTCGCCATTATAATGCACCTCGTCATGGACGAAGCGATGCAGCCTTTGCCAATCCTGATTGTTGAGGCAGTCGATATAGCCTCGATAGAGATCGGTTTCGGTCACGGCGATGGCTCCGTTGGTAGAACGCCCGATCGGGAAGATAGAACGGCCACGGATACAATCCAGCCGCTTTACCCGCGATATCGCAAGGCATCGACCAGCGGCGGGAAGGCCGCTGGCGGCTGGCGGCTAGGCAAAGCGCTGCCGATAGTTGGCCTAACGATCGGCCTGGACGGTGCCTTGACGCATGGCTGTTGCTGCCCCAGCCTGCCACCATGTTCGTTCTCGCGCCCGCCGACACCAAGCGACGCCGCCCCCGCACAGTGCGGAAGGGCACGCTGATTGCGCGACGAGGAAGATCGGCTTGATAGATCCGCTTCGTTTCCCCAGCCCGCCCGCGAAAAACGCCGGCGGGCTTTTTGCTGCCTGGAGCCTTTTGATGATTGCCAATTCTTCCATCCGGTTTCGGCCGGCCAAACCTGCTGACGCCGCCGCGATCCGGGACATCGTCCGTGCCGCCTATGCCAGATGGGTGCCGGTGATCGGCCGCGAGCCGCTGCCGATGCGCGCCGATTACGACAAGGCCGTCGCCGAACACCAGTTCGAACTCGCCGTCACGGAGGACCGCATCGTCGGCATGATCGAGACCATGCTGGAGGACGATCACCTCTGGATCGAGAATGTCTGTGTCGCGCCCGAGGCGCAGGGCAGCGGCGTCGGCCGGTTGATGCTGGAGCGTGCGGAAACCAAGGCGCTTGAGGCAGGACGCCCGGAGCTCCGCCTGTTGACCAATGGCGCCTTCGAAGCCAATGTGTCGCTCTATCGCAAGCTTGGCTATACGATCGATCGGGAGGAGCCGTTCATGAACGGAACGACGGTCTATATGAGCAAGCGGCCAGTTGGATGCCCGCCAATCGGAGCGTGAGGATGGCTGCCAGGATCAAGCTCAAGCACCTCCCCGGCCTTTATGCGATTTCGCGGCTTCAAGTCGGTGACGGCATTCCTGCCTGGGCGGACGGACCAGGCTTCGTCAGCATTACCAGAACCGATGACGAGCTCTCGATCACCTGCCTTCAGGATCGCGTGCCGGATGCCGTCAAGCACGATCGCGACTGGGTCGCCTTCAAATTGAAGGGGCCCTTTGCGTTCGACGAAACCGGCATCGTGCTGTCGGTCATCAGGCCGCTGTCGGAAAACGAGCTGGGCATCTTCCTGGTGTCGACCTTCGATGGCGACCACCTGCTGGTGAAAGCGGCAGACGAGCCCGCGGCGAGACAGCATCTGGGCGAAGCCGGGCACACGTTGCTATAGTCCGCCCATCGCCGGGCGCTGACCGACGATCGGCGCGCTGGCTCAACCACTGGCGCGCTGGCTCAACCAGTTCGGGGTTGCGTTTGACAGCGCCGTTTGCGCATCGTTATTTCTTGCCCGATATGACGGCCTGACCGGCCATGCGGCACACCCCCCAGGAGAAACCATGTCACACAATCTGCAGTTCTATATCGACGGCGCATGGGTCGATCCTGTCGTGCCCAACACGCTCGACGTCGTCGATCCGTCGAACGAGGATGTGTTCGCGCAGATCTCACTCGGCTCCAGAGCCGATGTCGACAAGGCGGTGGCCGCCGCCAAGCGCGCCTTCGACTCATATGGCTTCACCTCGGTCGAGGAGCGCCTCGATATCCTCAACCGCGTCATCGAAGTCTACAAGAAGCGCAGCAAGGACCTGGCGCTCGCCGTGTCGCGCGAGATGGGCGCGCCGCGCCAGATGGCGCTCGACAGCCAGGTCGGCGTTGGCCTCGCACATCTGACCAAGATGGCCGAGACGCTGAAGAATTTCCAATTCCGCCACGTCAAGGGCAACCACCTCGTGGTCAAGGAACCGATCGGCGTCGTCGGCCTGATCACGCCCTGGAACTGGCCGCTGAACCAGATCACCTGCAAGGTGGGTCCGGCACTCGCCGCCGGCTGCACCATGGTGCTGAAGCCGTCCGAAATCGCTCCGCTCGACGCCATCATCTTCGCCGAGATCATCGACGAGGCCGGCGTGCCGAAGGGCGTGTTCAACCTCGTCAACGGCGACGGCCCGGGCATCGGCCAGGCGCTGTCCAGCCACCCCGACATCGACATGATGTCGTTTACCGGTTCGACGCGGGCCGGCATATTGGTAGCCAAGGCCGCCGCCGACACGGTCAAGCGCGTGCACCAGGAGCTTGGCGGCAAATCGGCCAACATCCTGTTTCCGGATGTCGACCTCGCCACCGCCGTCAGCAAGGGCGTCGCCGGCTGCTTCAGCAATAGCGGCCAGTCCTGCAACGCGCCGACCCGCATGTTCGTGCCGCGCGACCGCCACGACGAGGCCGCCGGATACGCCAAGACGGCGGCTGAAAAGTTTACGGTCGGCCCGGCCGACGGCGCCAACACCAAGCTCGGGCCTGTGGTCAGCCAGGTCCAGTTCGACAAGATCCAGGACCTGATCCAGAGCGGCATCGACGAGGGTGCGACGCTGGTCGCCGGCGGCCCCGGCCGCCCGGCCGAACTCAATCGCGGCTACTATGTCAGGCCGACCGTTTTCGCCGACGTCACCCACGACATGCGAATCGCGCGCGAAGAGGTTTTTGGCCCGGTGCTGGCGATCCTGCCCTACGACACGGTCGAACAGGCGGTGGAGCAGGCCAACGACACCGTCTACGGCCTTGCCTCCTACATCCAGGCCAAGGACCTGCAGAAGGCGCGCGACGTGGCGGCGCGCATGCGCTCGGGCAATGTCTACATCAACTATCCCCAATGGGACGCCGGCCTGCCCTTCGGCGGCTACAAGCAGTCAGGCAACGGCCGGGAGTACGCCGAATACGGGCTCGAGGATTTCTTGGAGATCAAGGGCATCGCGGGGTATGAGGCGGCTGAGTAGTTCTTGGCTGCTATCCCCAGTCGGACAGGCGCAGGCGCTGCCCCTCATTGTCCTGCCGGACATTTCTCCCCGTATAGTGACGGGGAGAAAGATGCTGCTGTCCGAACCGGATAGATAGGTAACAGAATGGACCGATAGCATGGGTGACAGTTTTCTTGTCCGCCGGGAGGACCG
>NZ_VFTI01000013.1:0-160467 GCF_006439515.1 Mesorhizobium sp. B3-2-1 | reverse complement strand
CTCCGAATCATGGGACCCCCATGGAATCAGATCAGTCGCAATCCCCAAAGCGCGTTAACCCGAGTTCGCAGCCCTGCTTTTGGCCGGTTGGGACTTGAAACACCAGCCCGGATCGTTTATATCGACCTCAAATTCTTGGTCGGTATGACGAAGAGTGGGTCCACCCGGTCCCGCTCTTTTTTATTACCTGCCGATAGGTTCGAAACGAACGACAGGCAATTGATGACTGCAACGGCAAGCGAAGGTGACGACCGCATCATCCGCGAAAGCGGCATCGATGCGCGCATTGCGCTGATCGTCCAGCCGGTGCTGCGCGGCATCGGCTTTCGCCTCGTGCGCGTGCATCTGTCCGGCCAGAACGGGCTGACGCTGCAGATCATGGCCGAGCGCGAGGACGGCACCATGACCGTCGAGGATTGCGAAGAGGTCAGCCGCGCGGTGTCGCCGGCGCTCGATGTCGATGATCCGATCGAAAAGGCGTATCATCTCGAAGTTTCCTCGCCCGGTATCGATCGGCCCTTGGTGCGCAAATCGGATTTCGTGACCTGGACCGGTCATCTGGTGAAGATGGAGACGTCGGTCGTCGTCGCTGACCGCAAGCGCTTCAAGGGCAAGATCGCCGAGGCCGGTGAGAACGACGTGCTGATCGAGCGCGACAAGGCGGCCTATGGTGAGGAGCCGACGGTGCGCGTGCCCTACGATGCCATTGCCGATGTCCGGCTGATCCTGACCGACGACCTCATTCGCGAAGCGTTGTCGAAGGACAACCGGGCGCGTAAGGAAGCCAAGAAACGCCGCGGTGAACCGGACGACGATGTGTCCGAAGGTGCGGAGCCGGACGCCACGGAAGAACACGAACAGGAAATTTGATTGAGCTGCCGGGCGCAAAGGTCCGGCGAACAAGCTCGGGAGAAAGAACATGGTTGTAAGCGCCAACAGACTTGAACTGCTGCAGATTGCCGATGCGGTCGCGCGTGAAAAGTCGATCGACAAGTCGATCGTCCTCGCTGCCATGGCCGATGCGATCCAGAAGGCGGCGCGTTCGCGTTATGGCCAGGAGACCAACATCCGCGCCGACATCAACCCGAATACCGGCGAGATGAAGCTGCAGCGGCTGATGGAAGTGGTCGAGAAAGTCGACGACTACGCCACGCAGATCGCCATTTCCTCGGCCCGAGAGCGCAATCCCGACGCCCAGCTTGGCGATTTCATCGCCGAACAGCTGCCGCCGATGGATTTCGGCCGCATCGCCGCCCAGTCGGCCAAGCAGGTCATCGTCCAGAAAGTGCGCGAGGCCGAGCGTGACCGCCAGTATGACGAATACAAGGACCGCATCGGTGAAATCGTCAACGGCACCGTCAAGCGCGTCGAATATGGCAATGTCATCGTCGATCTCGGCCGTGGCGAGGCGATCATCCGCCGCGACGAGCTGATCCCGCGCGAAAACTACAAATACGGCGATCGCGTCCGCGCCTATGTCTACGATGTGCGTCGCGAGCAGCGCGGTCCGCAGATCTTCCTGTCGCGTACTCATCCGCAGTTCATGGCCAAGCTCTTCACCATGGAAGTGCCGGAGATCTATGACGGCATCATCGAGATCAAGTCGGTCGCCCGTGACCCGGGCTCGCGCGCCAAGATCGCCGTCATCTCGCGTGATAGCTCGATCGATCCGGTCGGCGCCTGCGTCGGTATGCGCGGCAGCCGCGTCCAGGCCGTCGTCGGCGAATTGCAGGGCGAGAAGATCGACATCATTCCGTGGTCGCCTTCGGCCGCCTCCTTCATCGTCAACGCGCTGCAGCCGGCGGAAGTCGCCAAGGTCGTGCTCGACGAGGATGCGGAGCGCATCGAAGTGGTGGTTCCCGACGATCAGCTGTCGCTGGCCATCGGCCGCCGCGGCCAGAATGTGCGCCTTGCCTCGCAGCTCACCGGGTGGGACATCGACATCCTGACCGAGGCCGAGGAATCCGAGCGCCGTCAGAAGGAATTCGTCGAGCGCTCCGCGCTGTTCATGGAAGCCCTCGATGTCGACGAGATGGTCGGCCAGGTGCTGGCCTCCGAAGGCTTCACCAGCGTCGAGGAAGTCGCCTATGTCGATGCCGGCGAAATCGCCTCGATCGACGGCTTCGATGAGGATACCGCCTCTGAAATCCAGACCCGCGCCCGCGAATATCTGGAGAAGATCGAAGCCGAGCATGACGAGAAGCGCAAGGCGCTGGGCGTTTCGGATGATCTGCGCGAAATTCCCGGCGTCACCACCGCCATGATGGTGACGCTCGGCGAGGACGGCGTGAAGACGATCGAGGATTTCGCCGGCTATGCCGCCGACGACCTCACCGGCTGGAAGGAACGCAAGGACGGCGAGACCAAGGTCTATCCCGGCGTGCTGGCCAATCACGGCGTTTCGCGCGCCGATGCCGAGCAGATGGTTCTGGCCGCTCGCCTCAAGGCCGGCTGGATCACAGAAGACGAGCTTGCGGCCGAAGAAACGGCTGACGAAGCCGTTGGTGCGTGAGGTGAAACCGCATCGCACACAACCCGCCCTTGGACGAGATGAACGATCGCACCTGCATCGTCACCCGAAAACAGGCCGAACCGGATGAACTGATCCGGTTCGTCGTCGGTCCGGATTCGGCCGTCGTTCCCGATCTCAAGAGAAATCTGCCCGGCCGTGGTTGCTGGGTGAGTGCCGACCGCCTACATATCGAGAAGGCGGCGGCCAAGAACCTTTTTGCCCGCGCCTTCAAGGCACAGGTGGTCGTGCCGGCCGATCTCGGCGGCATGGTCGACGGGTTGCTCTCCAGATCCGCTCTGGGCATGCTGGGCCTTGCCCGCAAGGCAGGCGCGATTTCGCTCGGCGCTACCAAGGTCGAGAGCGCGGTGCGCGGCGGGCTGGCGCTTTTCGTGCTCCACGCAACCGAAGCGTCCGAGGATGGCGTACGCAAGATCAGCCAGGCGCGGCGGGCGACCGTCCATATAGGCGGCCCTTCCATCCTTGCCTACAAACTTTTCTCCGAGGCCGAGTTGAGCTTGGCATTGGGGGGTACAAATGTGATACATGCTGCCGTCCTCGCGGGAGACGCGGGTAAGGCGGTCCAGAAGCGCATGGTTGCGCTCGACCGATATCGGGGCGGAACCCCGGACGATCTTGCAATGCTTGCGGCCGTTGCTGACGAAGATGATGCTGCAGAGGATATGGAATGAACGATACGAAATCGGGCGACGACAAGACGTTGAGTGTTACGCCGAAGAAGACCTTGACGCTGAAGCGCCCCGGCATGGAACAGGGCACTGTGCGCCAGAACTTCTCGCACGGCCGTACCAAGTCGGTCGTGGTCGAGACCAAGAAGCGCAAGTTCTCGCTGCCCGGCGACAAGCCGGAGCTGGCTGCGGCTCCGCCTGCGCCCGTCTTCACGCCGAAGCCGGCGGTCGTGGCGGCACCCGTCGTGCAGGAAGCGCCCAAGGCGCCTCCGCCTCCGCCGCCTCCGGTCGAGCGCAGCGGCATGGTGCTGAACGAACTGTCGCGCAGCGAAATGGAAGCGCGCCGCAGGGCGCTCGAGGGCTCGAAGGTCCGCGAGGTCGAAGACCGTCAGCGCGCCGCCGAAGAGGCCAAGCGCCGCGCCGAGGACGAAGAGCGCCGCAAGCGCGAACGCGAGGACTCCGCGCGCCGCCAGGCCGAGGAAGAGGCACGGTTGCAGACCGAGGCCGAATCGCGCCGTCGCGCCGAGGAAGAGGCACGCCGTCGCGCGCCGCAAGCCGCTGAGTTGGCGACCGCCGACGAGGAGGAAGAGGCCAAGCCGAAGCGGGCGACCGCCGGTGCGCCGGTGCGCCGCCTGGTCACGCCCGAAGTGGCGCGCCCGGCCAAGCCCACCAAGAGCGAGGAAGACCGCCGCCGTGGCAAGCTGACGCTGAATTCCGCGTTGTCCGACGAGGATGCGCGGGCCCGTTCGCTGTCGTCGATGCGTCGCCGCCAGGAAAAATTCAAGCGCGCGATGCACAACGAGCCGCGCGAGAAGGTCATGCGCGAAGTGATCCTGCCCGAGACCATCACCATCCAGGAACTGGCGCAGCGCATGTCCGAGCGTGCTGTCGACCTGGTCAAGTACTTCATGAAGCAGGGCCAGATCCTGAAGCCGGGCGACGTCATCGACGCCGACACGGCCGAACTGGTGGCCACCGAATTCGGCCACACGGTCCGCCGCGTCGCCGAGTCCGACATCGAGGAAGGCCTGTTCAACATCGCCGACCGTCCGGAAGACCTCGTGTCGCGTCCGCCGGTTGTCACCATCATGGGCCACGTCGACCACGGCAAGACGTCGCTGCTCGATGCCATCCGCAACGCCAATGTCGTTTCCGGCGAGGCGGGCGGCATCACCCAGCATATCGGCGCCTATCAGGTCGAGAAGAACGGTCAGAAGATCACCTTCATCGACACGCCCGGCCACGCCGCCTTCACGGCGATGCGCGCCCGTGGCGCCCAGGCGACCGACATCGCCATCCTGGTGGTGGCCGCCGACGACAGCGTCATGCCGCAGACAATCGAATCGATCAGCCATGCCAAGGCGGCCGGCGTTCCGATCATCGTGGCGATCAACAAGATCGACAAGCATGATGCCGATCCGCAGAAGGTGCGCTCGGAACTCTTGCGCCACGAGGTGTTCGTCGAATCGATGGGCGGTGAAGTGCTGGACGTCGAGGTGTCGGCGACCAAGGGCACCAATCTCGACAAGTTGCTCGAAGCGATCCTGCTGCAGGCCGAAATCCTCGATCTCAAGGCCAACCCCGACCGCACCGCCGAAGGCGTCGTCATCGAGGCGCAGCTCGACAAGGGTCGTGGTCCCGTCGCCACCGTGCTGGTGCAGACCGGCACCTTGATGCCGGGCGACATCCTTGTCGCCGGCAACGAATGGGGCCGTGTGCGCGCGCTGGTCAACGATCGCGGCGAGCAGATCAAGGAAGCGCCGCCGGCAATGCCGGTCGAGGTGCTCGGCCTTCAGGGAACCCCGCAGGCCGGCGACCGCTTCGCCGTGGTCAACAACGAGGCCCGCGCCCGCGAGATCACCGAATATCGCCAGCGTCTGGCACGCGAGAAGGCGGTGGCCAGGCATGCCGGCCAGCGCGGCTCTCTCGAACAGATGATGTCGCAGTTGCAGACGAGCGGGTTGAAGGAATTCCCGCTGGTGATCAAGGGCGACGTGCAGGGTTCGATCGAAGCGATCAATGCTGCCCTGGACAAGCTCGGCACGGACGAAGTGCGTGCGCGCATCGTCCATTCCGGCGCCGGCGCCATCACCGAAAGCGACGTCTCGCTGGCGGAAACGTCCGGCGCGGCGATCATCGGCTTCAACGTGCGCGCCAATGTGCAGGCGCGTGCCGCGGCCGCGGCCGCTGGCATCGAAATCCGCTACTACTCGATCATCTACAACCTTGTGGATGATGTGAAAGCGGCTCTGTCGGGCCTGCTGTCGCCGGAGCGTCGCGAGACCTTCATCGGCAATGCCGAGATCCTCGAGATCTTCGACATCACCAAGGTCGGCAAGATCGCCGGCTGCCGTGTCACCGAAGGCAAGGTCGAGCGTGGCGCGGGCGTGCGCCTGATCCGCGACAACGTCGTCATCCACGAAGGCACGCTGAAGACCCTGAAGCGCTTCAAGGACGAGGTTTCGGAAGTCCCCGGCGGCCAGGAGTGCGGCATGGCCTTCCAGAACTACGAGGACATGCGCGTCGGCGACGTCATCGAGTGCTTCCGCGTCGAGATGGTGACCCGCACGCTCTGAGTTCGAGTGGCTTGTCGATATCGGGCGGCGGTCGAACGACCGCCGCCCCAGTGCTATTGAGAATGACCGTTTGAGACATGCGGCACGGTCCTATCCCGCGCCTCACGCTTTCAGGATTGAGAACAATGCCCCGTTCCACGACATCAAGCCCATCCCAGCGCATGCTGCGCGTCGGCGAGCAGGTGCGTCATGCGCTCTCCGAAACCTTGCAGCGCGGCGAGATCATCGACCCGTTGATTGAAAACTCGGTCGTTTCGGTCTCCGAAGTGCGCATGTCGCCCGATCTCAAGATCGCCACCGCCTTTGTTTCGCCGCTCGGCGCCAAGGATGCCGACGCGGTAATCGAGGCGCTGAACAAGCATGCCAAGTTCGTGCGCGGCCGTGTCTCGGGCGCGCTCAGGCAGATGAAATACATGCCGGAGTTCCGCTTCCGGCTGGATACCTCCTTCGACAATTTCGCCAGGATCAACGACCTCTTGAAGTCGCCCGAAGTGGCGCGCGATCTGGATAGCGACGACAACAAGGAAGAAGAATAATGGCGCGTCGCGGCAAGAAGAAGGGCCGGCCAGTCTCCGGCTGGGTGGTGCTGGACAAGCCGGTCGGCATGGGCTCAACCGAGGCCGTCTCCAAGATCAAATGGCTGTTCCAGGCCGAAAAGGCCGGCCACGCCGGCACGCTGGACCCTCTTGCCTCCGGCATGCTGCCGATCGCGCTCGGCGAGGCCACCAAGACCGTGCCCTACGTGCAGGACGGCGCCAAGGTCTATCGTTTCACCGTTGCCTGGGGCGACGAGCGCTCCACCGACGATCTTGAAGGGCCGGTGACGAAGAGCTCCGACCTGCGTCCGGCGGAAGCCGAAGTGCGGGCGCTGCTGCCGAAATACACCGGCGTCATCATGCAGACGCCGCCGCAATTCTCGGCCATCAAGATTGCGGGTGAGCGCGCCTACGACCTCGCCCGCGAAGGCGAGACGGTCGACATACCCGCACGCGAGATCGAGATCGGCCGGCTCGATATTGTCGAGCACAAGCCGGACCAGACGATTTTCGAAGTCGAATGCGGCAAGGGCACCTATGTGCGTTCGCTGGCCCGCGACATGGGCCGCGACCTCGGCTGCTTCGGCCACATCAGCGAGCTGCGCCGGGTCGAAGTCGAGCCGTTCACGCCGGACGACTTCGTCACCATCGCCGAACTCGAGGCCGCCCGCTTCGGCGCCACTGGCGATGAGAATTTGGAAGCGGCCGACGAAGCCGACCCGGCTGACGCGGTGGCCAAGCCGATCGACTTCGGCGCCATCGACACGCTCCTAGTCGACACCTCGGCTGCTCTCGACTGCCTGCCGCAGATCGCCATAAGCGACGATGCGGCGACAAAGATCCGCCTCGGCAATCCGGTCATCATCCGTGGCCGTGACGCGCCGGTGGAGGCCGAAGAGGCCTGCGCGACGTCACGCGGCAAGCTGGTCGCCATCGGCGCCATCGAGCAAGGCATGTTCAAGCCCAAGCGGGTCTTTGCCGGGTGATGCCACTCATCTAGTGTCGGTGCGACATCGCGGCAGAGGGCTCCATGGCAAAGGCTGACACGGTCAAGAAACGCGCGCCGGTGAAGACGAGGCGGCCGCCTGTCGGCGCCTCGCCGGGCACGTTGATCGCCGACCCGGCGGCGCGGCGCTCCGAATTGCGGCTGACCCTGATCTCGCCGCAGAAGGTCAAGACCATCGAGAATGCCAGCATCGACGATGTCGCGGCCAATTGCCGGAAATGGCCGGTCATCTGGCTCGACTGCACAGGCCTCGCCAACATCCAGTTGATCGAGGAGATCGGCCGCATCTTCAGCCTGCATCCGCTGGCGCTGGAGGATGTCGTCAACACCGGCCAGCGGCCGAAGGTCGACTTCTTCGAGGATCATGCCTTCGTAGTCATGCGCATGATCGACGATGTCACGTCGCATCGCTACGAACAGATCGCTCTCTTCCTCGGCGAGAACTTCGTCGTCACCTTCCAGGAGCGCGAGGGCGATCCGTTCAATCCCGTGCGCAAGCGCATCGAGAGTTCGGCGCCCAACCGGTTGCGCACGCGCGGCGCCGACTATCTCGCCTACGCGCTGATCGACGCCATCGTCGACAGCTATTTTCCGCCGATCGAGGCCACCGGCGACCTTGTAGACAGCATCGAGGACGAGATGCTGCATTCGACGCACAAGCACCAGATGCGGCAGCTGCACGAATTGCGGCGCGACGCCAATGTCCTGAAAGGCGTGCTGTGGCCGATGCGCGATGCGCTGGCTACGCTGATCCGCAACGACGTGTCCTATGTCAGAGCCGAGACCAAGGTCTTCCTCAACGACACGCTCGACCATTCGCTCAGGCTGATCGAGTTGGTCGAGACCCAGCGCGACATGCTGACCGGCCTGATCGAAATGCACCTGTCGCTGAGCCAGGCCCGCACCAACGACGTCATCTCCTATCTCACCATCGTCTCGGTCATCTTCATGCCGCTCACCTTCCTGGTCGGCATCTGGGGCATGAACTTCGACCCCGCGAGTTCGCCGTGGAACATGCCGGAGTTGAAGGCGTACTACGGCTATCCCTTGTCGCTGCTGTTCATGGCTGCCATCGTTGTCGGACTGATTGCATTCTTCAAATGGAAGAAGTGGCTTTGACTGGGATTGAACCTGCCATTTGAGCGTCAAAAGCCGGCTTGTGAATTGGGCTGGTGTTTTTCGGGGAATTGCACTATATGCGCCGCAGCATTGCGCCTTGACGCTTTGCATGCACGGCCCCTGCTGGACGACATCCCGGCTGTGGGCGACCCGTTTCCTCAAACAGATAAGGAAAAACACGATGTCGATTACTGCCGAGCGCAAACAGGAATTGATGGGTGAATTCGCAACCGCCAAGGGCGATACCGGGTCTCCGGAAGTCCAGGTGGCCATCCTTTCCGAGCGCATCAAGAACCTGACCGACCATTTCAAGGACCACAAGAAGGATAACCATTCCCGCCGTGGTCTGCTCGCTCTCGTGTCCCAGCGCCGCAGCCTGCTTGATTATCTCAAGCGCAAGGACGACGCGCGCTATCAGACACTGATCGAGAAGCTCGGTCTGCGCCGTTGACGAATTGACCGGCGGACTTTCCCAGGGAAGTCCGCCGGTCACGCATTCTGCCAGTCATATCGGCTGGCCAGACCCGGTTTCGAGCGTGCAGAGGGCCACTCGAAACCGCCCATGGACGGTCATGGGGCAGGATTGCAGGACGCTCGTGCGCGCTCGTCGCGCCCAAATCACCCGAGCTTCCCGTTGTCTTGCCCGTGGCTGCCCGAGAAAGGAAGCCAGGGAAAGGGCATCCGCGCACCGTGAAACGGCGCGCCCCTTTCCGCTTATTAAGGACAAGACATGTTCAATCACCACAAAGTGGAAATCGAATGGGGCGGCCGTCCGCTCATCCTCGAAACCGGCAAGATCGCCCGCCAGGCCGACGGCGCAGTGCTCGCCACGTACGGCGAGACCAAGGTTCTGGCCACCGTCGTTTCGATGAAGGAGCCGAAGCCCGGCCTCGACTTCTTTCCGCTGACCGTCAACTACCAGGAAAAGACCTATGCCGCCGGCAAGATCCCGGGCGGCTATTTCAAGCGCGAAGGCCGTCCGAGCGAAAAGGAAACGCTGGTTTCCCGCCTCATCGACCGCCCGATCCGCCCACTCTTCGCAGCAGGCTACAAGAATGACACGCAGATCGTCGTCACCGTCGTCCAGCATGACCTCGAAAACGACCCGGACATCCTGTCGATCGTTGCCACCTCGGCCGCTCTGACGCTCTCCGGCGTTCCGTTCATGGGCCCGGTCGGCGGCGCCCGCGTCGGTTACATCAATGGCGAATATGTTCTGAACCCGCATGTCGACGAGATGCAGGAATCCAAGCTCGACCTCGTTGTCGCCGGCACCGCCGACGCCGTGCTGATGGTCGAGTCCGAAGCCAAGGAACTTGGCGAAGAGCTGATGCTCGGCGCCGTCATGTTCGGCCACAAGGGTTTCCAGCCGGTCATCGACGCCATCATAAAGCTGGCTGAAGTTGCGGCCAAGGAGCCGCGCGACTTCACCGCGCCGGATTATTCCGCGCTCGAGGCCGAGATGCTGAAGATCGTCGGCGACGAGCTCAGCGATGCCTACAAGAACGTCGACAAGCAGAAGCGTTACGCCGCGGTCGACGCTGTCAAGGCGAAGGTCAAGGCAGCGTTTGCCCCGGCCGAAGGCGAGGACGCAAAGTACACCTCCGAACAGATCGGCTCGGTATTCAAGGAACTCCAAGCCAAGGTCGTGCGCTGGAACATTCTCGACACCGGCTCGCGCATCGATGGCCGCGACCTGAAGACGGTTCGCAAGATCGTCTCCGAGGTCGGCGTCCTGCCGCGCACCCACGGCTCGGCGCTGTTCACCCGCGGCGAGACCCAAGCGCTGGTCGTTGCCACGCTCGGCACCGGCGAGGACGAGCAGTACGTCGATTCGCTGACCGGCATGTACAAGGAGAAGTTCCTCCTTCACTACAACTTCCCTCCCTACTCCGTTGGTGAGACCGGCCGCATGGGTTCGCCGGGCCGTCGCGAAATCGGCCACGGCAAGCTCGCCTGGCGCGCTATCCGTCCGATGCTGCCGACCTCCGACCAGTTCCCCTACACGCTGCGCGTCGTCTCGGAGATCACCGAGTCCAACGGCTCGTCGTCGATGGCCACGGTCTGCGGTACCTCGCTGGCGCTGATGGATGCCGGCGTGCCGCTGGCCAAGCCGGTCGCCGGCATCGCCATGGGCCTGATCAAGGAAGGTGAGCGCTTCGCCGTGCTCTCCGACATCCTTGGTGACGAGGATCACCTCGGCGACATGGACTTCAAGGTCGCCGGCACCGAAGGTGGCATCACCTCGCTGCAGATGGATATCAAGATCGACGGCATCACCGAGGAGATCATGAAGATCGCCCTTGGCCAGGCCAAGGACGGTCGCCTGCATATCCTCGGCGAAATGGGCCACGCGCTCTCCGGCGCGCGTTCGGAACTCGGTGAGTTCGCGCCGCGTATCGAGGTCATGCACATCCCGACCGACAAGATCCGCGACGTCATCGGTTCGGGCGGCAAGGTCATCCGCGAGATCGTCGAGAAGACCGGCGCCAAGATCAACATCGAGGACGACGGCACGGTCAAGATCGCTTCCTCGAACGCCAAGGAGATCGAGGCGGCGAAGAAGTGGATCCACACCATCGTCGCCGAGCCGGAAGTCGGCGAAATCTACGAAGGCACGGTCGTCAAGACCGCCGACTTCGGCGCCTTCGTCAACTTCTTCGGTCCGCGTGACGGCCTCGTCCACATCTCGCAGCTCGCCAACGACCGGGTCGCCAAGACCTCGGACGTCGTCAAGGAAGGCGACAAGGTCTGGGTCAAGCTGATGGGCTTCGACGAGCGCGGCAAGGTTCGTCTGTCGATGAAGGTCGTCGACCAGGCCACTGGCAAGGAAATCGCCCGCGACAAGAAGACCGAAGGCGAAGAAAACGCCGCCTGAGCGATCTGACTGAACAATAAGACGGGCGCGGCTTAGGTCGCGCCCGTTTTTGTTTATGGAGCACGGCTATGTCCGCTGAAGCGCTGAAGACGCTTTTTCACCCGTTCGAGGCCGAGGCTCTTTCCTTGCCGCGGAAGGGCGAGCGCGTTCTCTTCCTTGGCGCCGAACCCGGCCTGCGCCTGGCGCCGGCTTTCGAGGCGACGCTCGATCTCGTACAGGGCTTCCGGCCGCATTTCCGTGCATTGCAGGCGGCGGGCTTCACGGTCACGCCGCAATCGACCGGCGATGGTCTTGATGCCGCACTCGTGCTTGCCGGCCGCCATCGCGGCCAGAACGAACTGCGCATCGCCGAGGCCCTCGAGCGCGTGGCCGAGGGCGGATTGATCCTCATTGCCGGTGGCAAGGAGGATGGCATCGCCAGCCTGCGCAAGCGCGTCGGCGATCTCGTGCCGATCGAAGGCCACATGCCGAAATATCACGGCATTGCCTTCTGGCTGCGCCGCCCGGCCGCCATGCAAGCCGCGGCCGCGCTTCGCACCGCCAATCCCGCCTTGCTGGTCGGGGACCGGTTCCACACCGCACCCGGCATGTTCTCCTTCGACCGCATCGACGCCGGTTCGAAACTGCTGGTCGACAACCTGCCCGGCGACCTGCGTGGCAGTGCGGCCGATTTCTGCGCCGGCTGGGGCTATGTGGCGGCCGAGATGGCTGCCCGCTCGCCGGGCTTGTCGGCCCTTGATCTTTACGAGGCCGATTTCGATGCGCTGGAGGCAGCCAGGGGCAATCTCGGCAACACCGTGGCGCGGGGCTTCTTCTGGACGGATCTGCTCGCCGAGCCTGTCGAGCGCCGCTACGACGTCATCGCCATGAACCCGCCCTTCCATCGCAGCCGTGCGGCGGAGCCCGAGATCGGTGCCGGCATGATCCGCGCGGCCGCCAAGGCCCTGAAGCCCGGTGGACGCCTGTTCATGGTCGCCAACCGCCAGCTTCCTTATGAGCAGGTGCTGTCGGCCGCCTTTGCCAGTCATGCGGAGCTTGCCCGCGATGGCATGTTCAAGGTGTTTGTCGCGCGCCGGTAATACAGCGCCGCGGGTTATCAATGCAGATTGGCGACGCGCCTCATGTCGTTGGCGACATGCCCGTCACCAACGCCGATATCGAGCGGTGCTGGCCGGCCGAACAGGTAGCCTTGCACCACCTCGCAGCCGGCGGCCCGCAGCAGGGTCGCCTGGCTTTCGGTCTCGACGCCTTCGGCGATGATGCTGACGCCGAGCGCCCGCGACAGCCCGACAATGGTCGACACGACCGCGCCGGAGCTGGCATCGGTATCGATGCGGCTGACGAAGGAACGGTCGATTTTCAGCTTGCCGAACGAGAAGTCGATCAGATAGCTGAGGTTGGAATAGCCGGTGCCGAAATCATCGACGGCGACCGAGATGCCCATCTCGGCAAGCTCTTTCAGGATGGCGGCCGCGCGGTCGCGGTCCTGCATCATCGCCGTCTCGGTGACTTCCAGCTCCAGCCGTGACGGCTTGATGCCGGTGGCCCGCATCGTGTCGCGCACAATGCCGACGAAGTCCTTGGTCATGAACTGGACCGGCGAAATGTTGACGGCGACGAAGCAGTCGTCCGGCAGGTGGCGGGCATCGCTGCAGGCCTTGCGCAGAACCCATTCGCCGATCGGGTTGATCATGCCGGTCTCCTCGGCGATCTGGATGAACTCCATCGGCGGGATCATGCCGCGTTCGGGATGCTTCCAGCGGATCAACGCCTCGTAGCCGACGATGCGGCCGGTCGGGAGGTCGAGCTGCGGCTGATAGTGCAGGTCGAAATCGCCGCGTTCAAAGGCGCTATGCAGCTCGGCTTCGACCCATTGGCGATGGTCGGCCACGCGTCCCATCTCGCTGTCGAAGACCGACCAGTTGCCAACCCCCCTGGCACGCGCATTCTGCAGCGCCAGGTTGGAGCGCCGCAGGATGAGGACCGGATCGACACCGTCCTTGGGCATCGCCACGATGCCGACCGACAGGCTCACCGATTGCTGGTGACTGCTGAGCTCATACGGCTCCATCATCTCGTCGATGAGTCTCTCGACCATGCTTTCCAGGGTCCCCTGAATCAGATTGTCCGGGAGCAGCACCGCGAACTCGCCGGCCCCGATGCGGCCGATCAGGGCGCGGGCGGGCACGCAACTGCGCAGCCGCTTGGTGAAGGCGCGGATCAATTCATCGCCCTGGGTGTAGCCAATCGCGTCGTTGATCTGCTTGAACCGGTCGATGTCGATGTCGATCAGGAACACCGGTTCCCCGGTGCGGCTTGTCGCGCATGCCGCCTCGGCGATCTTGCCGACCATGGCCGGGCGTGCCAGCAGTCCGGTCAGCTTGTCGAAATGGGTTTCGTTGAAGACGAAATCCGCCGATTCATCGACGCCGGCGAAGAACGACATTGCCGCCACCGATGCCGCCAGCGCGCAAAGCGCGGCCATCACCGACACCATCATATCAGCCGATATGCCGGCAAACCCGTCGCCGAGACCGTGCTTCAGGCCCCAGATGCCGAGGACGAAACTGCCAATGCCCGAACTTGCTATCGTGAGCAGTCGGAACATAGGTGTTCGCTTCGGGTTGCTGACGGCAGGCATGACAAGGTCCCCCAGATCGGGGATCTCTATAGCGGAAACCTCCTTAAAATGAGTTTCCGCGAATGAATCCAATTTTACTGGAGAGGATTATTTTCTTTACTGGCAAAGACCCGGTTGGCGGACCCGCTTTTCAGTCGCGCCCGCCATCCGTCTGCTTCAACTCGTCGAGCGTCGGCATCGAGACGATATGGTAGCCGGAATCGACATAGTGGATTTCGCCGGTGACACCGGAAGCAAGGTCGGACAGGAGATAGAGCGAGGAGCCGCCGACCTCGTCGATCGTCACGGTCCGGCGCAATGGCGAGTTTCGCTGCTGGTAGGAGAACATGTGACGGGCGTCCGAAATGCCGGCGCCGGCCAGTGTGCGCACCGGACCGGCCGAGATGCCGTTGACGCGGATGCCGCGCGGACCGTAGTCGTTGGCGAGATAGCGCACGCTGGCCTCGAGCCCAGCCTTGGCGACGCCCATGACATTGTAGTTCGGCATGACGCGGACCGCGCCGGCATAGGTCAGCGTGATCATCGAGCCGCCATTGGTCATCAGCGGCGCGGCATTGCGGGCCACCTCGGTGAAGGAATAGCAGGAGATCACCATGGTGCGGACGAAATTGTCCCGGCTGGTGTCGGCGTAGAGGCCCTTCAACTCGTTCTTGTCTGAGAAACCGATGGCATGGACGACAAAGTCCAGGCCGCCCCAGGCCTTGCCAAGCGTCTCGAACGTGGCTGCGACCGAAGCGCTGTCCTCGACGTCGCAAGGAACGACCAGCGAAGCGCCAAGCTTGTCGGCGAGCGGCTTGACGCGGCGACCGAAAGCCTCGCCCTGGTAGGTGAAGGCGAGTTCCGCCCCATGTTCGGACAATTTCCGGGCGATGCCCCAGGCGATCGAATGATCGTTGGCGACACCCATGACAAGCCCGCGCTTGCCTTTCATCAATCCGTCCATGGCCGGCAAATCCTTGTATAAAAAACTTGGCCCTATGCGGAATAGCGCTGGAAAACGAGCGTTGCGTTGGTGCCGCCGAAACCGAAGGAATTCGACAGGACAGTGTCGATCCCTGCGTTGTCGATGCGCTTGCGCACGATCGGCATCCCCTCGAATTCCGGATCGAGCGTCTCGATATGGGCGCTTTCGCCGATGAAGCCGCCTTGCATCATCAGGATCGAATAGATGGATTCCTGCACGCCAGCCGCGCCCAGCGAATGGCCGGTCAGCGACTTGGTCGACGTGATGAACGGCATCTTCTCGCCGAACACTTCACGGATCGCGCCCATTTCCTTTGAATCCCCGACCGGCGTCGAGGTGCCGTGGGTGTTGATGTAGTCGACCGGCGTGGAGACCGTCGCCAGCGCCTGGCGCATGCAGCGGACCGCGCCTTCGCCCGAGGGCGCCACCATGTCGTAGCCGTCCGAGGTCGCGCCATAGCCGACGATCTCGGCGTAGATCTTGGCGCCGCGCGCCTTGGCATGCTCCAGCTCTTCCAGCACCAGCACGCCGGCGCCGCCGGCAATGACGAAGCCGTCGCGATTGGCGTCATAGGCGCGCGATGCGGTCGAGGCCCTGTCGTTGAACTTCGACGACATGGCGCCCATGGCATCGAACAGGTCCGACATTGTCCAATCGAGATCCTCGTGGCCGCCGGCAAAGACTATGTCCTGCTTGCCCCACTGGATCAACTCGTAGCCGTTGCCGATGCAATGCGCCGAGGTCGAGCAGGCCGACGAGATCGAATAGTTGACGCCATGGATCTTGAACCATGTGGCCAGCGTCGCCGACGCGGTCGACGACATAGCCTTCGGCACCGCGAAGGGACCGATGCGCTTGGGGCTGCCGTTCTTTAGCGTGGTTTCGGCCGCCTCGACGATGGTGCGGGTGGAGGGGCCGCCCGAACCCATGACGATGCCGGTGCGCTCGTTGGTGATGTCGCTTTCGTCAAGGCCGGCGTCCGCGATCGCCTGGTCCATGGCGACGTGATTCCAGGCCGCGCCCTGGCTCAGGAAGCGCATCGCGCGGCGGTCGATCATGGCGGTAGGGTCGAGCGTCGGCGCGCCCCAGACTTGGCAGCGGAAGCCATGCTCGGCAAAGGAATCGGAAAAGCTGATGCCGGATCTGGCGTCATGCAGCGAGGTCTGCACCTCGTTGGCATTGTTGCCGATCGACGACACGATGCCGAGGCCTGTGACTACGACACGTCTCATTCGCAACTCCTTCCAGGGATACTGGCCAATGGGCGGGCCAGGGCTGCGGTCAAGCGACCGCCGACTGCTTCGACAGGCCGACCTTCAGGTCTGTCGCCGCATATATGGGCTCGCCATCCGCCTTCATCCAGCCATCGGCGATGCCGAGCACCAGCCGGCCGCGCATCACACGCTTGAAATCCACGCCGTACTCGACCTTCTTGACCGACGGCGTGACCATGCCCTTGAACTTGACCTCTCCGGTCGACAGCGCCATTCCCTTGCCGGGTTCGCCTAGCCAGCCGAGATAAAAGCCCGTCAATTGCCACAGGGCGTCCAGGCCGAGGCACCCTGGCATGATCGGATTGCCGATGAAATGGCAGGCAAAGAACCACAGGTCGGGCTTGATATCGAATTCCGCGCGAATGAAACCCTTGTCGAAGGCACCGCCGGTCTCGCTGACCTCGGTGATACGGTCGAACATCAGCATCGGCGGGTAGGGCAACTGGGCATTGCCCTCTCCGAACAGCTCGCCGCGGGCGCAGGCCAGCAATTCTTCGTAGTCGTAGCTGGATTTCGAACCCGCCATCAATTTCTTCCCCATATCGTCCGGGCGGTAGCGCGCCCTTGTCGTTGGTGTCCTAACACAATCTGTTTCAGGCCGGAAACCGGCGTTTGCGCTTAACCCGCCAGTCTGCCCGGGTCAATGCGCGCTATTGATCGCATTCGGGCGACAGAATATATGTCAACAGGGGTCCGGTTTCGGCAGACATTCATTTTTTTGCCATTCTGGGCATGTCTTGAAGCGGGACTGTGAGCTTGGAAGACCAGATGGACCGGGGCTGCCGGAAGGAAAATGTCGCTGTGGACAAGCGGGTACGTGAAGCCGGCCTGAGGCCGACGCGTCAGCGTATTGCGCTGGCCGACCTGCTTTTCGCCAAGGGCGACCGCCATTTGTCGGCTGAGGAACTGCACGAGGAGGCGCAGGTCGCCGGCGTGCCGGTGTCGCTGGCCACCGTCTACAACGCGCTTCACCAGTTTACCCAGGCGGGGCTGCTGCGTATCCTCGCCGTCGAAGGTTCCAAGACCTATTTCGACACCAATACCTCCGACCACCATCATTTCTATATCGAAGGCGAAAACAGGATTTTCGACATCGCCGACGGTCCGGTAACGGTCTCCAATCTGCCGGACCCGCCCGAGGGTATGGAAATAGCCAATGTCGATATCGTGGTGAGGCTCCGTCCCAAGCGTCCGGAATGACCGGCGAGGCCGGAATAATTGGCCGGGGCCAGGGTAACCGGTCTGGCCCGAATAATCGGGCTGGGATAAAACCCCTCGATTGGATAGTCCGGCTCGAATGGGCCGTCGTGGCGGTTGCCGCAATCGTCTTCTATGGCGCGACAGGCGTCTCCTGGTGGTTCTTCGCATTGCTCATCCTGGCGCCGGACCTGTCGATGCTGGGTTATCTCGGTGGCCCGCGCCTCGGCGCCATTGCCTACAACGCCTTGCACACCCTGCTCGTACCGGTGCTTCTGCTGCTTGCCGGGCATCTCGCCGGCAGTGCGGTCGGCAGCGCCATCGCACTGATCTGGATCGCCCATATCGTGATCGACCGTGCACTCGGCTACGGCTTGAAGCTGTCGACGGGGTTTCAGGACACCCATCTTGGCCCCATCGGGCGCAAACGCGAGACGTTCAGTCCTTGACCCGCTCGCCCGGATAAGCACCCCAGACGACCGACTGGGCAAGCCAGCCGGTGTGGCCGTCGAGTGTCATTTCGCACCACTGGCCGTCGCAGGACTTGATCGTGCCCATCACGCCGGGTTCGACGATCGCCACCACCCTTGCATCCTTGTCGGGACCTTTCAGGAGATTGACCTGGCCGCCCTTGCCGCGCTGCCAGGGCGCGATGATCGCCGTGCGCCGGCCCGACAGCAGCGACTGGTTGATCCATCCTTCCGAGCCGTCGGCGTCGCGCACGCGCCGCCACGTGTCGAATTCCTGGATGATCTCCATCGGCAGGCCAGCCTTCATATACATCCAGTCGACGGAATAGTTGGCGCCGGGGCCGACGCGCGAGTTGACGCGGCCGGATTTCAGGCTGACGAATCGCGGCAGTGGCAGGCCGCTCGGTCCGAGCGTGATGGCGCTCTGGGCAGGGGCGGCCGCGCTCTGCGCGCCGGCAAGCGGAGAATAGAGGAAAGCGCCGAGAAATGCTGCGCTGAAGGCCAGGCGAAGCGACGCGAAACCAGACACTTTCGTTCCTTTCGGCGCCGGCCCGACGGCTGCGGCACCCCTTTTTCTTTGTCTTCGGCGGCACCGCTTGTTACATGGGTAAATCGGCTGCCGCGACCAGCTTTCAGTTTCGCCGGTCTTGGTTAAAGAGGTCTCAACGAGGGAAACAATGCCAGGCAAAAAGAAGCCTCTCGTGGTCATCACGCGAAAGCTGCCCGACCCGGTCGAGACCCGCATGCGCGAACTGTTCGACGCAAGGCTGAATGTCGAGGACAGGCCGATGACGCAGCCGGAACTGGTCGCAGCGGTCAAGGAAGCCGACGTGCTGGTACCGACCGTGACCGACCAGATCGATGCCGCGCTGATCGCCCAGGCCGGCGACAACCTCAAGCTGATCGCCAATTTCGGCAACGGCGTCGACAAGATCGACGTGACGGCGGCGGCCAAGAGAGGCATCACGGTCACCAACACGCCCAATGTGCTCACCGAAGATACCGCCGACATGACCATGGCGCTGATGCTTGCGGTGCCGCGCCGGTTGGCCGAAGGCGCCAGCGTGCTTACCGGCGACAAGAAATGGGCCGGCTGGTCGCCGACCTGGATGCTTGGCCGGCGCATCTGGGGCAAGCGGCTCGGCATTGTCGGCATGGGCCGCATCGGCACGGCCGTTGCCCGGCGGGCCAAGGCTTTTGGCCTGTCCATCCACTACCATAACCGCCACCGCGTGCTGCCGGCGGTCGAGGACGGTCTGGAGGCGACCTATTGGGAGAGTCTCGACCAGATGCTGGCCCGCATGGACATCATCTCGGTCAATTGTCCGTCGACGCCTGCGACCTTCCATCTTCTGTCGGCACGGCGGCTGGCGCTGCTGCAGCCCACCGCCTATATCGTCAACACCGCCCGCGGCGACATCATCGATGAAGAAGCGCTGGTCAAGCTGATCCAGGACGGCAAGATCGCCGGTGCCGGCCTCGACGTCTACGAACACGAGCCGGCCCTGAACGGCAAGCTCTTGAAGCTCGCCGCCAGGAACAAGGTCGTGCTTCTGCCGCATATGGGCTCGGCCACGCTCGAGGGCCGTATCGACATGGGCGAGAGGGTCATCATCAACATCCGCGCCTTCGTCGACGGCCATCGCCCGCCGGACCGCGTGCTGCCGCTCAGAACCTGAAACCTTCCAGGCTCAGCCGCCGTTTACGAGATCGTTTTGCGCATGGTGATGGACGTCGGCCTGTCATAGCCCTCATGCGCCGTCCGTTCGGTCTCATGAAAGCCGAGCCGTGCAAAGGCGGCATGGTTGGCGGTGAGCTCGATCCTAGTCTCGAGCTCGATGGCCGCCTTGCCGCGGCTGCGGGCCAGATCCTCGGCCGCTTGCATCAGCCGCCGGCCAATGCCTTGCCCCTGGAGGTCCGGGGCGACGGCGAGCTTGCCGACATAAAAACCGTCAGTCCTTTCGAGAGCAAAAACGCAGCCGACGATCCTGTCGCCGTCGAGTGCCAGAAAGCCTGTCTCCCGCAGGGCCTTGGCGCGCAGCGCATCGACTGTGAGCAGGTGAGCCGACGACGGCGGGTCGATGATGCCGTCCATGAAGGCGAAGGCACGCGTGATGACGGTAAGCACATCGCCCCAGCGGCCGAAATCGGCGGGGATCCGCGTGATCGAAACACGGCATTGTTCCAAGGTCAGCGTCTCTTGTAGCGGATCGTCTCGAAGCGCGCGGCCAGCGCATCATAGAGCAGCAGCCGGCCGATCAGCGGCTCGCCTATGCCGGTCACCAGCTTGATCGCCTCCATCGCCTGCAGCGTGCCGATGACCCCGGTCAACGCGCCCAGCACCCCGGCCTCGGCACAGGACGGCACCAGACCCGGCGGCGGGGCTTCGGGAAACAGATCTCGATAGCTCGGATTCGGCTTGCCGTCGTTGCCGTCCTCGAAAGGCTTCAGCACGGTCACCGAGCCGTCGAAACGTCCGACCGCTGCATGCACCAGCGGTCTCCCTTCGGCCGCGCAAGCATCGGCCACCACATAACGCGTCTCGAAATTGTCGGACCCATCGACGACGATATCGTACTTGGCGACCAGGGCGGGGGCGTTCTCCGCCGTCAGCCGGAATGTGTGCGTTTCGACTGATATGTTGGGATTGATACGGGCGATCGCCGCTCCGGCGCTCTGGGTTTTCGGCATGCCGATCGTATCGGTGCCATGGATGACCTGGCGTTGCAGGTTGGAGAGCGAAACTGTGTCGTCGTCGACAATGCCGAGCGTGCCGACACCGGCCGCAGCGAGATATTCAAGCACCGGCGCACCGAGCCCGCCGGCGCCGATCACCAGGACCCGCGCCTGCTTGAGCTTCTGCTGGCCCGCGCCGCCGACCTCCGGCAGCACGATGTGGCGGGCATAGCGTTCGATCTCGTCGGCGGTGAGCGCGTTGGTCATATCAGGACCATATAGCGGTCGAAAAACCTTGTCAGGGGTCTTCGGTTGGCCCAACCGTGCCATGGTCGACCGTGAGGAACTGCGCGCGGCCATGCAGGCTGGAAAACAGCGCCGCATCGGTTCCCGTCATGAAAGCCTGGCAGTTCAGGTCCTCCAGGATCGAGAACAGCGCCGCGCGCCGACCGCCATCGAGGTGCGCCGCGATCTCGTCGAGCAGCAGGATCGGCGTCAGGCCGGACATTTCGCCGGTCAGCCGGGCATGCGACAGCACGATGCCGACCAGCAGTGCCTTTTGTTCGCCGGTCGAGCAGAGTTCGGCCGGCATCGCCTTGGGCCGGTGCCGGACCATGAGGTCTGAGCGGTGCGGGCCTTCGAGGGTACGTCCGGCGGCGCGGTCACGGTCTCGGCCATCGGCAAGCGCCCGGCGAAACCGCTCCTCGACATCGACCGCCGGTGCACCGGCGATCTCGGCCTCCAGGTCACCCGAAAGGCCGATATCGGCCTGCGGAAACGGCCCCGTGTCGGGCAGCCTGTCGATCATGGCGGCCAGCAGCCGCACCATCTCGGCGCGCGCCGCGGCGATCGCCACGCCGGTCTCCGCCATCTGCATCTCTATCGCCTCGAACCAGCCGACATCGCGTGAGCCTTCCGTCAGCAGACGGTTACGGCCGCGCATCGCCTTCTCGTAGTCGAGCGCACGCTGGCCGTGTCCGGGATCGATCGCCAGCACCAGTCGGTCGAGAAAGCGCCGGCGATCCGCGGCCGGTCCGGTGAACAACGAATCCATCGTCGGCGTCAGCCATACGACCCGCAGCCATTCCAGCATGTCCTCGGCCCGGGCGGCGGCTCCGTTTATACGCACCCGCCTGCCGCTCTCCGCCGTGTCGCTCCCGGAGATGCCCGTGCCGATCTCGACCTCGCCGTCAGGTCCGTCGAGCCGGGCATGCAGGGCAAAACCGCCATCGCCACCCTCGCGTGCCACATCCCCGTAAGGTGCGCGGCGCAATCCGCGCCCCGGCGTCAAAAAGGAGATCGCTTCGAGGAGATTGGTCTTGCCGGCACCATTGTCGCCGGAAAAGACCACGGCGCCCGGAGCAACATCTATCGCCAGGGTCGCATAATTGCGAAAATTGGTAAGCGTAAGCTTACTTATGTGGGTTTGTGCCGGCAACCGCTATCCGCCTGTGGAAGTCACCGCAACCAATGCCCGCCGGCCGTATCGTTAGGCGACGCCGCGCCGGCTATACCCGCATCGGCATCAGCACGTAAAGCGCGGTCTCGTCGGCCATGTCGTGGATCAGCGTTGGCGAACCCGCATCGGCGAGCATGAATTTGGCTTCCGTGCCGGTCAGCTGCGCGGCGACATCGAGCAGATATTTCGCGTTGAATCCGATCTCGATCGGGTCGGACGAATAGTCGGCCGCCAGTTCTTCCGTCGCGCTGCCCGAATCCGGATTGTTGACGGCAAGCGTCACCTGGCCTTCGCTGATCGAGAGCTTCACAGCGCGGCCGCGTTCGGAAGAGATGGTCGAGACGCGGTCGACCGCGGCCGCGAAGCTCTGGCGGTCGAGGATCAGCTTCTTGTCGTTGCCGGTCGGAATGACCCGCTGATAGTCCGGGAAGGTGCCGTCGATCAGCTTCGAGGTCAGGACGACGCTGCCGATGGTGAAGCGGATCTTGGTGTCGGACAGTTCGGTCGTCACTGCGACATCCGGATCGTCGACCAGCTTCTGCAGTTCGCTCACCGTCTTGCGCGGAATGATGATGCCAGGCATGCCCTCGGAGCCAGCCGGCGCGTCGATCTCGGCTCGCGCCAGGCGATGGCCGTCGGTCGCCACCGAGCGCAGCTTCAGCTTGCCGCCGACTTCATGCGTGTGCAGGTAGATGCCGTTGAGATAGTAGCGCGTCTCCTCGGTGGAGATGGCGAACTGCGTCTTCTCGATCAGGCCCTTCAGCGCCACCGAGTCGAGACGGAAGATATGCGAGAAGGATCCGGCCGAAAGCTCGGGAAAGTCGGATTGCGGCAGGCACTGCAGGCGGAAGCTCGAGCGGCCCGACGTCACCGTCATGGCGTTGCCGTCCTCATCCGTCTTCAGCATCACCTCGGCGCCGTCGGAAAGCTTGCGCACGATGTCGTAGAGCAGGTGCGCGGGCACCGTCGTCGCGCCGCCGCGCTCGACCTTGGCGGGCGTCGCTTCCGTCACCTCCAGGTCGAGGTCGGTGGCCTTCATTTCGAGGCTGGCGCCTTCGGCGCTGAGCAGCACGTTGGACAGGATCGGTATGGTGTTGCGCCGTTCGACCACGCGGTGCACGTGGTTGAGCGACTTCAGGAGATTTGACCGTTCCAGGATAACACGCATGACGAAACAGGCTCGCTTGAATGAATGAACGGGTCTCCGGCTGACGGCGTCCCGCAAAAGGTCTGAACAGGCTTCAGAATCTACGCAAACTGACAGGAAAAAACCAGTGAACGCAAGCCCGCGCCACCGGTTCGGGCCGGTTACGCGGGCTTTCTGGGGATAAAGCTGGCCAACCCTGCAAGCGGGCCGTTTCTGGCCGGTCAGGCCTGGTCGTTGATCAGCCTTCTCAGCAATTCCAGTTCCTGTGCCAGTGTGTTGTCGGCGCCGGAAAGGTCTTCGATCTTGCGCACGGCGTGCAGCACCGTCGTGTGGTCGCGGCCGCCGAAGCGCCGCCCGATCTCCGGCAGCGAGCGCGGCGTCATCACCTTTGACAGGTACATGGCGACCTGCCGCGGCTTGACGATGGTGCGCGTGCGCCGGTTGGACAAGAGTTCCGTCTTCGAGACGTTGTAGTGGCGCGCCACGATGCGCTGGATGTCCTCGATGCGGACCCGCTTCGGTTCGCCCGTGCGATAGATGTGGCCGAGGATCTCGTCGATGCGGTCGATGGTGATCTGCGGCTCGAACGACTGGCGAAACAAGAGTTGGTTGAAGGCGCCTTCCAGTTCACGTCCGCTGCCCGTCACGGTGCGGGCAACGTGGTTGAGGATCTCTTCGGAAATGTCGAGCGACGCATCGTCGACCCTGGCTGTGGCCAAGCGCAGTTTGAGCATGCCGAGCCGCATGGCGAAATCGGGTGCCGACATTTCGAGCGCGACGCCGCCATTGAGGCGCGAACGGACCCGCGGTTCGAGCGATTCCAGCTCCGACGGTGGCCGGTCGGCCGCGACGACGACCTGCTTGGCGCTGTCGAGCAGCATGTTGATCAGATGGCAGAATTCGTGCTGGATCGACTTGCCCTGCAGGAACTGCATGTCATCGATGATCAGGAGGTCGATGTCGCGCAGCTGCTCCTTGAGCGTCAATGCATTGTTGTCGCGGATCGCGGTGGCGAAGCGCCACATGAAATACTCGGCGGTGAGATAGACGACGCGCGACTTCGGATTCTGCTTCAGCGATTCGGCGGCGATGGCCTGCAAGAGATGCGTCTTGCCGAGCCCGACGGTGGCATGCAGGAAAAGCGGATTGAAGCGCACCGCGCTCGATTGAGATTCCGCCACGGCCTTGGCGGCGGCGAAAGCCACGCGGTTCGAGGGCCCTTCGATGAAGGAGCCGAACGTGTAACGCGGATCAAGCGGTGACCCCAGCACATTGTGGCGGAACTCGCTCTCGACCGGCGCACCCGGACGCGGCACGGGAGACCGCTCGACCCTGCCTGGGCTGACGGTGCCGGCGGCCAGCGCCGTCTGCGTCTGCCGCGTCATCTTGCGCGCCGGCGCCAATTCCGGTTCGGGCTGGCTGCGCCCCTGACGGGTCGCGGTGCGCACGACGATTTCGATCTTGAGAAGCTCGGGATCCTCGTGCTTCCACAGCTCGGAAATGAGATCGTGATAGTGGCCGTTGATCCACGAGCGCAGGAACGCGGTGGGCACGGAGATGCGGACAATGCCCTTGGAAGCTTCCGCGACCTTCATGCGGCCGAACCAGCTTGAATAGACTTCGGTTCCCAGGCGCGCCTTCAACTGGGCCTTGACCCGGTCGAACTTCTGTTCCGCGTCGCTGGAGACCGCCATCTCGTTTGCTCCGACCAAAGTTCCAGGAAATGGGAGGTCGCCCGTAAGCTCCCTTTCGATGCCGCTCTGCATGATCGAGTTCCTTGCCTTTCTGTACCTGTTTTTCGCCGGCGATGCGCCTCCTGCATCTTCTTCCAGCGACCGTGTCTTCGCTACGATGCCCGTTGCCGCCGCCGGCAATGAACGTCGCCCACCATCCAAGGGAACCGGTGCCGGCCCATGGAAGCCAGTCCGCGTTGGGTATGTCAGGGCAATACGACACCGTCCGGCGAAAGAGCGCCGGCGCGCCGTCTACCTGCCATGTCTAGTTACGCCAGTCCCCTACCGTATCGAAAAAGAGCAAACCATACCCGTCCGCGGACTTGATCCGCGTCGCAAATCCCGCCAATTTAAGCTTGCCGCGTCAGGCTGGGTTAGGGCCAGAGGCCCGTCCCTTTCGATAGATCGACATTACCGAAATCGCTGTGGATAGGGCAAGGCCACGTCTAACGGATTTTTAAGGAATCTGGTTACCTCGGGCGCGTCGGAGCGCCATGCCGCAGTGGCGTATTTTGACAAAGCCATTGTGATTCAAACCCTTTTCCGACGAATATGAAAAAGCCGGGCCGGCGTGAAATTTTCTGAAATAATTCTCTTGACAGCCGGTTGTCCTCCCGTCCCTTCGGCGCGTTGTGGACAAGTTGTGGATGACTGTCGCTAACCATTTGAAAAGCTGCAGCTATTTCTGCAGGGCATGGTTTTTTAAGTCGACGCTTTTCATGCGTATCGATCATCAGTGGGCATGAATGTGCCGGCAAACCATTTCAAACTGTTGAATCTGCATTTGCAGCTGTTTTCGGCTATTCTTTTTAAGTACTTGCCGGCAAACGAAAAAACCCGGCACGATCGGCCGGGTTCGAAGAAGATCGTCCTGAGAAGGCGATGTCAGGCCGACAGCACCTTGAGGCGCTGGGCGAGACGCGACACCTTGCGTGAGGCCGTGTTCTTGTGGATCACGCCCTTGGTCGCGGCGCGCATCAATTCCGGCTCGGCTGCCTTGAAGGCGGCCTGTGCGGCAGCCTTGTCGCCCGAGGCGAGTGCCTCCTCGACCTGGCGGACGTAGGTGCGGACGCGCGAGCGGCGGTTCTTGTTGATCGCTGCGCGGCGAGCGATCTTGCGCGTTGCCTTTTTGGCCGAGGATGTGTTGGCCATGATGCCTCTCTTCTGATCTGGTCGGCGCACGCGGCGTGCCGCAGGGCGCAAAAAACAAACGGGCAGCCACGGGGCCGCCTCGGTTGGTGCGGCTTATAGTTCAGCTTTTCCGGCGCGTCAACGCCGCCTGGCGTTCTTTTTGGCCGATGCCACGGGTTTCGGTCGCTGGCCCGCAATGCCCTACCGGTTGGTGAAATTCGGCTTCCGTTTTTCGGCGAACGCCGCCATGCCTTCCTTCTGGTCTTCGAGCGCGAAAAGCGAATGGAAAAGGCGGCGTTCGAATCGCAATCCCTCGGCAAGCGTCGTCTCATAGGCCCGGTTGACGGCTTCCTTGGCCATCATCACCGAAGGCAGCGAGAAATCGGCGATTTTGGCCGCCGCCTTGACCGCCTCCTCGACCAGTTCGCCGGCCGGGACGACCCGCGACACGAGGCCCGAACGTTCGGCCTCGGCGGCATCCATCATCCGTCCGGTCAGGCACATGTCCATCGCCTTCGATTTGCCGACGAACCGGGTCAGGCGTTGCGACCCACCCATGCCGGGAATGACACCGAGCGTGATCTCGGGCTGGCCGAATTTCGCCGTGTCGGCGGCAATGATGAAATCGCACATCATGGCGAGTTCGCAGCCGCCACCGAGCGCATAACCGGCCACCGCCGCGATGATCGGCTTTCGCGCCCGCGTGAACTCTTCCCAGCCGACGAAGAAGTCCAGGCTGTAGGCATCCGCGTAGGAGATTGCCTGCATTTCCTTGATGTCGGCACCGGCGGCAAAGGCCTTGTCGGAACCGGTAACGACCATGGCGCCGATGCCAGGATCGGCGCAGAAAACGTTCACGGCTGCGACGAGTTCGGCAAGAATCTGGGAATTCAACGCGTTGAGCGCCTTTGGCCGGTTCAGCGTGATCAACCCGACCTTGCCGCGCCTCTCGATGATGATCGTCTCATAGGCCATTGGCTGTTCCTCCTTGCTCGACATCGGTCTAGCTCACGCCTGACACGTCCGGCAATAGAAGGTCGAGCGCCCGCTCTGCACGATCCGTTCGACATGGCCGCCGCAGCCGCGCTTCGGGCAAGGCTCGCCTTCGCGGTCGTAGACGGCGAAGGAATGCTGGAAATAACCCAGCGATCCATCGGTGTGCACGTAGTCGCGCAGCGAAGAACCGCCTGCCGCGATGGCATCTGATATGACCGAGCGGATCGCCTCGGCGAGGCGTTCGCTTTGTTCCCTGGCCTTCTTGCCCGGCCTGGCGATGGTGCCCGCCTCGCGCAGCGGTGACAGGCCGGCGCGCCAGAGTGCCTCCGAGACATATATATTGCCTAGACCGGCGATCAGCCTCTGGTCGAGAAGCGCTGCCTTGAGCGGCGACCTGCGGCCTTTCAGCAACGAGGCAAGCAGAACGCCGTCCAGCGCATTGCCGGTGGGTTCGACGCCCAGTCCGGCGAGCATCGGATGCGTCTCCGGCGGCTCTTCACCAAACAGCATGAAGCCGAAGCGGCGCGGGTCGTTGAAGATCACACGTGACCGCCCGCCGGCCGCGGAAACGACATGGAACACGACATGATCGTGCGCCGCGCTCTTCGAGCGTTCATGGTGGAACGCGCCCGGTGTCTCGCCGTCGTCGCCGGTCTCGATGCGAAAGGAGCCGGACATGCCGAGATGGCAGATCAGCACCGGACCGCCCTGAATATGCATGGTCAGGTATTTGGCCCGCCGTCCAAGCGCCGTGATCGTCCTGCCGGTCAGACGCTCCGAAAACCGATCGGGGAAGGGGAAGCGCAGATCGGGCCGTCTCATCTCGACCTTGGCCAGATGGGCACCTTCCAGGACCGGCTGCAGACCGCGCCGGACCGTTTCGACTTCGGGTAGTTCAGGCATGGCCGCCAATCGAGGCATGGAAGGATATGCCGTTGCGGCCGCGCCTCAGCGCGAGATGTTCGGCAATCGTCTCGCCGATATCGGCGAATGTCGCCCTAAGCCCTATGTCGCCGCCTTTGAGGCCAGGTCCAGTGCCGATGACCGGAATGCGTTCGCGGGTATGATCGGTGCCGCGCCAGGTCGGATCGTTGCCATGATCGGCGGTCAGGATGAGAAGGTCGCCCTGCTTCAGCTTCGCAAATGCCTCCGGAAGCCTCCGGTCGAAGGCCTCGAGCGCGGCGGCATAACCGGCGACGTCGCGGCGATGGCCGAATTCGGTATCGAAATCGACGAAATTGGCGAAGACGAGGTCGCCGTCGCCGGCCTCGTCCATGGCGAGCAGCGCTTGGTCGAACATGGCCATGTTGCCCGCAGCCTTGCGGACTTGCGAGATCCCGCGATGAGCGAAGATGTCGCCGACCTTGCCGACGGCGATGACGCGGCTGCCGCGCGCCGTCACCCGGTCGAGCAATGTCGGCTCGGGTGGCGGCACGGCGTAGTCGCGGCGGTTGTACGTCCGCTCGAAGGTGGCTGATGTCTCGCCGACGAACGGACGTGCGATCACCCGTCCGATCCTCAGCGGGTCGACCAGCCGGCGCACCACCTGGCAGAATTCATAGAGCCGCTCCAGACCGAAATGGGTCTCATGCGCGGCGATCTGCAGGACGGAATCGACCGACGTGTAGCAAATCGGCTTGCCGGTGCGGATGTGTTCCTCGCCGAAGCGCTCGATGATCTCGGTTCCTGGAGCATGGCAATTGCCGAGGATGCCGGGCACCTTGCCCTCGCGGATGATCGCCTCGGTCAGGTCGGCCGGAAAGGCGGGAACCGTGTCGGGGAAATAGCCCCAGTCGAAGCGCACCGGCAGGCCTGCGATCTCCCAGTGGCCGGAGGGCGTGTCCTTGCCTGTCGAAATCTCTTGCGCCGCGCCATGGAAGGCATTGGCGAGCAGGTCCGTCCCGAAATGCGTAAAACCCAGTCCTGTCGCCGTCTCGGCTGCCTTGCCAAGTCCCAGCGATGCCATATGGGGGACGAACAGTGGTCCCTGACGGAGCCCTTCGCGATCCGCGCGCCCTTCCGCGCAAGCTTCGGCGATGTGCGCCAGCGTGTTGGCGCCGGCGTCGCCATAGCTTTCGGCGTCGGCCGCGCCGCCGATGCCGAAGGAATCCAGGACAAAGAGAAAAGCACGCGCCATCGGGTCGTTTGTTGCCAGTGTGGACGCCCAGACATAGGGTTCCACGGCGGCCTTGGCAATTCGGAAACCAAACGGCAACGGCTTGGCGCGATAGTCAAGTCCATGTCGCCCAAAAGTGTCGCCCAAAAGTGCGCGGCGGTTTGGGATAACGAGATACAGGCACGAAAGATCAGGTGTCGCGACGAGTTGGGCATGTCCATGGACGGAACAAACGGCAAAGGCGGTTCTGTCATGAAGGCTGCGCTCAAGGCATGGATTGCCCTCATGGCTGTGAACGGCGCGTTCTGGTGTGGACCGGCATGGGCGGACTGGCGCGACGATATCGGCACATTTCGCATCGGCATCGTCGCCGAGCCTGGCGCTGGCAACACCGTTCCGGGGCTGGCGGTGTTGACGCAAGCCTTTACCAATGCACTCGGCATGAAGGTCGAATTCGTCGTTGCCCGCGATTATGCGGCACTGATCGAGGGACAGGCCAATGCGCGGATCGAATACGCCATCTATTCGGCGACCGCCTACGCCACGGCGCTGCAACGCTGCGGATGCATCGAGCCGCTCGTGGCTCCGGTCGATTCCGACGGTGCGGCCGGCATCCGCTCGGTGCTGCTGACCAGGAATGGCAAACTGCCCGGCCTGGCCGGCATGGCGACCCACCGGATCGCCATGGCGCCGCCGGACAGCGTCGGCGGTTCGCTTCTGCCCTTGGCCGGCTTGGCCGCCGAGCACGTCGAGATCGCCGAAGATGCACCGTTCCTTGTCCAGGCCCCCTCGGCGTCGGCGGCCGAAACCATGCTCGTCGACGGTCAAGCCGACGCCATGTTCGGCTGGGTGAAGGCAGCGGCCGACGGACAGCCGCGAGTGGCCGGGGGCACGCAGGCAAGGCTCGAGGCATCAGGCCTTTCGGCCCTTCAGGTGGTGTGGATATCGGCTCTGCTGAGATACGGTCCCCATGCAGTGCGCAGCGATCTCGATCCGGAAGCCAAGCGTCGGCTGACCGTGTTTCTCACCAACCTCAAATCGACGACGCCGGATGTCTACGATCTTCTGGAATCGAAGCATACCGGCGGCTTTATGCCCGTGGCTTCAAAGGATTATGCGACGGCGGAAGCCATCGTGCGCCTGGTGTCGGCCGATGGCGGTCGGCGATAAGGTTTTCAGCAGTCGCTGCAAGGAATCGTGGCGCTCCTGCGGGGGCGCAGATAATAGGTTTCGCCCATCGGGATCGTCGTTGTGAGAGATGGGGTCATTCCAAGCTTCTGCGGGCTGTCCGTCGTCCAGCCGATGATCGGCGTATAGTTCAGATTGCTTTCCACGCGGATCAGGAAGGTCCCGGCTACCGTGAGGGTTGCCGGAACCGTGGTAGCGGTGCCGGCGGTGGCTCCGACGCCGTTCACACCGTTGACCACCTTGCGCGACCACACCACCAGCACCCTCGGCGTGGCATCGGTGGTGACCTGTATGGCCGTGATGGTGATGTTCGGCGTCGAGCGGTTGTAGGGTTGAAGGGTTACGCTGCCGATCTTCATGATGGCATCGAGGTCCGCCTTGACGATCGTCGGCTGTTGCGTCACGAGATCGGCGACCATGCTGCCGACGCGGCTGACCTTCTTGCTCGTCTCTATGGCCTGCGAAGCCTCCATGGTCATGAAATACATGACCAGCAGGATAGGCGCGATAAGCGCGAACTCGACCGCCGCGACGCCGCGGCGATTGGACCAGAACCGGACCGATTTGCCCCAGAGCCCTGCAATTCCCAGATGTGCCCCCGCACGCATCATACTCATTGCCTTTTTTCTTGTTGTTGCTTCCGTGGTGGTCTCAATTGTCGAACGGCTCGTTCTGCCAGGTCACCGAAGCGAAATGCAGGGTCTTGTTGCCTCCCATCGACTGCGCCATCAAATCGGTCATGATGGGCCATTTGTAAAAGACCCGCAGCATGTTCCTTGATTCCGCCGCACCCCGCGTGACGGTAAAGGGCACATCGGCGCCGTTCTTCGTCAGCTTGATGTCACCGGCCTGAATCCTGAAGCCGGCCAGGGCCGCGTCGGCGAATGTCGTGTATTGGCGAAGATCGACGCTCAACTGATTGGGACAATCCTGGGAAACGATGATTTCCAGCTTGTCGCAGATCATGTTCTTCAAATTGTCTCCTGCGACGTCGGCGGCCGTCAACTGACCGGTGCGCAGCCGGCGCGCGACATCGTCGGTGATGTTGGCCATCACCTCCTGGCTGGCAAACGAGATGCAGCTTTCGAGGATGGCGAAAACGAGGAGCGCAAATGGCATGGCAAGCAGCGCGAACTCCAGCGCCGTACTGCCGCGCCGGTCGCGCACGAAGCGTTGAAAAGACCTGGCGCGCTCCACCTTGTGCTGACCTGTAGAGCTGAACTGCTTGCTCATGCGATGTTCCTGCCATCCCTGGACGGTGCTGACAGGTGTGTTAGCGCAAACCAATTGAGGTCCGGTTTGAATGATCGTTAAAGTCGGCGCGGGCGTTTTAACCAGGCGGTAACCTGGGCCATGGCGCGCTCCGTGCAACCTATTTGCTGGCGCTCATCTCGGCTTCGGACGATTTCTCCGCCTCGCTCTTGTAGGAGCTTTCGCAATAGGGCGTGCACGACATGGTCTGGACTTCCGCGCGCCGGTAAATGCGAACCGACGAGGCTGCCTGGCGGACCACGGTTACCTGTGCGTCGACGATCGGGCTGCCGTCCTGGTCGAGAACGACGAGATTGGTGACACCGAAACCCTTGCCGGTGAGCACGACCGTCGAGGCATCCTGGACGGAAGCATCGGCGATTGCCGGGTTGCCCACGACGATCGTGTCGGCGGGGCGTGACAGTTTCACGATCTTGGCCTGATTCATGGTGACCTCGATGTCGGCGCCAGCCCTGGCGGGTGTAATCGAGCTGGCGGCGGCAAGAAGCGCGGCAATCAGGATTGAGGATCTCGGCACGGCCATCAAGGCGCTCCACGCAAGCGGACTGTTCAACGGAACATGAACGAGATTGGTGAACCAACGGTTAAGTCGGCTCGTCGCCGCCGTATGTAGTGGTCGGCATGGCTGCCCGCATGGCCGGATCCACGCAGTGGGCTCAAGCTTTCCCAAGCCCTTGCCTTTTACGGCGTTTCCCCGCGAAACGGGATATTAGCCAGCGCTTAGTATGGAGTTAACCACGCACTTGGTTCGAGCCGGGAAAGGAATCGGTAAGGCTGTTTATTAAGCCGATCGAAAGAGCTTCTCCCTAGATTGGCAGCATCCGATCAACCATCACAGAAGTTGACGGAAGTGCTGTAACACGTGGAGTAGGAGCTCTCGAATGTCTAACCTTTTTGCACGTTTCGTGAAAGACGAATCCGGCGCGACCGCTATCGAATATGGTCTGATCGCCGCTCTCATCGCGCTCGCCATCATCACCGGCGCCGGCGCACTCGGCAATGCCATCAACGCCAAGTTCACTTCGATCGGAAGCACGCTGAACAGCAGCGGCAGCTAATCTGCTTATTGCTGATCGCTCGGATTGCATTCTGGACAGGGGCCGCCCCAGGGCGGCCCCTGTTTTGTTTTACCTGTCTCGGGGGCGCAGCGGAAACGGTCGTCTTTTCACTACGGACCTCATCAATCGTTAATCGAACCAGCCTAGATTGAGTTTCTGTGGAATCCGCACAATAGGCACAATCGCCGATGCTTGAAGCCCTGATCTTCGTCGTCTTTCCGTTCTGCATGCTGTTTGCCGCGATTTCCGACATGCTGTCGATGACGATCGCCAATCGCGTGCCAGTGCTGCTTGTCGTCGTCTTCGCGCTGGTGGCGCCACTGACGGGCATGGAATGGGCGGCCTACGGCTGGCATTTCGCCGCCGGCGCCATCGTCCTGGCCGTGACGTTCGGTCTGTTCGCCTTAGGTGGCATGGGCGGTGGCGATGCCAAGCTGCTGGCAGCCACGGCCGTTTGGATGGGGTTCAACGTAAATCTCGTCGAATATCTTGTCGCCTCGACAATCATCGGCGGCCTTCTGACAATCGCGATCCTGCTTTACCGGAAATCGCCGCTGGCGGTTTTCACCGGACGCAATCCATTCCTGCGTCATTTCGCGGAAGAGTCAGCCGGTGTTCCCTACGGGATCGCGCTGGGCCTGGGTGGCCTGCTGACCTACCCGGATTCGCCTTTGATGGTGTGGGCGCTGGCAAGGCTGGCGAGCTGAATTCATTAAATTTCTTCGGCTGACATGCCTTGGACGCCGGCTTTGCGGAGCGGCAGCCCAGCTTTTCCGCGCCTCGCGGCGCGATCCATTCTAATTTATATAAACCTTAAATTAATCACGATCGTAAGCATTGCATTAACCTTGTTTTGACGATTGCCGCTGCAAAGTCCGGCTTGGCTAGGTGGTTTGCCAAGGGCGAGGGTTCGGACAGATGCCAGCATCCCGATTGATTATTCTGAGCGTGGCGGTGGCCGCGGCGGGCGGTGCCGGCTATGTCGCGAAAAACATGGTCGCTCCGCCGCCCCAGGTCGTCGTCGATGCTGGCCCACAGGCGCCCGCGGTGTCCCTGCAGGACGTGCTTGTGCTCTCGGGCGATGTCGCAATGGGCAACGCGCTCGAGAACAACATAACCTGGCAATCCTGGCCCGCTGACGGCATCAACGCGAATTTCATCACCAAGGCCACCGCCCCCGACGCTTTGGAGAAACTGAAGGGGTCGATTGCCCGCGTGGCGATGTATGCGGGCGAGCCCGTGCGGCGCTCCAAGCTGATCGGCGAGGGACAAAGCTTCATGTCGTCCATCCTGCCTTCCGGCATGCGGGCGGTCGCAACGACGATATCGGCGGACACTTCGGCCGGCGGCTTCATTCTTCCAAACGATTTCGTCGACGTCATCATGACCCGCAGGGCCGATGCCAACAGCGGCGGCGCCGGCTTCAACACCGAGACCATCCTCAAGAATATCCGCGTCCTGGCAATCGACCAGACCATCCAGGAGGACGAGGAGGGCAAGAAGACCAAGGTGGGCCAGACAGCCACGTTGGAGCTGACGCCCAAACAGGCGGAGATCATCACCGTCGCCCAGCAGATGGCGGATCGCCTGACACTGGCGCTGCGGGCGATTACGGACACCCAGGAAAAGAATGTGGGCGAGGCCGACTATCTCGTTTCCGGCAATGGCCGCAAGGGGACAGTGAGATTGATCAAGTCGGGCGAAGTCTCCGAAGTAGGGGCAAGGAAATGAGGCTAATCGCTAAACTGCCGGCAATCGTCGCCACGGCATTCGGCCTGCTGCTCGTTGGAGCGAATGTGCAGGGCGTCGAGGCGAAGAGCACGCAGGTATCGGCTACGACAGCCACCCAGCGCGTCAAGCTCGGCCTCAACAAATCGGTGGTCATAGACCTGCCGAGCGATGCCTATGACATTCTTGTCGCCAACCCCTCCGTTGCTGACGCGGTGACCCGCACCGCAAGGCGTATCTACCTCTTCGGCAAGGCCGTCGGCGAAACCAACATCTTCGTCTTTGGGCCGAACGGCGAACAGATCGCCAGCCTGGACCTGGCCATCGAGCGCGACGTCGCCGGCCTGGAGGATTATATCAAGCGCTTCCTTCCGACCTCGGCCGTCAAGGTGGAACTGCTGAATGACAACGTTATCCTGACCGGCACCGTCGACACGCCGCTTGACGCGAAACGCGCCGTCGACCTGGCGACGATCTTCGTCTCGGGCGGTGAAGCGACGACAGGACAATATTCGCAGACCGCTGCCGGCGGCTCAGCCCAGAGTGGCGTCGACATCAACAACCCGGACCAGCAGCGCCGTACCTCGAAGATTGTCAATCTCTTGCAGATCATCGGCGACGATCAGGTAACGCTCAAGGTGACAGTGGCCGAAGTCAGCCGTTCCGTGATGAAGCAGCTCGGCGTCAACTTGATCGGCAACGGCGGCAGCAATGGCATCAGCTATGGTGCGATCAGCGACAATTTCTCGGGATTGGGTAAGCAGCTGTCGCATTCAGGCCTCAGCATCGGCAACTCGGCACTGATGGCCTATATCAACGCCATGGAGGAGTCCGGGGTCATGAAGACGCTGGCTGAGCCAACCTTGACCGCCGTATCCGGCGAGAAGGCGACCTTCAAGGTCGGTGGCGAATACAACATGGTGACCGGGGTCTCCCAGAACGTATCCACCGACAACCAGACTGGCCTGACAACCTATTCCATCGACAAGATCGAGTATGGCATCGGCCTGGAATTCCAGCCGGTCGTGCTGTCTCCCGGCCGCATCAGCCTGAAGGTCAGAACCTCGGTTTCGGAGCCAACGACTGAAGGATCCGTGCCGCTTTCCAATGGTGTGACGAGCCCAGGTACGAATCTCCTATCGCTGCGCAAGCGCCTTGCCGATACGACGGTCGAACTGCCCTCAGGCGGTTCCATGATGATCGCCGGCTTGGTTCGCGACGATGTCAGGCAGGCCGTCAACGGCTTGCCCGGGTTGACAAAGATTCCCGTCCTTGGGGCGCTCTTCCGCAGCAGGGACTTCGTCCGCAACGAAAGCGAGCTCGTCATCATCATCACGCCCTATCTGGCTCGGCCGGTAGCACGCAATGATCTCGCCAAGCCGGACGACAATTTCAACCCGCCGAGCGACGGCGCCGGCATGTTCTTGGGCAAGGTCAATCGCGTCTACGGCACCATGCAGACCGACAGGCCCAACGGCCGCTATCACGGCGTTGTCGGCTTCATCTACAAGTGAACGGGAAAGCACACATGTCTCAGTCAGCATTGAAGGCAAGGACCATGGCGATGTGCTCCGGCCGTTCTCGGAGCCTGCGGGCGCTTCCGATCATGGCGGTGGCGCTGTCGGCTCTGCTGGCCGGTTGTGCCCAGCGCGACAGCGTTACCGTCGGCGCCATCCCCGATGACTATCGCACCAATCATCCGATCGTCATCGCGGAGAAGAACCAGAAGATCGATCTTCCTGTCGGCGCCGGCGACCGTGGCATGACCGGCTCGCAGCGCGACACGCTTCTTGGCTTCCTCGATGGCTACGACAAGAGCGCGGCTCCGGCATTGACGATCCAGGTTCCAAGCGGGTCGGCCAATGAGGTCGCCGCGACAGCGGCCGGCCGTGATTTCGCCCGGCTCGCGGTCGCCGCCGGCGTCAAGCGCAACCGGATCGTCGTGGTCCCCTATCAGGCTGGATCGAGCGAGGCATCGGCCCCCGTTCGCGTCTCTTATATCGCGGTGAGGGCACAGACCGACAAATGCGGACGCTGGCCCGCTGACCTGGTGGAAACGTCTGAGAACAAGCACTACGCCGACTTCGGCTGCTCCTACCAGAACAATCTTGCCGCCCAGATGGCCAATCCAAATGATCTTCTCGGGCCCCGCAAGCAGACCACCATCGACGCGGAAAATCGTGGTGCGGTTATAGACGTGTACCGAAGCAGGGGCATTTCGACTGAATTCCTCGGCAACTCGGAAGTGACTTACTAAGCCGCCCTCGGAAAGAAGCGACGCCACGAACAGGCCACGGAAAGAGCATGACCATGAGCAACCTTGCCTATGACGCCACCGTGGAGGGCGGTGATACCTCGCTGCAGGACGTCGCCGCGATGCAGGCATTGCGGCCGGTTCCACGTATTTCGATCCAGGCATTCTGCGAAACGGAGGGCGTTGCCAATCCGGTCCAGCGCGCCGGCGAGGACCGCCGCATGACCAAGGCGCATCTCAAGGTTCATATGGGCGGTGTTCCCACCGCCATCGAGTTCTACCAGTCGGCGCCGACACCGAACCTGATTCTGCTGGAATCACGCAGCGAACCCAAGCAACTGCTGGAGCAACTCGCCCAGCTCTCGGAATATTGCGATCCATCCTCGAAAGTGGTGGTGATCGGCCACTACAACGACGTTGGTCTCTATCGCGAACTCATCCGCTCCGGCATCTCGGAATATGTCATCGCGCCGGTGTCGATGGCCGACGTCGTCAGTGTCGTGTCGTCGATCTTCGTCGATCCGGAAGCTGAACCGCTCGGCCGCTCGGTCGCCTTCGTCGGCGCCAAGGGCGGCGTCGGCTCTTCCACGATCGCCCACAATGTCGCCTGGGCAATGTCCTCCCTGTTCAAATCCGAGGTCGTTGTGGCCGACCTCGATCTCGCCTTCGGCACCGCCAACATCAATTTCGATCAGGATCCGGCGCAGGGCATCGCCGAGGCTGTGTTCTCGCCCGAGCGCATCGACGAAGTCTATCTCGACCGGCTGCTGACCCAATGCGCCGAGCATCTGTCGCTGCTCGCGGCGCCCTCCACGCTGGATCGCGTCTACGATTTCGATCCCGATGCCTTCGTGCAACTTGTCGATACCGCGCAGCGCAGCGTGCCGCTCCTTGTGCTCGACGTTCCCCATATCTGGACCGGGTGGGCCAAGAACACGCTGGTCAAGGCCGACGAGATCGTCATCACGGCAACGCCGGAACTGGCCAATCTGCGCAACACCAAGAACCTGGTCGACATGTTGAAGCGGCTTCGCCCGAACGACCCGCCGCCGAAATTGATCATCAACCAGGCCGGCGTGCCCAAGCGGCCGGAGATATCGCCATCCGATTTCGCCGAGCCGCTCGGCCTGACACCGATATCGGTCATCGGCTTTGATCCCGTGCTGTTCGGCAATGCCGCGAACAACGGACGCATGCTGGGCGAGATGGATGCCAAGAACCCGGTTGTGGCCACCATCAACGAAATTGCTCATGTGCTGACCGGCCGCAGCGAAATCCGGGCGAAAAAGAAAGCTGGCCTGGGCAGTCTGCTCGGCAAGCTCTCGCGCAACAAGAAGTGACGCAATGGGGTCGGTAGTCGGTCATGTTCGGTAAAAGAGGCAACGACGACGGCAACCGGTTCACGCCGGAATTTCGCCAGCCGGCACCGGTCGCGCCGGCCGCCGCGGTTTCGGCGGACACCGCGGTTCTTGCCCGGCCCGCGCCCACGCCTCAGCCGAGCGCGCCTGTCGCGCCACCAGCCAGGCGCGCGGTCGAGGCGCCACCGATGGCGCCGGAACCAAGGAAAGGCCGCGAAAAGAGCGAAACCTACTACGATACCAAGAGCCAGGTTTTCTCGGCCCTCATCGATACGATCGACCTGTCGCAACTCGCCAAGCTCGATCCCGAAACCGCCCGCGAGGAAATCCGCGACATCGTCAACGACATCATCGCGATCAAGAACTTCGCGATGTCGATCGCCGAGCAGGAAGAACTGCTCGAGGACATCTGCAATGACGTGCTTGGCTATGGGCCGCTCGAGCCGTTGCTCGCGCGCGACGACATCGCCGACATCATGGTCAACGGGTCCAAGAACGTCTACATCGAAGTCAACGGCAAGGTCGAACAGACCAGCATCCGCTTCCGCGACAACCAGCAGCTGCTCAACATCTGCCAGCGCATCGTCAGCCAGGTCGGCCGCCGCGTCGACGAATCCAGCCCGATCTGCGACGCCCGTCTTCCCGACGGGTCGCGCGTCAACGTCATTGCGCCGCCGCTGGCCATCGACGGCACCGCGCTCACCATCCGCAAATTCAAGAAGGACAAGCTGACGCTCGATCAGCTGGTCAAGTTCGGCGCCATCTCTCCGCAAGGGGCCGAAGTTCTCAAGATCATCGGCCGTGTTCGCTGCAACATCGTCATCTCGGGCGGCACCGGCTCCGGCAAGACGACGTTGCTCAACTGCCTGACCAACTACATCGACCGTGACGAGCGCGTCATCACCTGCGAGGATTCGGCTGAACTGCAGCTGCAGCAGCCGCATGTCGTGCGCCTGGAAACGCGTCCGCCCAACCTCGAGGGCGAGGGCGAGGTGACGATGCGCGACCTGGTCAAGAACTGCCTGCGCATGCGGCCCGAACGCATCATCGTCGGCGAAGTGCGCGGACCCGAGGTCTTCGACCTTCTGCAGGCGATGAATACCGGCCATGACGGCTCGATGGGGACGATCCACTCCAACAGCCCGCGCGAATGCCTGAACCGTATCGAATCCATGATCGCCATGGGCGGCTATTCGCTGCCGCAGAAAACGGTGCGCGAAATCGTCGTCGGCTCCATCGACGTGATCATCCAGGCGGCGCGCCTGCGCGATGGGTCGCGCCGCATCACCCATATCACCGAAGTGATCGGGATGGAGGGCGACGTCATCATCACGCAGGATATCGTCCTCTACAATATCAAGGGCGAAGACGCCAACGGCAGGCTGCTGGGTGAGCACGTCTCGACCGGCATCGGCCGCCCCCATTTCTGGGAGCGGGCTCGATACTATGGCGAGGAGCAGCGTCTCGCCACAGCGCTCGAGGCTATGGAGAAACGTGCTGACTGACGCATCCGCAGGCGTGAAGGTTCTGGTCGATGTTTGGAATTGACGGCACCGTATTGGCGTTTGTCGTGCTCGCCGGCTTCAGCGCCGGCGCGGTCGCCTATGCATTCCTGTTCACCCAGATCAGCAATGAGAAACAGGCCGGAAAGCGGCTTGAAACGATCAAGGCCGCCGAGACGGACCGTTCTGTCGTCAAGGCGACGCGTGACCGCGCGGCGGACGCGGCCAAGCGCCGTAAATCGGTGCAGGATTCGCTGAAGGAACTCGACGAGAAGCAGAAGACCAAGGACAACGCCGTCAAGAAGCCGCCGCTGAAAGCCCAGCTTCGCCAGGCTGGGATGAAGGTGCCGATCGAGCGGTTCTATATCTATTCGGCCATATGCGGCCTCGCGCTGGCAATCGTCGCGTTCGTGGCTGGTGCGCCGATGATTGTCTTGCCGGGTGTGCTGCTCGCCGGAGCGCTCGGCCTGCCGCGTTGGTTCGTTTCTTTTCGTCGCATTCGCCGCGTCAAGGCATTCCTCAACGAATTTCCAAATGCGCTCGACATCATCGTGCGGGCGGTCAAGTCCGGCCTGCCGCTGAACGACGCCATACGCCTGATCGCCAATGAATCGCCTGAGCCCGTGAAGACCGAGTTTCGCCGGATAGTCGATTCGCAGCAGATGGGAATGTCGATCCCCGACGCGACCTTGCGCATGCCCGAAACCATGCCATGCACAGAGGCGAGTTTCTTCGGCATCGTCATCCAGATCCAGTCGCAGGCCGGCGGCAATCTCTCCGAGGCGCTGGGCAACCTTTCGCGCGTGTTACGCGACCGCAAGAAGATGAAGGCCAAGGTCGCGGCACTGTCGATGGAAGCGAAAGCATCCGCCGCCATCATCGGCGCCTTGCCTTTCATCGTCGCCTTTCTCGTCTATCTCTCCAGTCCCAACTATCTGATGCCGCTGTTCACGACCAGCGTCGGCCATTTGATACTCGGTTTCGCCGCCGTCTGGATGTCGATCGGCATCTTCGTGATGCGCAAGATGATGAACTTTGAAGTCTAGGGCCGTGGCATGACCGAACAAGCCATCAAATCACTGACGGATCCCAGCTTCCTGATTGCGCTGCTGGTTGCCATCGCCGTGTTCGCAACCGTCTTTACGTTGCTGCCGGCGTTTGGCGGAAACCCGCTCAAGGCGCGCATGAAGTCGGTCGCGCTGGAGCGTGATGAGCTTCGCGCCAAGCAGCGCGCGCGGCTAGCGACCGAGGCCGATCGCCGCCGCAAGGGTCTGCGCGAGCAACAGTCGGTCGGCATGCGCAACATTGTCGACCGGCTCGATCTACGGCGTGCGTTGGCCGACGAGGCCACCTTGCAGAAGCTCAAGGTTGCCGGCTTTCGCGGACAGAACCCTCTGACGCGTTTTCTGTTCTTCCGCCTGGTGCTTCCTTTTGTCGGCTTCGCGCTCGGTCTGATCTATATTTTCGTGCTCGGAGGATTGCCCGACAAGCCGTTGGTGGTCCGGCTGTTCGTATGCATTCTGGTTGCCTATGGCGGCTTCTACACGCCGGTCCTCTACGTCAACAACCGTGCGACCAAGCGCAAGCAGTCGATCCAGATGGCGTGGCCGGATGCGCTCGACCTGATGCTGATCTGCGTGGAGTCCGGCATGTCGGTGGAAGCCGCGCTGCGCAAGGTCGCCGACGAGATCGGCGCGCAGTCGGTGGCCCTGGCGGAAGAATTCATCCTGACCAATGCCGAGCTCTCCTATCTGCAGGAGCGCAAGCAGGCTTATGAAAACCTGGCCAGTCGCACGGGGCTGGAATCGGTCAAGTCGGTATCGCAGGCGCTTGTCCAGGCCGAGCGCTACGGCACGCCGGTGGCGCACGCGCTGCGCGTGCTTGCCGCGGAAAGCCGCGACATGCGCATGAACGCCGCCGAGAAAAAGGCGGCCGCCCTGCCGCCCAAACTCACCGTGCCGATGATCTTGTTCTTCCTGCCGGTGCTGTTCGCCATCATCCTGGGGCCGGCGGGCATCCAGGTCAGCCAGCGCGGGATCTTCGGCGATCATTCCGGGGCGGCCGCGTCGACCAGCCAGTAAACCAACGCAGAATCCGTCCGCGGAAACAAAAGCCGAGCTGCTATCGAGCGCGGCTTTTTACGATTTACGGCAAGCGCGGCGATCAGTTGGTGGCGGTTTTCGCCGGTTTCGCCTTGTCCTGATCCTTCAGCTGGCTCCAGGCGTTCTGCTGGGCCAGCATCTGCCTGAGATAGGCGACGTTGGCCTGTGCCTGATCGGGCGAAAGTTCCTGCGAGGCGATCTTTTCGGCTTCGTCGAAACGGCCCTGCAGGCCGACGACGAGCGCCAGGTTCTGGCGCACCCGGCTATCGGCGTTCGGCTGCTGGGCCGCCGACCGCATATAGGTTTCGGCGGTGCGCAGATCCCCTTCCAGCACATAGGACATGCCGAGATTGGAAAGGATCGAAGGCTCGTTGGGCTTGAGTTCGAGGGCCTTGCGGTAAAGCTGGCGCGCTTCATCCTTCTGGTTGAGCTGATCAAGTATGGCTCCTTCGGCGGAGACCAGCCTCCAGTCGGGATATTCCGGCGTCTGTGCGCGGCGCACCGCATCGAGCGCCGCCTCGAACTGGCCGTTGGCGGCCAGTGCCTTGCCGTAGGCGGCGAGTACGTCGCGGTCCTTGGGATAGGCGATCGCCAGCTTGCGCATCACGGCGAGTGACTGGTCGGCATCGCCATCCATCTGCAGCGCGGCCGCGAAGTTGGTCGCGATACGCTTGTCGTTGGGACTCCTGGCGTAGGATTGGCCGAGTGCTGCCGTGGCATTGTGTAGTTCTCCCGCCGACATCGTCTCCAGCGGCTTGCCGCTGGTGCGTCCGATCGAGCCGGTGGTGAGCTTGTCGGTTGCGCACCCCGCGACACCTGCCGCGAGCGCCAGCATGAACGCCGTGGTGATGAGCCGCTTTCCCCGGATGTTTATCGTGCGGTTGGTCGGCATCGGCACCCTGGGCCTCCATTCATACGTGTGGCCATTGCGTGGCCATCTTCCCTCCAGCAGAAATATTCTGTTAACCCTAACGGAGGGTTAAGAAGCGCCGACTCGGGCGAGCTCGGCAGGAGAAACATCTGATGTCCGTAGAACTGGTCGAGAACAAGCTGAAGAACCCGCTGCCGATCCATCTGGTCGCCAGGGACGGCCTGGAGGTGGCCGGTCTGTCGCCGTCCATTGTCGCCTGGGCCAAGGCAAACGGCTTTTCCGGCGAGGCCGGCAGGACGCTGGTCGTGCCCGGTGAGAACGGAGTGCTCGCGGGCGCCCTGTTCGGTCTTGGTGACGGCGAGGGCGCGCTTGCCATCGGCGCCCTGGCGAAAACCTTGCCGGAGGGCGACTGGCATTTCGCGTCCAAGCCGGCCCAGCCGGAATTGGCGGCTCTTGCAATCGTGCTCGGCGGTTATGTCTTTACCCGCTACGGCAAGAAGCCGGGCAAGGCGCTGCGCTTCGACCTGCCTGCCGGCGCCGACGCAAAACGTGTTCGTAGTATAGCCGACGGCGTCTTCCTGGCTCGCGACCTTGTCAACACGCCGACCAGCGACATGGGGCCGGACGATCTGGAGAGGGCGGTGCGGACCCTGGCTGGGACCCACAAGGCCGAAGTCTCCGTCATCAAGGGCGACGACCTGCTCACACAGAATTTCCCGATGATTCACGCCGTCGGTCGCGCCTCGTCCGATGCGCCGCGCCTGATCGACATGACATGGGGGCAGCAAGGCGCGCCGAAGGTGACGCTGGTCGGCAAGGGTGTCTGCTTCGACACGGGCGGCCTCGACATCAAGCCTTCTTCGGGCATGCTGCTGATGAAGAAGGACATGGGCGGCGCGGCCAATGTGCTTGGCCTGGCCTCGATGATCATGGCGGCTGGGCTCAAGGTGCGGCTGCGGGTGCTGATCCCCGCGGTCGAGAATTCGATTGCCGGCAACGCCTTTCGCCCGGGCGACGTGCTGGCGAGCCGAAAGGGCATCTCGGTCGAGATCGGCAATACGGACGCGGAAGGGAGGCTGGTGCTGGGCGATGCGCTGGCGCTGGCCGACGAGGAGGAACCGCGGCTTCTGATCGACATGGCGACCCTGACCGGAGCAGCCCGCGTCGCGCTTGGCCCCGACCTGCCGCCCTTCTACACCGATGACGAGGCGCTTGCCTCGGAGCTGGCAGCGGCATCGCTGGCAGTCGAGGATCCGCTGTGGCGCATGCCGCTATGGCGGCCCTACGATGCGAAATTGTCGTCGAAGATCGCCGACATCAACAACGTTACCACGGATGGTTTCGCCGGCTCGATCACCGCAGCGCTGTTCCTCAAGCGCTTCGTCGAAAAGTCGGCAAGCTGGGCGCATTTCGACATCTTTGCCTGGAACCCCGCCGATCGCCCCTACGGCCCCGCCGGTGGCGAGGCGCAAGGGATTCGGGCGCTGGAGCGGACCATCTCGACGCGCCATGGCTGATGCGCAAGCAGAGCCGGCAAATTGCAGAAACTGAAACGGAACCGAAACAATTTGCCGTCATCATGGCGCGATGTCGATTGCGATGCGCCCGAGCCAAGCCTTGCGACTGTGGCAGCAGGTGATGCTGTCGCAGGTTCGCGAGGACGCGCCTGATCTCACCATGCGCCAGACGGCGATCCTGTTCACCATCTATCTCGATCCGCCGCCGCACACCGTACGCGGGCTTGCCGCCCGCCTCAACGTCACCAAGCCGGTCATCACGCGCGCGCTCGACACGATGGGCGCGCTGAAACTGGTGTCGCGCCATCGCGACGAGCTCGACAAGCGCAATGTCCTGATCAAGCGCACCGTCGAAGGCGCGCTCTTTGTCGAGCGCTTCGGCGATGGTATCATTGCCAAGGCCCACGACCTGCCGATCTGACTGTAGTGCCCATTCAACAAGGTTGCCGATTTGACCGCCCACGACGCACGCCTTCATGCCTTCCGCTCCGATCTGGCCGATGCCAGGTTGAAAGGAGAGGTCGTTGCCGACCGTTTCGTAGCGGGTCGGCCAGCGCGGATTTCGGTCCCGGTGGCCGATATCCGCAAGGCGCCGACGCTGGATTCGGGCATCAACACGCAAGCTCTGTTCGGCGACGATGTCCTGGTTTTCGAGGATCGAGAAGGCTGGGCGTGGATCCAGGCCGAGCGAGACGGCTATGTCGGCTATGTCGCCGACGTTATGCTGGGCAGGCGGGACCGTGCGCCCACCCATATCGTCTCGGTGCCGCGTACGTTCCTTTATCCCGGCCCGGATCTGCGCTTTCCGATCGCCGGGCAACTGTCGATGGGATCGGCGGTAACCGTGACAGGTGCCGCTGAAACACGCGGCACGCACTATGCGCTGCTGCCCTCCGGTGAAGCCGTGATCGCTGGCCATCTGCGGCCGATCGGCGAAATGGCCGGCGACTATGTGTCTGTGGCCGAGACATTTCTCGGCACGCCCTATCTGTGGGGCGGTGTTTCCGGCTTCGGCATCGATTGCTCCGGCCTGGTGCAACTGGCCATGCGCATGACCGGCAGGGAGGTGCTGCGCGATTCCGACATGCAAGCCGCGTCGATCGGCGAGCCGCTCGAGCCAAGTCCCGATTTTTCGGGGCTGCGACGTCGTGACCTGGTGTTCTGGGAAGGTCACGTCGCCATCATGACCGACGCCGAAACCATGATCCACGCCAACGGCCACACCATGTTGGTGTCGCGCGAAGGGCTGAAGGAAGCCATCGCCCGCATCGGCTATCTCTATGGCGCGCCGACGGGGTTCCGGCGCCCGTAAGGCTTTTCGGTCCCCTTTTGTTCCGATTCCGCTTGGCGATTGCCTGCCGCCGCGCTACCTCTGACGCGTGACCGAGCTGCCTCGCCTCGCCGACCAGAATGCCGCCGTCGTCCTGCCCGAGCCATTCGTAAAATGGTTCGGCGAGAAAGGCTGGTCGCCGCGCGCCCATCAGATCGAACTCCTGGCGAAGGCCCAAGCCGGGCAATCGGTGCTGTTGATCGCGCCGACCGGCGCCGGCAAGACGCTGGCCGGCTTCCTGCCGTCGCTGACCGAACTGGCCGTCAGGCCAAGGCGAAAACCAGGCCAGGCGCGGCGCGGCATCCACACGCTGTACATTTCGCCGTTGAAGGCACTGGCCGTCGACATCGAGCGCAATCTCGGCAAGCCGGTCGAGGAGATCGGCCTGCCCGTGTCCATCGAAACACGCACCGGCGACACCCCCGCCCACAAGCGCCAGCGCCAGAAACTTGCGCCGCCCGATATCCTGCTCACCACGCCCGAGCAACTGGCGCTGCTGATCGCGGCAGGCGATGCCAGACGCTTCTTCGAGGATCTGCGCTATGTCGTGCTCGACGAATTGCATTCGCTGGTGACATCGAAGCGCGGCCATCTGCTGGCGCTTGGGTTGGCGCGGCTGCGCAGCTTTGTCCCTGGCCTTCAGACGATCGGGCTGTCGGCGACTGTTGCCGAGCCGGACGAATTGCGGCGCTGGCTGGTCAGCCAGAACCCGCCGGGTGGCATGGCGGAATTGATCATTGTGACGGGCGGCGCGAAGCCCGAAATCTCGATCCTCGATTCCGAGGAGCGGGTACCTTGGGCGGGGCACTCGGCGCGCTACGCCACGCCGGAAATCTACCGCGAGATCAAGCGCCACAAGACGACCTTGCTGTTCGTCAACACACGCAGCCAGGCGGAGCTGCTGTTCCAGGAGTTGTGGCGGGTCAACGAGGACACCTTGCCGATCGCCCTGCATCACGGCTCGCTCGATGTCGCCCAGCGCCGGCGCGTCGAGAAGGCGATGGGCGAGAACGCGCTGCGCGCCATCGTCGCCACCTCGACGCTCGATCTCGGCATCGACTGGGGCGATGTCGATCTGGTCGTGCATGTCGGTGCGCCGAAGGGCGCCAGCCGGCTGGCGCAGCGCATCGGCCGTGCCAACCACCGCATGGATGAGCCGTCGAAGGCGATCCTGATCCCCGCCAACCGTTTCGAGGTGCTGGAATGCCGGGCAGCACTCGACGCCAATTATCTCGGCGCGCAGGATACGCCGCCGCTGGTCGATGGCGGGCTCGACGTGCTGGCCCAGCATGTCCTGGGTTGTGCCTGCGGGGCGCCATTCCGCGCCGATGACCTGTATGAAGAGGTGCGAACGGCGGCACCCTATACCGGCCTCGATCGTCCGACATTCGACCGCGTCGTCGATTTCGTCGCCACCGGCGGTTACGCGCTGAAGAATTACGAGCGCTATGCACGCATCCGCCTGAACAAGGATGGACTGTGGCGCGTATCCAATCCGCGTGTCGCCCAGCAATACAGGCTGAATGTCGGCACCATCATCGAGGTGCCGGCGCTCAACGTCCGTTACGTCAAGGCCGGCAGCAAAGGCTCGGCGTCGCACGGCGGCCGCGTGCTCGGCAAGATCGAGGAGGCGTTCCTCGAAACCTTGACACATGGCGATACCTTCATGTTCGCCGGCAAGGTGCTGCGCTTCGAAGGCATCCGCGAAAATGAATGCTTCGTCTCGAACGCGCCGGGCAGTGACGCCAAGGTGCCCTATTATGGCGGCGGCAAGTTTCCGCTCTCGACCTACCTTGCCGAGCAGGTCCGCATCATGCTGGACGATCCGCAGCGCTGGAAGAAGCTGCCGGAGCAGGTGGCCGACTGGCTGCGGTTCCAGTCGGACAAATCGATGCTGCCCAAGCGCGACGATTTGCTGATCGAGACCTTTCCGCGCGGCAACCGCCACTATCTGGTCGCCTATCCCTTCGAGGGCAGGCTCGCGCACCAGACGCTTGGCATGCTGCTCACCCGTCGCCTCGACAGGGCCGGCGCCAGGCCGCTCGGCTTCGTCGCCACCGACTATGCGCTCGCCATATGGTCACTGGGCGACATGGGCGCGATGTTCAAAGCGAGGAAACCGTCGCTCGGCGCGCTGTTCGACCAGGATATGCTGGGCGACGATCTCGAAGCCTGGCTGGCCGACAGCTGGCTTCTCAAGCGCACTTTCCGCAATTGCGCGCTGATCTCCGGCCTGATCGAAAAACGCCACCCCGGCCAGGAGAAGAGCGGCCGGCAGGTCACGGTGTCGACCGACCTGATCTACGATGTGCTGCGCAGCCATGAGCCGGACCACATCCTGCTTCAGGCGACGCGTGCCGACGCGGCGACCGGCCTGCTCGATGTCAGCAGACTTGCCGACATGCTCTCGCGCATCCAGGGTCGAATCATGCATAAGGCGCTCGAACAGATTTCGCCGCTTGCCGTGCCGATCATGCTCGAGATCGGCAAGATGCCGGTCAATGGCGAGGCCGATGAAACGCTGCTGATGGATGCGGCGACGCTGGTCGAAGAGGCCATGGGCCCGGGGATGGTTGACGAATGAACTTTTCGCTGGCGCGCGCATCGCTGATCGGCGAGGCCGACCTTGTCGGCATCGCGGGCGAGCGCGCGGTCTGCGATCCGCGCGGCGTGCTCTATTTTCCCGAGCTCAGGCTGCTGACAGTATCGGACCTGCATCTGGAGAAGGGGTCGTCGCTGGCAAGGCGCGGTACGCTGATCCCGCCCTACGATACCGGCGCGACCCTGCTACGGCTGCAGGCGGTCATATCAGACTATCAGCCGTCGATCGTCATCAGCTTAGGTGACTCCTTCCATGACGGCGGCGGCGCCGAGCGCATGCATCAAAGCTTCCGCGAACGGCTGGAAGCGCTGATGGCAGGCCGTGACTGGTTCTGGGTCGCCGGCAATCACGACCCGGAAGCGCCCGCGGACCTGCCCGGCGAGACCGTGCGGGAACTGGCCATAGGTTCGCTGCTGTTCCGGCACGAGCCGTCGAAGGTGCGGGTCGAGGGCGAAATATCCGGCCACCTCCATCCCTGCGCCCGCATCGTGCAGCAAGGCCGTTCGGTGCGGCGGCGCTGCTTTGCCGGCGACGGCGGCCGCATGATCATGCCGGCCTTCGGCGCCTATACCGGTTCGCTCAACGTGCTCGACCGAGCCTATGCCGGCCTGTTCCGGCTGGAATCGTTGATGGCCTACATGCTGGGTACCGACCGCATCTTCGCCATCTCCCGCTCGATGCTGCGGCCAGGCTGAGATCTATCGTCCATAATAGAGCATGACGGTGTGCTTCGCCTCGGCGAAGAACAGCCAGCGCTCGACCAGCATGCCGGCGAGCTGGACGATCGCGGCGAGCGCCGACAACACCGCCGCAAACGGCCACGGCGAGGCGAAGGCGGCGATCAGCAACAGGATCGGCAAGCCGAAGGCCAGCGCCTGCGCGATCCGACGCAGCTTCGCACTGTGCTTGCGCGCAATGCGGAAGCCCATTTCCTTGAGCAGGTAGTTTTCCTCGGTATGCGGCCATTCCAGGGATTGCACCGTGCCGCCGGAGAGCCCGGTCGCGGTGTTGGCGTTGGTCTGGATTTCAAGCTGGTCGTTATAACGCCAGGTCGCCAGCTTCCAGCCCCAGCCTAGCAAGATGAGCATTACCGAAGCTGCGAGGAGATTAGTCGAGCCGAGCGCAAAACCTTGCAGCAGGGCATTCACAAGAACGCAGCCGCTCATCGCCGAGAAGATGAGATAGCCGGGCAAGGTATAGGGACTGTGCCACTGCGCAATCGGCTTCAGCGAAGCATAGATCATGCCGGTCATGCAGACCGTAGCGATGGCGCCTAAGGTGGACAGAAGCCCCGCGGCCGCCACCCAGCCGTCGAGGCGGCCAAGGAAGACCCAGCCGATCCCGAAAAGGCCTGCGGGAACGAAGGTTGCGACCGAGGCGATGCCTTCGCGTGACAGCCATGAACTGGGCCATTGCGAGAACGCCCGCCATGCACGTTCGGGTCGGCCGAGGTGGCTGGTCGACGACAGCAGGCCGGCCGCGATCATGCCGAGCGCCAGTCCCATTCCGACGAAGCCCAACCAGAAATCGGGCGCGATGAAGCCGAGCGGGCCGAGCACGCCGAGCAGTGCGAGCAGCCCATAGCCGGCACCCGTGGCGGTGGTGAAGAAGACGACCGAAAAAGCTGGATGCATGGATGGTCAGCTCGAAAGCATGCGGTCGACCCAGCCCAGGAAACCGCCTTCGGCCCGCACCGGCTCCAATGCCTTCGCGGGCACCGATGCGGCGCGTTGCGTGTGAGCGCGCGGCGGCAGATATTTGTTGGTCGGGTGATAGCCGAGTTCGGGCATCAGGTCGACACCGCCCCGCTCCGCCACCAGTTGCGAAACGGGGGATTGGGGATCGCCGAGGTCGCCGAAATGCCGGGCGCTGGTCGGGCAGGCGGCGACGCAGGCCGGCACGCGGTCCTCTTCGGCCAGATTGTCGTTGTAGATGCGGTCGACGCAGAGCGTGCATTTCTTCATCACGCCGACATCCGTATCGAACTCGCGCGCGCCGTAAGGGCAGGCCCAGCTGCACAGTTTGCAACCGATGCACTTGTCCTCGTCGATCAGCACGATGCCGTCGGAGGCGCGTTTGTAGGAGGCGCCCGTCGGGCAGACGGTGACGCAGGCCGGCGTCTCGCAATGCAGGCAGGAGCGCGGGAAGTTCACCGTGCGCCCTCCCATCTCGGTGATGTGCTCGTAGCTGTGCACGCGGTTGAACCAGACCCCGTCGACATGGCTGCCATAAGGGTGGATGTCGGTCAGCGGCGCCATGTGGCCGCCGGTGTTCCACTCCTTGCAGGCGGTGACGCAGGCCTGGCAGCCGACACAGGTGTCGAGGTCGATGACGAGGCCAAGCTTCTTGCCGCCTGGACTGGGAAGACAGGTCATTCGGCCGCCTCTCTTGCCTGCCGGAACCCGGCGCCGAAAGTGAGCTTGTCGGGCGAGGGTTCGAAATGCGGCGGCTGGTGAAAACGCTCGAATTGCGGTTCGGTGAAGCCGGCCTCTTCAGCCGCGCATTTGACGATGCGGACGCGCAGATCGAACCACGCCGCTTGTCCCGTGACCGGATCGGAATTCGAATAGCGTTTGCCGCTGGCGTCAGCAGAAGTCTGGTCACCGATGATGTGGTTGAGCAGGAAGCCGCGATTGCTCTCGGCGGCATCGTCCTTCAGCCCCCAGCTGCCGCGCCTTTTGCCGATCGCGTTCCAGGTCCAGACCGTGCTCTCGTTCACCCCGTCGACCAGCTTGATCTGCCCCTTCACCTTGCCGTTGACGCTCTCGATCCACACCCAGTCGTCGTCGGCTAGGCCGAGGCCGGCCGCCGTCCGGTGATGTACGAACAGGCGGTTCTGGCTGGTGATCTGCCGCAACCACGCGTTCTGCGAACCCCAGGAATGGTACATGTGCATCGGCCGCTGCGTCAGCGCATGCAGCGGATATTTCTGCAGATCGACGGCCGCTTCCTCGAAGGGCACGTACCAGAACGGCAGCGGGTCCATGTAGGTCTCGATGCGGTTGCGCTCTGTCTCGGGTGGTTGCACCGGACCATGGCCGCGCGCGGCGAGGCGGAAGCGTTGCAATGGTTCGCAATAGAGCTGGAAGACGATCGGCTCGGCCTGGGGGATGAAGCCCAGTTGCACCGCGAAATCGAGATAGGAGCGGTTGGCCATCTTGTAGTAGCGCTGGTCGTCGGCGAAGTCGTGGTGCCAGAAACCGCCATTGTCGATGTAGCGTTGCAACTGGTTGGGGTTGACGTCGCCCTTGCCGATCGAGGTTTCGTCCTTGCCGCGCCAGCCGGCGAGCGGGCCGATGCCGGGCGTGCGTTCATGATTGACGATGTAGTCGGCATAGTCGCGGTACTTCGCCGAGCCGTCGTCATCGACGAAGCCGGGCAAGGCGAGCCGCGCGCCGAGTTCGATCAGCACCGACTGGAACGGCCTCACGTCGCGGTCGGGCTCGACGACAGGATGGCGAATGGCGTCGCCCGGCCCGTCGGCATGGCTGATCGGCCGGTCGAGCAGGCTGATGCAGTCGTGACGCTCGAGATACGTGGTGTCGGGCAGGACGAGGTCCGCGAACGGCACGGTCTCGGAATAATAGGCGTCGGAGTAGATGATGAAGGGGATCCTGTAGTTGCCCGCTTCGTCATGGTCCGTGAGCATGGCCATGGTCTCGACGGTGTTCATCGAGGAATTCCAGGCCATGTTCGACATGTACATCATCAGCGTGTCGATCGGGTATGGATCGCCGGCCCAGGCATTGCGGATGACCGTGTGCATCAAACCGTGCGCCGCAAGCGGCGAATCCCAGGAATAGGCCTTGTCGATGCGCAGCGGCGTGCCCGCTTCGTCGACCAGTAGATCATGGGGTCCACAGACGAAACCGAGCGGCATGCCGTCGAGCGGCGTCATCGGCCTTACGTCCTTGCCGCAGGGCTTCGGGCCCGGCGGCGCCGACCTGGGGTACGGCGGCTTGAAGCGGAAGCCGCCGGGAACATCCACCGTGCCCAGAAGAACCTGCAGCAGATGGATGGCACGGCAGGTGTGAAAGCCGTTGGAATGGGCCGAGATGCCGCGCATCGCGTGCATCGAAACGGGCCGTCCCTTGATCGTCTCATGCCGGCGCCCGGCCCAGTCGGTCCACGCGATCGGCAGTTCGATCGCCTGTTCGAAGGCGACATGGGCAAGTTCGGCGGCGATCCGGCGGATCGTTCCGGCAGAGATGCCGCAACGCTCCGCGACCGCATCTGGTGCGTATCCCTCGTCGAGGTAGCGGTCCGCAATGAGCTGGAATACAGGCACACAGCGGCGGCCATGGGCAGCGTAGGTGCCGGTCAGTGCCGGTTTGGCGTCGGCATCGGTGGCGCTCACCGGACGCTTCGCCACTCTGTCCCATGCCAGCGGATTGCCGTCGCTGTCGCGCGCGAACAGCCCGTCATCGGCCGCGCCCGGTTCCTGAATGACCAGGACATGCGCGTTGGTGTAGCGGAGCAGATAGTCGAGATCGACGCAGCCCGCCTTCAACAATTCGTGGATCAGCGCGAACACGAACAGGCCGTCCGTGCCCGGCCGGATGCCGATCCAGTCGTCGGCGATCGCATTGTAGCCGGTCCGGCACGGATTGATCGACACAACCTTGGCGCCGCGTGCCTTGAGCTTGCCCAGCCCGATCTTGATCGGGTTGGAATCATGGTCCTCGGCGACGCCGAACAGCATGAAGTATTTCGTGTTGTCCCAATCGGGCTCGCCGAACTCCCAGAACGAGCCGCCGATCGTGTAAAGGCCCCCGGCCGCCATGTTCACCGAACAAAAGCCGCCATGGGCGGCGAAGTTCGGCGTGCCGAACTGGCTCGCCCACCAGCCCGTCAAGGATTGCGACTGGTCACGACCGGTAAAGAAGGCAAGTTTTTTAGGATCGGTCCGGCGGATCTTCGACAGCCGCTCGGTGGCGATCGAGAAGGCTTCCTCCCACTCGATCTCGCGGAACTCGCCCGAGCCGCGCGGGCCGGTGCGCAGCAATGGTTTCTTCAGCCTGGCCGGGCTGTAGTGCTGCATGATGCCGGAACTGCCCTTGCCGCAGATCACGCCGCGATTGACCGGATGATCCTTGTTGCCGTTGATGTAGCGGACCTTGCCGTCCTTGATATGCACGTCGATGCCGCAGCGACAGGCGCACATGTAGCAGGTGGTCTTGGCGATGCTGTCGGAAACATCTGGCGAGGTGTCGACGCCATCGCCTTCATCGGGCGCGCGCGTGTCGGCAAGCTGGCGTTGCGAGGGGGCTGAATTGGCGCCGCGTGGCGGTCCGTGCATCATCATCCCGTGCTGCTCGCGCGGCCGGCGGATTTGGCTCGCGTCTTCGGCCCGGGGCCGCGCATGTAATGCTCTTCCGGGTGATATCGATCACCGGCCAACCGGCGCCGGATGCCGCGGGTCCAATGCGCAAGCAGGGATCTGAACCGCCCGATCATTTTGATCTCTGCGACCTGCAGGCTAATTTTTTCTAACTTCGCCCGAAAAAGTAGGATAAAGCTATCGACCGGTCTAATCAGTTGTTCTTGTAAATTCGATCGATATTGGTTCTTAATACGCGCATGACCCTGGATCAGTTGCGCATTTTCGTCGCCGTCGCCGAGCGCGGCCACATGACCAAGGCAGCCGAGCTCCTGGGCATTTCCCAGTCGGCCGCGTCGGCGGCCATTCGCGCGCTGGAAGAGCAGCACGGTGTGCATCTGTTCAACCGCGTCGGCCGCAATATCGAGCTCGCTCAGACCGGGCACCGTTTCCTGCCCGAGGCCAAGGCCGTGCTGGAGAGGGCCGCCGCCGCCCGCAATGTACTGGAACATGTTTCGCAGACGGTCGCCGGCAGCCTCTCCATCGCCGCCAGCCTGACCATTGCCAGCTACTGGCTGCCGCGCCGGCTGGCCTCCTTCCACGAGGCCTATCCGGCCGTCAGGCTGAGCGTCACCATCGGCAACACGAGGCAGGTCGAAGCCAGCGTGCTCGATGGCACCGCCGATCTCGGCCTGGTCGAAGGGCGCACCGAGTCCGACTTGTTGCGCCGGGCCAAGGTCGACACCGACCGGCTGATGCTGGTCGTCGCCAGCTCGCATCCCAAGATCGCCGAAACCGCACCGGGCCGCCCCGACATCACCGGTCTGCGCTGGATTATCCGCGAAGGCGGCTCCGGCACGCGCGAGGTGCTGGAGGACCTGGCGCGCCGCGAGGGGATTTCACTTGCCGACTTGCAGATATTTCTGGTGCTGCCCAGCAACGAGGCGGTTCGCCAGGCGGTCGAGGCGGGTGCCGGCGCGACCATCATTTCGGAGCTCGTCGTCGGGCGGGCCGTCGCCGAGGGGAGCCTGAGAGCCGTGCCGATCGAATTGCCGAAGCGCGACTTCGCCATGATCACCCATCGCGACCGTCAGGCAAGCCTGGCCCAGATGGCGCTGAAGGCGCATCTGGCTGCGGAGATGAACGGGTCAGGGTAGGATCAGCCGAACTTCCGCTGCGCATCGAGCGCCAGGCCAAGCCCGACCGATCCGAACATATCGCCTTCTATGACGGAAGCCTGCGGCACCAGCGACAGGATTTCCCGCCTTGCCAGCGGGATCGCCGTCGATCCGCCGGTCAGGAACACCGCGGTGATGTCGGATGGCTTGACTCCGGCGTCGCGGATGGTCTGCGCCACCGTCTCGGTGACCCGCTCGATTTCCCGGGCGATCGTTGCCTCCAGCCCGTCGCGCGTGATCCCGGCGGCGAACGCCGCGTCAGGCAGCTTCACCGCCACGTCCGCCGATGACCTGTCGGTCAGCTCTATCTTGGCTTTCTCGACCAACGCTGCCAGAGCGTGCCCGTAGCGGTGCTCGACGATATGGATGAAGCGGTCGACCAGGTCGGCGCGCGCGGCCTCGTAGCGGATTTGGCGCAGATGCGTCATCGCCTTGGCGGTGTAGACCAGATTGATGCGCTGCCATGTGGCGAGATCGATGAAGTAGCTGGCCGGCAGATTGCGCTTGCCGTCCTTGGTCGCGGAGAGATAGCCGAGCTGCGGCATGACATGGGCGATGCTCAGCAGCCGGTCGAAATCGGTGCCGCCGATATGGATGCCGCGGCTGGCGAGGATGTCGTCCTTGCGGTCGGTCGATCGCGAGCGCTCCGGCGAGACCCGCACGATCGAGAAGTCGGACGTGCCGCCGCCCATGTCGATGATCAGCGCCAGTTCTTCGCGCGTCACCTTCTGCTCGTAGTCGAGCGCCGCTGCGATCGGCTCGAACTGGAAAGCGATGTGCTTGAAGCCCTGGGCACGGGCAGCCTTTTCAAGCTCGCCTTGCGCCTCCGCGTCGGCTTGCGCGTCATCATCGACGAACTGCACCGGGCGGCCGAGCACCACGCTCTCCACCACGCCGCCGGCGTCCTCCTCCAGCCGCGTCCTCAGATGACCGATGAACAGGCCGATAATGTCGATGAAGCCGATCTGGCGCGCCTTGATACGCGTCTTCTCGTGGGCGAGCGAACTGCCGAGCACGCTCTTCAACGAGCGCATCAGGCGGCCTTCGATGCTGTCGGTATAATCGCCGATCGCGCGACGGCCGAAATAGGTATGGCCGTCCTCGAAATTGAAGAACACGGCACTTGGCAGAGTGGGCTGTTCGCCCTCCAGCGGGACCAGCCGCGCCTTGCCGTTCCGGATCACGCCCACCGTGGAATTGGACGTGCCGAAGTCGATGCCGCCGAATGCCTGATGCATTGCAGCCTCCTGTCATTGTTTCGTGGCGGCAAAACAGCGGCGACGCATCGCGCTGTCATCCGGATGGCCGGACCGCTTCGGCGAATTGTATGTGCGTGTTTGCCCCTGGGCTGGGAGGCGGCGGTTTATCGCATGGCCGGGAAAAGGGGAACCCCTCTTTTCCCGGAGCATCAATCTTTGCGGAACACCAGCCGGCCGAGCCAGCCCGTCACCATGGCCAGCGATATGGCGAACACGCCGTAGAGGAACGAATAGTCGTGGGCGACGCGGAAGATCGATTGTTCGAAGCCCGATTTGCGGATTTCGAGCTGCGCCGAACTCTCCTTGACGAACAGGCCGCTCTTGAACAGGAACGCGCGCGCCTTGTGCGTGCCGACCGGCACATTCGGCGCCAGCCTGACCGTGGCGCGAAACAGGTTCTGCGACAGGAATTGCACGCCGCCGACATTCTCGCTGTAGAGGCCGGTCGCCGTCTTGCGCTCGCGCAACGCCGCGGTGAATTCCTCGATCGTCGCGGGGCTGTCGCCGGCATCGGCGGGCTGCATGTAGAGGTTGGAGGCGCCGAGCGATAATTGCCTGTAGCTGTTGGGTTCGGTGATGTCCTGCAGAGGCCGCGTCGTCGCCACCGAGTAGGATACCGGCACGTTCTCGAAGGTCTCGGAGTCCAGATTGACCCAGACGCCGAGCACCCGGTCCTTGCGGCGCACCACCACCGGCTTGGGGGGCCCTTCGAGCACGACGATGACGTCGTAACGGCCCTGTCGTGCCACCAGGGGGTCGGGATTTTCCAGCGAACCGAAAATGGTCAGGTCGGCGCCGGAAAAGCCGGCGGTGATCGACACGGCGTCGGTGGAGAGACCGATCTGGATGCTTTCCGTCAGCGGCGTCTGCGCCTTCGCCGGCGCGGCGGCGGTCAGTGACAGGAGAGCGACGGCTGCGAACGCTTTCAGGCCTTTCATCAGTTGAGGCCCACGCCGGACAGCGAATAAAGGTTGGGCGGAGTGACGAACAGATCGGTGGCGAGCCGGATCGCCACCGCCAGCACCAGCAGCGCCAGCAGGGCTCTCAATTGCTCGCCGCGCAGCCGCTGCCCGGCCTTGGCGCCATATTGCGCCCCGGCTACGCCGCCTGCCATCAGAAGGAAGGCCAACATCACATCGACCGTCTGGTTGGTGGTGGCATGGACGAGCGTGGTAAAGGCCGAGGTGAAGATGATCTGGAACAGCGAGGTGCCGATGACGACATTTGTCGGCACCTTCAGCAGATAGATCAGTGCAGGGACCATGATGAAGCCGCCGCCGACACCGGTGACTGACGACAAAAAGCCGATGCTCGCGCCAAGGCCAAGCACTGGAATGACACTGACGAACAGCTTCGAGGCCCTGAACCGCATCTTCAGCGGCAGGCGATGGATCCAATTGTGCTGGCCAGACTTCTTCAGCACCGGTGCGGCGCCGCTTCGCGTGGCGCGCAGCACGCTGACGCTCTCGATCAGCATGATCGTTCCAACGGTGCCGAGCAGGGCGACGTATGAGAGCGAGATGAACAGGTCGAGTTGGCCTAGCTTGCGCAGGAAGCCGAACACGAAGATGCCGGCGGTGGAACCCACGATGCCGCCGGCCAGGAGCACGCCACCGAGCTTGAAGTCGAGCGTGCCTCGCTTCATGTGCGAAAGGACGCCGGAGACGGAAGAGGCGATGACCTGGTTGGCGCCGGTGGCGACCGCGATCGCCGGGGGGATGTTGTAGAAGATCAGCAACGGCGTGATCAGGAAGCCGCCGCCCACCCCGAACATGCCCGACAGGAAACCCACCGCGGCGCCCATGGCCAGCAGCACGAAGACGTTTACGGAAATTTCCGCGATCGGGAGATAGATGCCCACCCGTCAGTCTCGATCAGTTTGCCTGTCGGCGAATAAAGCCGTTGCGGACAGTATCGCATCGAAAAGCCAATTTTCTCTTGCGCCGACGCGGCAGCGTGGTCAACCCCGCCGCCGCGCCGAAACAAAAAGACAACTCAAGCAGTTAACAGGCAAATGTATGGCAAGAGCGTCGTGGAAACGACGCTTCTGCCGTTATTTGCGCGCCAGCAATGCCTTGACCAGTTGCTCGTCGACCGCGCCGGTCGCCGGCAGCTTGTTGGCGGTCTGGAAAGCGATGATCGCGTTCTTGGTCTTGTCGCCCATCACGCCGTCGGCGCCGCCGGCGTCATAGCCGTTCTTGTTGAGGATGAGCTGGATGTTCTTGACCGCCTTCTTCATGTCGATGCCGGCGGTCGTCTGCGGCGTGCCTTCCTGCCAGGATTCGGGAATATCCACCGAATTAGCTGTCGCGTTGAGCGGCTTGGCCTTCCACAATTCGGTCGCGGCGCGCGCCCGCTCGAGCTGCTCGGGCCGCAGCGCATTGGCGATCTCGTCGCGCTTGGCCGCGGCGTCCTTGTCGCCGGTCTTGGCGACGAGTGCGAACCATTTGTAGGATTCTTCCAGATTCTGCTTCATGCCGACGCCCTTGGCGGCGAGGATGCCGAGATTGAACTGGCTGTCCTTGACGCCGAGGTCGGCGGCCTCCTGGAACCAGTGCGCGGCCGATTCATTGTCGGTCACGCCATCCGCGGCCATGGCGAACAGCACCGCCAGATTGTGCATGGCGCTGGCGTTGCCCTGCGCGGCGGCGAGTTGGTACCAGGTCTTCGACTTCTTGATGTCGCGCGCGACGCCGATGCCCTTCTCGTAGAAATTGCCGATGCGGTATTCGGCTGGTGCGAAGCCGAGTTCCGCCGACCTCTCGTACCATTTGGCGGCAGCCGGCATGTCTTCCTTGACACCGCGCGACTCGGCGTAGCGCGAGCCCACCTCGAACAGTGCCTTGGCGTCGCCACCAGCGGCGGCGTCACGCAAGGCGGCAGGGCCGGCATCGGCCGGGATGTCGAACTTGGTCGCGGCCGTCGCCGCCGCCTTGTCCATGGGCGCAACGGCGCCAGTCGTGTCGTTGGCCGTTGCCGCTGTTGGCGCAGCAGGGGCCGGATCCGTCACGGTGGGAGCAGCGGTCATCGGAGCAACAGGCGCGGCCGATGCCATAGAGTCGGGAGCGGTTGTGCTCGGGCCGGAAGTCATGGTCGACGCAACCGGTGCCGGAGCGGGCGCGGCGGGCGCCCTATCCGGCGTCGCATCCGTATCAGACGGCATGGCCATGACGGTCTGCGCCGCCATGTCGTCCTTGCTTGCCGGCGCGGATTGTTCGGCCTGCCTGACGGCACGGGCCGGCGCGCTGTCCGTCGCCGCCGGCTGGATTTCGGTTTTCGGCTGGCTTGCGGTATCGACAGATGCCGTCTTTACCGGCTGCGAGGCGGCGATCGGGGCCCCGTCGTTATTTGCCACCTGGGCGGGATCCGAAAGAAAGGCCTTGCCGAGCTGCAGGCCGGCAAGCGCCAGCATGATCGCTGCCGCCGCCATCAGGATCGGCTTGCGCCGCGCCTTGAGGAGGTCGCCTATCCTAAGGGCCTTGACCGGGCCTTTCATCGTCGACTGGCGCTTGAGGGCGTCGGCCTCGGCCGCGGCCGCCTGCGCCGCGCGCCGGGCAGCGGCGATGAAATCCGATTTCGCTGCGTCGCTCTCCCCGAGCTTTGCCGGCTGTCCCCGCTCGTCGCGCACGCGCTTCATGATGGCGTTGAGGTCGGGCGCGCCAGAGCCGGGTTCCAGCGGGCGGTTGGCGACTTTCGGGTCGAGCGGCTCGTCGAGATCGGCACTCGGGAAATCAACGCTCGGCGCCGAGCCGGCCAGCGGCGGAACATCCGCCGCCTTCTTGCCCTTGAAGACGCGCGCCAGCCCGCCGAACATCGACTTGCGGCCTGCCGGCTGGTCCTCTCCGGCGACGATGTCGGAACCGAGTGCGGCCATCGCGGCGGCGGCGGCGGCTTCCGCGGGCGAGCGCGCGCCCGGCCGGGCAGACAAGCCCGATTCGACGTGCAGCGCCGGCTCGCCTGATGCCGGGTCGGCGCGCAATATGGCCATGGCACGCGCGTCGAGATCGGCCATGCCGGTCAGCGGCTGCGGCTCGTCCATGGCCATCGACGGTGCGTTCACGGCCATCTTGGGCCGCCGCGCGCCACGCCAGCCGCTCGGTTCGGTTGGAGCCACGTCGAGGAGTTCGCTCACCGCTTCGGACGATTCGCTGGTTTCCAGCGAACCCAGCCTGTCGACGATCTTGAGCAATGTATCGTGAATGGCTTCGAAGGTGCGCGAATTGCGCTCGTCGGAACGCCGCGTCAATGTCTCCAGCGTCTTCAGGTCCTGGGCAAGGCCAGATACCGCGGCCGTATTGGTGCTCGTTCCGGCCAGCGAGCGCACCGCGTTCTCAGCCGCTTCGCGTGCGGCGCCGAGGATGGAATCGCGGGTCCCGGCCAGTGCTTTCTCGATTTCGTCGAGGCGCGGGCTGATGTCCTCGAAGTCCGGCAATGGCGTACTGGGCTTGGAAAGATGCGCCGACAGGCCGGCGACCTGCGCCTCCAGGCTGCGGATCAGCGCCGGATCGATGCCGGCGACTTGGGCCGCCGAAGCGTCCAGCCGGCTTGAAATATCCTCGAGCCGGCTTTCCAGCCCGCGGATCGCCGCCTCGCCGGCGGGATCGGGAGCGCGCGTTTCCATACGCTTGGCCAGTGCGGTGAAGCGGGCATCGATGGCGTCCATGATGCCGGCGCTGTCGACCTGCGCCATGCTGCGCTGGTCCAGCCGGTCGGCAACCTCGTCCAGCCGGCGCTCGAGATCGCGAAACAGCATGTTGCCCTGTTCGATGGCGTCGCCCTGCCGACGCTCCATCATGCCCGACAGCACGTCGAAGCGCTGTTCAAGCCCGTGGAAGATGTAGTCGGCGTCAGGCATGGCCGGCGCCTGGTCGATCTTGTCGGCGATCAGCGCGATCTGTTTGGCGAGCCGTTCCATTGCCTGCTCGGGCAGGTTGGCGCGGCCGGCGAGGTCATCGACCCGGCTCGACAGCGTGTTCAGCCGGTCGATCACGACATTGCCGGGACGGTCCTGCGCCACTTCCTCGATCTGCTGGGCGAGCGAGTCGATCCGCTTCTCGATGCGCTCGAAGGCTTCATGGTCGATTGAATTCGCCTGTGCGGCGACTGTCGAGGCTACGATGGCGCGGGAAATCTCGTCCAGCCGCTCGTCGATCATGGCCAGCGTGCCGCCGCCGCGATTGTCCTGCTGGCTGGCGAAATGGTCGACCGCCCCGGCCAGTGTGCGGACCTTTTCCTCCAGCGAACGCAGCGACAGCGATTCCGGCAGGTTGTTGACGGCGTTGCTGATCTGCTCCAGCCGGTCGGTCAGGGCCGCAAGGGCTGGATCGTCGGAGCGCTTGCGCTGGTCGGCGTCGACGCGGTCTTCGAAAGCCGTCCAGCGGCGGTCGAAATCGTCCCAGCGGCGGTCGACCTTCTGCACGCTCTCCTCACGCGCCAGCGTGTCGAGCGCGGCCTTGACCTGCTCGAGTTCCAGTCGCAGCAGATTGACGCTCCTGTCGTCACTCTTCTCCGAGAGCGATTTGATGGCGCCGGAAAGCCGCTCGAATTCCAAGCCGAGTTCGGCGCTGCCCTTGCCTGTCGCGCCGGGCTTGGCATTCGCCTGGAAGGCGCGATCGATGTCCTTGCGCAGCGCGTCGAATTCGCGCTGCAGGCCCGAGGTCACCTGGTGGCGCAGTTCCTCGCGCATGCCGCGCAGCTCGCCCGCGATCTTGCCGACCATGGCGACGCTGTCTTCCTGGCCGCGCACACGGTCGATGTCGCGCGCGATCGCCTGATAATTCTGGTCGAAGGCAGGGGAGGGCGCCGGGTTGTGCGCACGCGGTGCCGGCTGCGGATCCTCATACCAGTGCTGCTGGGGCGTCGGCTGCGCGGCGGGATAACGCGGTTCGGCGGCGGGGTAACGCGGGTCGGCGCCATATTGGCGAGGAGCGGGGCGTGCCGTCGCGTCCTCGCGCGTCTGCCCCAGGCGCTGTTCCAGGGTCTCCAGCGAGCGGTTCAACTGCTCGAGCGTGGTCTGCGGCTTGCGCTGCCTGCCGGCATTGAGTGTATCGAGGTAGGACCGCTTGCTGTTCATCGGTGCGTCCGTCTTTCAGATTGGCCGGCTTGCGACCAGCTCCCCAAGTCCCTGCCGGAACGAGGCGACCGCGCTTCCATGCCACGGTGGAAGACTAGCTTCCCGGGTTTCACCCGCGCTCCGAAAAACCGTGAAAAATTCGATACAGGATAACCACGGGTAGCCGACATGCGCACATTTCGCCCAACGTGGTAAACAACGCGTTAACCAAGCTTAAGAAATTGCGAGGAAGTTGGCTGTCGCGACGTCCGGTGCGGCATAAAGCACCGTTTTCAGAACGCCCTTGCGTCATGAGGCGGCTATCGGTATAGAATTGACGTAAACGTAAATGGCGCGTCAACCGTGCTGTTTTGCGATTTGTTTGTCGAAACCACGGCCGGAAGCACGCCCCCGCTTCCAGTCAGGCGACGCCTGGTCCAGGACCGCGACGCCGCCAAACGGGGAAGCCAGTGACCATGAAACTTATCTCGGCCGGCGAGACCGCGGCCAATACCAATAATGCATCTGTCGAAGCCGGCGAGGATCTCTCGCGAATCGGCGAAATGGCCAAAAAGTACGGCGTGACGCTGCGCACGCTGCGCTTCTATGAAGATAAGGGCCTGCTCAACCCGCAGCGCGACGGTTCGACCCGTCTCTATACGCGCCGCGACAAGGCCAGGCTGAAGCTGATCCTGCTCGGCCGCAAGGTTGGGTTCTCGCTGCGCGACGTCAAGCAGATGATGGACCTCTACGATCCGACCGGTTCCAACACCAAGCAGTTGCGGCTGGCGCTGGACAAGTCGGAGAAGCAGCTCGCTCGCCTGCAGAAGCAGCGGACACTGATCGACGACGCCATCAATGAGCTCAGCGGCTCGATGTCTGCGGTGCGCAAGATGTTGGCCGAGCGTACGGCACCGCAGGCTAGCGTCGCGAGCTAAGCCACTCTCCGACACTGTCGGATCCCTTCACCGTCAAAGCCGCGTGGCCATGCCGCGCGGCTTTTTGCTATCTTTGGCCTGCTGTTTCCAGCTGCCTCGCGCAATGCCGCAACGCCAGGCGCCGGGCGCATGGCGGCGGAAATCTTGTCGCATCGAAAATATTGACGTTTACGCAAACGTCAATATTTGCTATTGCGGCTTCGACATTGGCCCGCTTGCCGCGCACGGCTTGATTTCGGGGCCTAATCCGCATGGTGGAGGAAAAGCATGCCGATCTACAGGGCCCCGGTCCAGGACACGCTGTTCGTGCTCAACGAAGTTCTGGGCTATCAGCGCTATTCGAACCTTCCCGGATTCGCCGACGCGACGCCCGACGTGCTGGAGGCAATTCTCGCCGAAGGTGCCAAGCTCGCCGAGAACGTCATGCATCCGCTCAACCGTGTCGGCGACATGGAAGGCTGCGTGCGCCACGACGACGGCTCGGTGACCACGCCCAAGGGCTTCAAGGAAGCGTTCGACCAGTATCGCGAAGGCGGCTGGATGGGCCTTGCGGCTCCCGTCGAGTTCGGCGGCCAGGGCCTGCCTTACACCGTCCACCAGGCAGTGTCGGAATACATGGTGTCGGCCAATATGGCGCTGATGATGTATCCGGGCCTGACGCAAGGCGCGATTGCCGCCATCATCACCCACGGCACCGACGAGCAGAAGGCGACCTGGCTGCCCAGGATGGTCGAGGGCACCTGGACCGGCACCATGAACCTGACCGAGCCGCATTGCGGCACCGATCTCGGCCTGTTGCGCACCAAGGCGGTGCCGAACGGCGATGGCACCTACAAGATTTCAGGCCAGAAGATTTTCATCTCGGCCGGTGAGCATGACATGTCGGACAACATCGTCCATCTGGTGCTGGCCCGTATCGAAGGCGCACCGGAAGGCGTCAAGGGCATCTCGCTGTTCATCGTGCCGAAGCTCAAGCTCGACGCGTCGGGCAATCCAGAGACGAGCAACACCGTTTCCTGCGGTTCCATCGAGGAGAAGATGGGCATCCACGGCAACTCGACCTGCGTCATGAATTATGACGAGGCCGAAGGCACGCTGCTGGGTGAGGCCAATGGCGGCCTGAAGGCCATGTTCACGATGATGAACGAGGCGCGGCTTGGCGTCGGCCTGCAGGGCCTGTCGCTGTCGGAGATCGCCTACCAGAACGCCGTCGCCTACGCCAAGGACCGCTTGCAGGGCCGTTCGCTGTCGGGTCCGAAGGCACCGGATAAGAAGGCCGATCCGATCATCGTCCATCCCGACATCCGCCGCTCGCTGATGACCATGAAGGCTTTCAACGAGGCCGGCCGCGCGCTGGCGCTGTGGACGGCGATCAAGTCCGACATCGCGCACCGCTCCGCCGACGACAAGGATCGCCAGGCGGCCGACGATTACACCGGCCTGATGACGCCGGTGGTCAAGGGCGTGCTGACCGACAAGGGCTTCGACCACGCCGTGATGGCGCAGCAGGTCTTCGGCGGCCACGGCTACATCGAAGAGCACGGCATGAGCCAGTTCGTGCGCGATGCCCGCATCGCCATGATCTATGAAGGCGCCAACGGCATTCAGGCGCTCGACCTCGTCGGCCGCAAGCTCGGCTTGAACGGCGGCCGCGCCATACAGGCCTTCTTCAAGGAGGTCGGCGAATTCTGCGAGGAGAACCGCGCGGACGAGAAGATGGCGCCCTTCACAAAGGGTCTGAAGAAGGGCCTCAACGATTTGCAGGCGGCCACCATGTGGCTGCTGCAGAACGGCATGGCGAAGCCCGACAATGCGGGTGCGGCCTCGACCGACTACATGCATCTCTTCGGCCTCGTGGCGCTGGGTTACATGTGGGCCCAGATGGCCAAGGCGGCACAGGGCAAGACGGGCGCCAATGGTTCCCAGCCCTTCTATGACAACAAGGTCGTGACGGCGCGCTTCTTCATGGAACGGATCATGCCGGAAACCTCGGCGCACCTCGCCCGTATTTCGAGCGGCGCCGATACGCTGATGGCCCTGCCGGCGGAAGCGTTCTAAACTCGGTCTTGCTAGCCTTTCTGCCTGTCGATACGCGGAGGAAATCGTGGCGACAAATCCCGCCGAAGTGCTCTCTTTGCCGAAACCAGCCTGGGCGGCCGACGAGGTCGGCATGCTCTACGACATGGCTACCCGTTTCATGTGGGAGGAGATCGCGCCGCGTTACGACGAGTTCGAGAAGAACGAGATGGTCGACCGCGAAAGCTGGCTGAAGGCAGGTTCCGCCGGCCTGCTCTGCGCGTCCATGCCGGAGGAATATGGCGGCTCGGGCGGCACGTTCGCGCATGAGAGCGCCATCATCGAGGCGATCGGCCATGTCGGCGTCGACGGTTTCGGCATCGGCCTGCACAATTCGATCGTAGCACCCTACATCCTCCATTACGGCTCGGAAGAGCAGAAGAAGAAATGGCTGCCCAGGCTAGCCACCGGCGAACTGATTGGCGCCATCGCCATGACGGAGCCCGGCGCCGGTTCCGACCTGCAGGGTGTCAAGACCCGTGCCGAGAAGGACGGCAACCAGTACAAGATCAACGGCTCCAAGACCTTCATCACCAACGGCCAGCTCGCCAACTTCATCATCATCGTCACCAAGACCGATCCGGAGAAGGGCGCCAAGGGGACCTCGCTGATGATCGTCGAGACCGATGAGGTCGAAGGCTTCCAGCGCGGCCGCAACCTCGACAAGATCGGGCTGAAGGCCAACGACACGTCGGAACTGTTCTTCAACGACGTGCGTGTGCCGACCTCCAACCTGCTCGGCCATGAAGAGGGACAAGGCTTCGTCCAGCTCATGCAGCAATTGCCGCAGGAGCGGCTTCAGATCGGCACCGGGGCGATCGCCATGATCGAGCGGGCGCTGGCGCTGACGATCGATTACGTCAAGGAGCGCAAGGCCTTCGGCAAGGCGATCATCGACTTCCAGAACACCCAGTTCAAACTGGCTGAATTGAAGACCGAGGCCACCATCGGCCGGGTCTTCTACAATGACTGCGTCACCCGCCACATCGATGGCGGGCTGGATCCGGTAACGGCCTCGATGGCCAAGTACTGGCTCTCCGACCTGCAGGGCAAAGTCGTCGACGAATGCCTTCAATTGCATGGCGGCTATGGCTACATGAATGAATATCCGATCGCCCGCATGTTCCGCGACGCTCGCGTCCAGCGCATCTATGGCGGCACCAACGAGATCATGAAATTGCTGATCGGACGCTCGCTCTGAGCAGCTTTTCAGCGAACCCAAGGAGCATGAAAATGGCCGAAGCTTATGTCTATGACGCCGTGCGCACGCCGCGCGGCAAGGGCAAGAAGGACGGATCGCTGCACGAGGTGCCGGCGGTGCGGCTCGCCGCCAGGACGCTCGAGGCACTGCGCGACCGCAACGGGCTGGACACCGGCAACGTCGACGACATCATCTTCGGCTGCGTCGATCCTGTCGGCGAGGCGGGTTCCGTCATTCCGCGTGCCGCCGCCTTCGAGGCCGGCTACGACACCAAGGCACCCGGCATGCAGATCTCGCGCTTCTGCGCCTCCGGCTTGGACGCCATCAATTTCGGCGCCGCCAAGATCGCCCAGGGCGCCGATGAAATCGTCATCGCCGGCGGCGTCGAATCGATGTCGCGCGTCGGCATGGGCATGTCCGGCGGCGCCTGGTTCATGGATCCTTCGGTAGGCCTTCCCGGCTGGTTCGTACCGCAAGGCATTTCGGCCGACCTGATCGCCACCAAATACGGTTTCTCGCGCGACGACGTCGACGCCTACGCGGTCGAGAGCCAGAAGCGCGCCGCGAAATCCTGGGCCGATGGCCGCTTCAAGAATTCGGTCATCCCGATCAAGGACCAGAACGGTCTCACCATTCTCGACCATGACGAGCACATGCGGCCGTCGACCGACATGCAGTCGCTCGCCTCGCTCAACCCGTCCTTCGTCATGCCTGGCGAAATGGGCGGCTTCGATGCGGTGGCGGTGCAGAAGCATCCCGAGGTCGAGGAGGTCAACCACGTCCACCACGCCGGCAACTCGTCCGGCATCGTCGATGGCGCGGCGGCCGTGCTGCTCGGCTCGAAGAAGGCCGGCAAGGCGATGGGTCTCAAGCCGCGCGCCCGCATCCGCACCTTCGCCAACATCGGCTCCGAGCCGGTGCTGATGCTGACCGGCCCGGTCGACGTCACCGAAAAGCTGTTGAAGCGCGCCAAGATGAAGCTGTCGGATATCGACCTGTTCGAGCTCAACGAGGCCTTCGCTTCCGTCGTGCTTCGCTACATGCAGGCTTTCGAGATCCCGCACGACAAGATCAACGTCAATGGCGGCGCCATCGCCATGGGCCATCCGCTCGGCGCCACCGGCGCGATGATCTTCGGCACGGTGCTGGACGAACTCGAGCGCCGCGACTTGAACACCGCGCTGGTGACACTGTGCATCGGCGCCGGCATGGGCACCGCAACCATCATCGAACGCGTCTGACGGGGAGAGAACGATGAGCTACACCAATTTCACCCTCGACACCGACGCCGACGGCATCGCGCTGGTCACCTGGAACAGCCCTGACCGCTCGATGAACGTCTTCACCGAAGAGGTGATGCGCGAGCTGAACGCCATCGTCGACAAGGTGGCCGGCGATGCCGCCATCAAGGGCGCGGTGATCACTTCCGGCAAGGACAGCTTCTCCGGCGGGGCCGACATCACCTTGCTGCAGAAGATGCTGACCAGCTTCGCAACGGACAAGGTCAAGGATGTCGAAAAGGCGACCAAGGCGCTGTTCGACAATGCCGGCATCATGACCGGCCTGTTCCGCAAGCTGGAAACCTGCGGCAAGCCATGGGTCTCGGCGATCAACGGCACCTGCATGGGCGGCGCCTTCGAAATGTCGCTGGCCTGCCATGGCCGCGTCGCGGCCGATTCCGACAAGGTCAGGATGGCGCTCCCCGAGGTGAAGATCGGCATCTTCCCCGGTGCCGGCGGCACCCAGCGCGTGCCGCGGCTGACCGACCAGCAACAGGCGTTGCAGATGCTGACCTCCGGCCAGACGCTGTCGCCGCAGAAGGCGAAGGCGATGGGCCTGATCCATGAGATCGCCGAACCGGCGAAACTGGTCGAGACCGCCAAGGCGATGATCAGGAACGGCCTCAAGCCGGTGGCGCCGTGGGACGAGAAGGGCTTCAGGCTGCCCGGTGGTCCGATCTATTCGGCGGCGGGCGCCAATCTGTGGCCGCCGGCCATCGCCATCCTGCGTCGCGAGACCCATGGCAATTACCCGGCCGCCGCGGCGATCCTCAAATGTGTCTATGAGGGCCTCCTGGTGCCCTTCGACACCGCGCTCAGGATCGAGCAGCGCTATTTCACCGAGATCATGCAGAGCAAGGAAGCGGCGGCGATGATCCGTTCGCTGTTCGTGTCGCTGCAGGAGCTGAACAAGGGCGCGCGCCGCCCGGCCGGCGTGCCGGACACCAAGTTCAAGAAGATCGGCATCCTCGGTGCCGGCTTCATGGGCGCGGGCATTGCCTATGTCACCGCCAAGGCCGGCATTCCGGTGGTGCTGCTCGACCGAGATATGAACTCGGCCCAGAAGGGCAAGGCGCATTCCGAAAAACTGCTTTCGGAAAAACTGAGAAAGGTGGGCTTTGGGGGCGGTCACGCTGGCCCATCAGAAGACCAGGCAAAGCGAGCCGAAGCAGCACGGCAAGCAGTTCAGCTTGAAATCGATAAGGTACTCTCCCTGATCACGCCGACCGCGGACTATGCCGACCTCGCCGGCTGCGACCTCGTCGTCGAAGCGGTTTTCGAGGATTCCGCTGTCAAGAAGAACGCCACCGAACAGGCCGAGGCCGTGCTGAAGTCGTCGGCGATCTTCGCTTCCAACACCTCGACCATCCCAATCACGGGCCTCGCCAAAAACTCGGCGCGGCCGAAGAATTTCATCGGTATCCACTTCTTCTCGCCGGTCGACAAGATGATGCTGGTCGAGATCATCCTGGGCAAGAAGACCGGCGACAAGGCGCTGGCCACTGCGATCGACTTCGTGCGCGCCATCAAGAAGACGCCGATCGTCGTCAACGACACGCGCGGCTTCTACGTCAACCGCTGTGTGCTGCGTTACATGTCTGAAGCCTACAAGATGCTGATCGAAGGTGTGCCCGCTCCAATGATCGAGAATGCGGCGAAGGCCGCCGGCATGCCTGTCGGCCCGCTGGCGCTGACCGACGAGACAGCGATCGACCTTGCCCAGAAGATCATGAAGCAGACCATCGGGGATCTTGGTCACAAGGCCGTCGACCCCAGACAGATGGCGCTGATCAACATCATGGTCGACGACCACGGGCGCTTCGGCCGCAAGAATGGCAAGGGTTTTTACGACTATCCGGCCAAGCCCGCGAAGAAGAAGCTGTGGCCGGGGTTGAAGGACCTCTATCCGCAGCTCGCGGCCGAGAAGGTCGACTATGAGGAACTGCAGCAGCGCCTGCTGGTCACCATCGCGCTCGAAGCGGCACGCGTGATGGAAGAGGGTATCGTCACCGATCCACGCGAGGCCGATGTCGGCTCGATCCTGGCCTTCGGCTTCGCGCCCTACACCGGTGGCGCGCTGTCCTACATCGACGGGATCGGCGCCAAGCAATTCGTCAAGATCGCCAAGGGCCTGCAGAAGAAGTATGGCGCCGAGTTCAAGGCGCCCAAGCTGCTCATCGACATGGCCGAGAAAGGTGAGACCTTCTACGAACGCTTCGATCCCTATGCCAAGGGCGACGTGAAGCAGGCAGCCTGACATAGCGTCATGTATGTCTGGGCGCGCATGGCGCGCATGCTGGCCACGGCGCGCGGCCGTGGTCCCTATATGATGGGCGGCGAAGGCCGGCTGGCCTTTCGCTGCCTGCCGACCGACATCGATTTCAACGTCCATCTCAACAATGCGCGCTACATGATGCCGGCCGACCTTGGCCGCATAGACCTGTTTGTCCGCGCTGGTCTCATCACGCTGGCTAGGAAGAATGGCTGGGCGCCGATGATGGGCGGGCTGCAGGCCGTCTACGCCCGCGAGATCCGTCTGTGGCGGCGCTTCGAAGTGGTGTCCTCGATCGAGACCTGGGAAGGTACCCAGGTCATCGGCAAACACCGTTTCGTCCTCGACAATGGCGAGACGGCCGCCGTGATCATGACGACGGCCGGTGTCTACGACCGCAAGGCGCGCCGCTTCCTCGACATTGACGAGGTAGTCGCCGCACTTGGCCGTGCGGTGAACCCGCGGCCACCGACCGAGGCGGAACGCATTTTCATGACCTCGCATCGGGGTTTGCGCGCCTTGGCCAAGGGAACAGGCTGATCCCGGAAATTGTAATCTCTTCGGCCTTCACGGTGCATGGCGTGGGCCCGCGCCTGGTAGACAAACCGGTATGCAGGGACTAGAAGGAACAGGCATTTTTTCCTGTCTCGAAGGAGCGCGCAAAATGCTCTCGCACGACCGCGTGTGGGCCGCCATAGACGCTCTGGCCGAGCGCTATTCCCTCTCGGCCTCGGGTTTGGCGAGGCGCGCCGGTCTCGATTCGACCGCCTTCAACAAATCGAAGCGCCTGTCGTCGGATGGCCGCCCGCGCTGGCCCTCGACCGAATCGCTGGCCAAGATCATCGAGGCGACGGGCGCTTCGCTGGACGAATTCACCGGGCTGATCGAAGGTCGCGGTGAGGTCGTCGTCGCGACGTCCCGCCGGCGCGCCGTGCCGTTGCTCGGCTTTGCCCAGGCAGGCGCCGGCGGCTTCTTCGACGATGCCGGCTTTCCGGCGGGGCAGGGCTGGGATCTCGTCGAATTGCCGGCGCAATCGACCGAAAGTTCCTATGCGCTGCAGGTGCAAGGAGATTCCATGCTGCCCCTCTACCGCAACGGCGACGTCCTCATCGTCGAGCCGGGCGCCGCCACCCGCAAGGGCGATCGCGTCGTCGTCAAGACCACGTCAGGCGAGGTGATGGCCAAGGTGCTTGAGCGCCAGACCGTCAAGTCGATCGCGCTGGTCTCGCTCAATCCGGAGCATCCCGACCGCGACATCCCCATGCGCGAGGTCGAATGGGTGGCGCGGATCGTCTGGGCAAGCCAATAGGTGCAACGGGTGCGACTTCCTCATCTCGTCCTGGCGGTTCTGATGGTTCCGGTGATGGCGGCGTTGGTCGTTGCCGGCGGACGCACGCTGAAAGGCAGCACGAGGACTGTTGCGGTGGATCAGATCGATCCCGGCGCCGATACGATCCCGCTGGCCGACACCGGGACGGTGCCAGAAGAACCTGCCACCTCCGCCATACCTGCTCCCCAGCCGCCAAAGCCGGCGGCGCATTCGAGGGCGATCGATCCGCAGGTCGTCGCACCGCCGGAACTGCCCGCCGGAGAGCTCGAGCGGGTCGAGCCGCGCGAACCGCTGAGCACGCTGGCGCTGGCCGTGCCGCCCAAGCCGAAGATGCCCGACGACTGGAACGGCACGAAGCTGTTCCAGCCGGTCGCGCCGGCTGCCGGCCTGATCGAGGCGAAAGGCTATTCGGTCGCCGTTTCCGGCATCGATGTCGTCGGGCAGGACGAGACCTGTACCACAGACGGCAAATCCTGGCCGTGCGGTATCCGTGCTCGCACGGCGTTCCGCGCCTTCTTGCGCGGCCGCGCCGTGGTCTGCTTGGTGCCGCCGGAAGGTGGTCGCGACCGGATCGCGGCGGAGTGCCGGATCGGCAAGCTGGATGTCGGTCAATGGCTGGTCGAAAACGGCTGGGCGCGCGCCGCCAAGGGCGGGCCCTATGTCGAGGCCGGCGACAAGGCGCAGAGCGCGAAGAAAGGCATTTTCGGACCGGCGCCGAACCTCGCCGGCATCTCGGCGGCGCCTGCCGCCACGGCCCCGGCGCCCCAGGCGCCGGGTTCGATCCTGGAAGAGGACGGCGGCGTCCTCAAGCCAGCTGACCAGCCAACGCCTTCTGAATGAGCGAGCGGGTCTCGGGGACGCCGTAGAGGGCGGCGAAGGATCCGAAGCGTGGGCCGCGTTCCTGACCGATCAGTACCTGATAGATCATCTGGAAGAAGGCGCCCGAAACGCCGGGGCCGCCTTCCGGACTCTGCTTGGAATGATCCTGATAGCGTTCGATCTTGCGCGCCACATTGAGCGAAGCGTTCTGGATCGCCTCGCCGCTGGCGCCCGCCGGCAAGTCGCCAAGTGCCTTTTCGAGAGCCACCAGCGCTTCGCGCTCGACCTCGTCGGCCGGTCGAAACGTTTTCGTCGGCTTCACGAAATCGTCGAAATAGCGGATCGCATAGGCCGTCAGCCGGTCGAGCTCGGGATGGGTGGCCGGCGTCACGCCCTGTACATGGCGCGAGATGAAGCCCCACAGCACGTCCTTGTTTTGCGCATTGGAGGCACTGACCAGGTTGAGCAGCAGCGAGAATGGCACCGGCATGTCGATGGCGGGCGGATTGCCGTCATGCATATGCCAGACCGGGTTGCCCAGCCGCTCCTTCCAGTCCTGACGGGGATAGGCGGCGAGGAAGGTGTAATATTCGTCCACCGCCCGCGGTATGACGTCGAAATACAGTTTCTTGGCCTGCCGCGGCCGCTGGTACATGTAGAGCCCCAGGCTCTCGGTCGGTGCATAGGCCAGCCATTCGTCGATGGTCAGGCCATTGCCCTTCGACTTGGAAATCTTCTGGCCGTTCTCGTCGAGGAACAGCTCGTAGACGAAATGGTCCGGCGCCCGCCCGCCCAGGATGTTGCAGATGCGGTCATAGACCACCGCATTGGTCTGGTGGTCCTTGCCGAACATCTCGAAGTCGACGCCGAGCGCCGCCCAGCGCATGCCGAAATCCGGCTTCCACTGCAGCTTCACCCGGCCACCGGTGACCGGCAGCGTGGTTTCGGTGCCTTCATCGTCGAAGGTGATGGTGCCGGCCTTGGCGTCCACATGCTTCATGGGAACGTAAAGCACGCGCCCGCTCTTCGGCGAGATAGGCAGGAAGGGGCTGTAGGTCGCCTGTCGCTCAGGTCCGAGCGTCGGCAGCATGACCGCCATGATCTGGTCGTAGCGTTCGGCGGCGCGCAACAGCATCGCATCGAAGCGGCCGGCCTTGTAGTACTGCGTCGCGCTGGCGAATTCGTAGTCGAAGCCGAACGTGTCGAGGAAGCGGCAGAGCATCGCATTGTTGTGGTCGGCGAAGCTCGCATAGTCGCCGCCGAAGGGGTTGGGCACCGATGACAGCGGCTTGTGCAGATACGGCTCGAGCGCTGCGCGATCCGGCACGCTGTCGGGTATCTTGCGCATGCCGTCCATGTCGTCGGAAAAGCACAGCAGCTTGGTGGCGACTTTGTCCCGCGTCAGCACGCGGAACGCATGGCGCACCATCGAGGTGCGCGCCACTTCGCCGAACGTGCCGATATGCGGCAGGCCCGACGGTCCATAGCCGGTCTCGAACAGGATCGTTTCTGGAAAGTCGGCGCCCTTGTAGCGCTCGATGATCTTTTTGGCTTCCTCGAACGGCCATGCCTTGCTCTCGACCGCAGCCGTCAGCAGTTCGGGATTGAGATCGATGATGTTTGATCCCGCCATGGTCCTGTTTTCCAAAATTATTCGCCGTTCTGGCTGCAAGTGTCGATTTTCAACCGGTCTCTAGGCGCGCGTGGCCGGAGCGTCAACGCGTGGAGCGCTTTTTCCTTGCGGCCTCGGGCTCCCCTTCCTACCTTCGGAGCCCGTCAAGGAGTAAAGAATGCCGTCGCCGACCCCACATGAAGCCCTGATCTATCTGATGGTCATCACATCGGCCTCAGACCGGGACATGACCGACATCGAACTGGCCAGGATCGGCGAGGTCGTCCGCTCGTGGCCGGTGTTCGAGGATTTCAGGCAGGACCGGCTGGTTTCCGTGGCCCAGGCCTGCCAAAAGATGCTCCAGGAAAAGGGTGGGCTGGAGGGGACCCTGACCCAGGTTGCGGAGGCGCTGCCGGAGCGGCTGCACGACACCGCCTACGCCGCCGCCTTCGAGGTCGCCGCCGTCGATCTGGAGATGCGGATGGAGGAGGTGCGCGTGCTGCAACTGATCCGCCGTCAGCTCGATCTCGACACGTTGACCGTGGCGGCCATCGGCCGTGCGGCCAAGGCAAGGCTTCGCACGCTCACCTGAAGAGAGCGTTATGCCGACTCAGAAAAAACTGACCGGGACCGGATCAGAAAAAACTGACCGGGAAATAGCGCAGGTAGAATTCGGCGAAAGTGCCTTTCATCGAAATCTCCTGCAATGCGTAGTCGAGTGCTGCGGCCAGCGCCGGATTGTCGGCGCGCGTGGCGATTGCCATGCCGGTGCCCAGATATTCGGGCGCCAGGTAGGGGCCGCCGGCAAAGCGGCAGCAGCCGGCCGCATCGGAGCCGCCGAGCCAGAAGGCGAAGCGCATGCCGTCGCCGAAGGCCGCGTCGATCTTGCCAGCCTTGAGGTCGCCGTAGAGCGCTTCCGGCCCGTCGAAGGGGACGACCTGGACCGTGCTGAAATAGTCGCGCAGCATGCGTTCATGCGCTGAGCCTGATATCACGCCGACGCGCTTACTGCGTAATTTGTCGAAGATCGGTTCCGCCAGCGCCTTGTTCTTGGGCATGATGAAGCGTGCCGGAAACTGCAGGTAGGCGCGCGAGAAGGCGTATGTCTGGCGTGACTGCGGCGTTGCGGCAATGCCGGCGATGATCGCTTCGCCTTCGCCTTTCTCGAGCGCGCCTTGAAGCTCCGCCCACGGCAAGGCTTGGATCTGGCATTTGTCGACGATGCCGAGTTCCGCGCAGATGGCGCGCGCCATGTCGATATGGAAACCGGACAGCTTTCCCGCACCGTCGAGGAAATTGAAGGGCGGAAAATCCGTGGTCGTCAGGAACCGCAGCCGCGGCAGTGCCGAAAGGTCCGGCTTGGGCAGCCGCTCCTTGGCGTCCCATAGCACCGGTACCTGCGGCTCCGCCGCGCGCGCTCCGGGAACCCAAGCCAGGGCCGCGATGAGCGCCGCTGCCAGGACCTGGAACCTCCATTGGAACGCCAAGATAGAACTCCGCCGCACTCGTTCTCGTGCCGGTTTTGGTACGAAAATGGTACAGGCACAATGCTTTTTGATTTCAACGCTTCGATTTCAGGATATGGTTCGGTGGGTTTGCAAACAGCGGTGGCTGCCCTGGTGGGGTACCAGGGTCGAGAACCACAACCGGAAGCGGGCGCTTTGCAATTCCTGGTCGGTGGCGAAGTGCCGGCAAGGCGTGGACCATGGACTTTAATGCATAAGGCAACATGGGGTTGATGTTGCGATGGGTCAGTTCGATCGGACGCTGGAATACATAGACCAGCTGCAGCACGCCGCAACGGCGGCCGCGGTCTGCGAGAAACTGTTGGGCGTAACATCGGAGTTCGGCCTGACCGCGCTGATGGCCGGAACCGTTCCGAAGCCGCGCACGCCCACGGGTCAGCAAAAGCAGCATGTGCTGCTTTGCGACTGGCCGGTCGAATGGCTCGAGCGCTATGTGACGCGCAACTATGTCGATCACGATCCCGTCGTCAGTCACATGAAACAGCTGCAGGCGCCGTTCCAGTGGCGGGAAGCCGCCCAGGGGCTTCGCATCGACAAGGGCAGTGGCGAAGTGATGGGCGACGCCGGCGCCTTCAAGCTTCGCGATGGGCTGGCCTTTCCGCTGATCACGCTCGACGGCGAAATCGTCATGGTGTCGCTGGGTGGCGAGGCCGTGGAACTGTCGGCGGCCGAGTTCGGCCTGGTCTCGCTGGTCTCGACCTATGCCGTTGGCCGCGCCATGCAACTCCACACCATGGCGGCCACGACCATCGATCACATCGAACTGACGCCGCGCGAACGCGAGTGCCTGCAATGGGCCGCCGTCGGCAAGTCCGAATGGGAGATTTCGCAAATCCTCGGCATCTCCGAACACACGTCGGAGAAACATCTTCTTAACGCCAAAAGCAAACTCGGTGCCGTCAACCGGGTGCAGGCAGTCGCCGAGGCGATAAGGCGGGGATACATTAGCTAGGTCGGCCGTGCCGGCCTAGAACTTCTCGCCTACGTGATCACGCAATTTTCGCATCGAAGCACGGCCGTATCTTCCCCTGAAACACAGGAGACTACGGAATGCTTTTTTGTCTTTCGACCAAAGAATTGATGGAACGCCCCGACCTCTGGGAGGCCGTCCATCGGCTGCGCTATCGGATATTCGTCGAGGAAATGGGATGGGAGGACCTGCGTCGCCCCGACGGGTTCGAGGTCGACCAGTTCGATCATGACGAGGCGGTGCATCAGATCGTCATCAGGGGCAATGAAGTCGCGGGTTATCAGCGGATGTTGCCGACCACGCGGCCGCATCTCTTGACCGAGGTGTTGACCGATCTCTCCGAAGGAACGCCGCCGGCGGGTCCCAACATCTGGGAGTTGACCCGCTATGCGGTGGCTCCGGGTTTTCGCGATGGCCGGCGCGGCGTCTCGACCGTCGGCACGGAATTGATAGCCGGTTTCGTCGAGTGGGGTCTGAAGCGCGGCGTCGACAAGGTGATCATCGAGTTCGAGCCGATGTGGGTGCTGCGCGCACTGCAGTTGCACTTCCTGGCGACGCCGCTGGGCTATCAGCGCACCTATGGCAACCAGCAGGTCGTGGCGACGCTGCTCACCTTCAACGAGCACACGCTGGACGTGGTGCGTTCGCGCCGCAAACATCATGCACCCGTCCTGGCCAGGGGATATCCCGACATGTTCGGCCAAAGGAGGGCGTCATGAACGCGCATCCGCAGCCTGAACTGCGCAACCACGCGCTGATCGTCACCGTATCGTCGAATGACGGCCGGCCGGTGCTCGACAGACGGGCCTATGAGAGCCTTGCCAGGACGTTCCACGAAGCCGCCGAGAACGACGAGGTGCGGGTCGTCGTGCTGCGCGGCCTGGCGGGCTGCTTCTGTCTTGGCGGCGACTTTTCCGAATTCCTGGATGCCACCAAGCATCAGAAGCTGATCGCCGCCGTCACCGACATGTTCCGCATGCTGGCGACGTTTCCAAAGCCCATCCTGGCCTGTGTCGACGGCGATGCCGTCGGCGTCGGCTGCACCATCCTGTTCCATTGCGACATGGTGATCGCGTCGGAAAAAAGCACGTTCCGGGTGCCGTTCGTCGATTTCGGCCTTGTGCCGGACGCGGCGACCAGCATCCTGGCGCCGCAGAAGCTCGGCTATGCCGGCGCTTTCCGCTTCTTCTGCCTCGGCGACACGCTTCGTGCCGAGGACGCCAGGGCGCTCGGCCTCGTCGCCGAGATCGTCCCGGAGGGCAGCGTCGAGGAGGCGACGCTCGGCCGGGCCAGGCAGCTCGTCAAAAAGCCGGTTGCGGCGTTGCTGCAGACGCGCGGCCTGCTCAAGGGCAACACCACGGCACTTTGCGAGCGCATCGATGAGGAGATATCGCTGTTCCAGCAGGCGCTGCAAGACGACGCGACGCTGCGACGGTTGCAGCGGATCGCGCGCCTGGCGGCCTAGAGTCGGATGGTTTCAGGTCGAATCGGCCTGAAACCTGAATCGGTAGTGCGTCTATCAAATTGCGCCGCGCTCCCTTTGGCTGCGCGGCACCAAAAGCGTCAGTCCTGCTTGCCGAGGAATGATGGTCCCTCGCCGATGATCTTCCTGTCTTCCTTGCCGATGACATCGAGATCGCGCCCCTCATAGGGCAGCGACAGGAGGATGCGACGCATCACCGCCAGCCGCGCGCGGCGCTTGTCGTTGGCCCGCACGATGATCCATGGCGCGAACTCCTTGTGGGTGTGCTCGAGCATGCTGTCGCGCGCCTTGGTGTAATCGTCCCACTTGGTGATGCCGGCAATGTCGATCGGCGAGAACTTCCAGCTCTTCAGGGGGCTGTAGCGGCGATCGTGAAAGCGCTCGAGCTGCGTCTCCTGGCCGATGTTCAGCCAGAATTTGAAGAAATGCATGCCGTCATTGACGATCATTCGTTCGAAATGCGGCGTCTCGTCGAGAAACTTCTCGTGCTGTTCGGGGGTGCAAAAACCCATCACCGGCTCGACGCCGGCGCGGTTGTACCAGGAGCGGTCGAAGGTGACGAATTCGCCCGACGTCGGGAAATGATCGGCATAGCGCTGGTAATACCATTGCCCCAACTCCGTCGGGGTCGGCTTGGTCAGCGCGACGTTGCGCGCCGTGCGCGGGTTGAGGTACTGGCGCAGCACGAAGATCGTGCCACCCTTGCCGGCAGCGTCGCGCCCCTCGAACAGCGCCATCACCCGTTTGCCGGTAGCCTGCAGCCATGCTTGCGCCTTGACCAGCTCGATCTGCAATTGCTCGAGCGTTTCGTCATACTCCTCGCCTTTCATCTTCTTGTCGTAGGGATACCCGCCTGCGGTCAGCTTGTTCTCCTCGACCCAGTCCGGAAGCGCGGGATTCTCGATGTCGAACTCCCGTTCCTTGCCGCCGATCCGGATTTTCAGCGGACCTGTTGGCGTGGCGGAATTTTCCTTGGCCTTATTCATGCAGACGAACCCTTTTAAGTGTCTGGACTCATGCTATTGGGAGCCACTACAGCGCCGCGCGTCCATTTGGACACGCGAAGGACGCTGTAGCACTTTTGATTTGCGGTCCAGCGGAAGTTTTCGCCGCCGTGTGACCGGTGGAGGCTGGGCGCGCGAATGACTGACCTGGGCGCGGAGCAGAAAGGCACGGGGCAAGCGATCGCCGGCCGGCTGTGGAACAGCCGCTGGCTGCTCGCGGCCAGTGTCCTGGCGGTCCTGATCACCTATGGCTTCGCGGGTATTTCCGCCTACGTGCTGGTACCGGCGCTGCTCCTGCTGCTGGCGGCGGCAATATTGCCGGTGGCGGGTGCGCGCCATTCCGCCGAGGGCGCTGTGGCAATCGAGGCGATGGGCTTGCAGCGCCTGTCCGGCGAATATCTGGCGGCCGCCGTCGCCGATCCGCTCATCATCTTCGACCATGCCGCCACCATCGTCCACGCCAACGCCGCCGCCTTTGCCGCCTTTGGCGGCATCGCGCCCGGCATATCGCTGCCGCTGAAATTCCGGGCGCCGGAAATGCAGGCGCTGCTGGACAGTGTCCTGTCGGGCACCATCGCCTCGGATGTTGTCGACTACACCGAGAAACTGCCCGTCGAAAGGGCCTACCGGGTCAGCGCGTCCTCGGTCGGGCATGGCACCGACCTCTATGTGCTGGTCTTCAAGGACCAGAGCGAGGCGCGGCGCATAGACCGCATGCGCGCGGACTTCATCGCCAATGCCAGTCATGAGTTGCGCACCCCGCTGGCTTCGATCGCGGGCTTCATCGAAACGCTGCGCGGACCGGCCCGCAACGATCCGGCGGCGCGCGCGCAGTTCCTGCAGATCATGCAGAACCAGACCGGCCGCATGGCGCGCCTGATCGACGACCTGCTGTCGCTGTCGCGGCTGGAGATGAAGCCCTATCTGAAGCCGGGAACCGAAGTCGATCTGCGCCAGACCGTGGACGGCGTCATCGATTCGCTCGGACCGCTCGCCCGGGAAAACAATGTCGTCATCGAGCGCGATTTCGCCGAGGGGTCGCTCGATGTGCCGGGCGATCGCGACGAACTGTTCCAGGTGTTCGAGAACCTTTTGGAAAATGCCTGCAAATACGGCCAGTCGGGCGGGCGGGTTGTGGTGTCGATCGCGCGCGGCGAAGATGGTGCCGAACCGGGCATCGACGTGACGATCAGGGATTTTGGCCCCGGCATTCCCGAGGAGCATATCCCGCGCATCACCGAGCGCTTCTATCGCATCGATGTCGAGACCAGCCGCACGCAGAAAGGCACGGGTCTTGGCCTGTCGATCGTCAAGCACATCCTGACGCGTCACAACGCCAGGCTGACGATCAGGTCCGAGGTCGGCAAGGGCGCCGCCTTCTCGGTCCATTTGCCGGCGCACTGATACTGCCCTAGTTTTCCACGGGACCGTTTCTTTTTTCTGTCATCCGGTTAGCGTATCAGCGGGGATTCGAGGAAACGACTCAAAGACAAGACACCCCGTGGGAAGGCATTTCGTCCATGCAATCCGTTCACACAATGAGCGCCTTTGACGAGGAACTGAAAGATCTCTCCAAGCGCATCGCGGCGATGGGCGGCCATGCCGAGCGCATGGTCGAGCAGGCGGTCGCCGCCTTGGTCAATGCCGATCCGGGATTGGCCCAGAAAGTCATTCGCGATGACGCCGTGCTGGATGAGGGGCAGCGTGAGATCGACGACAAGGCGATCATAATCATCGCCAAGCGCCAGCCGATGGCGACGGACCTGCGCGAGATCGTCGGCGCCATCCGCATTTCGGCCGACCTCGAGCGGGTCGGAGACCTCGGCAAGAACGTCGCCAAGCGGGTGGCTGCCGTCACCGACGGCCGCCAGCCGACCAGCCTTTTCCGCGGCCTGGAAGCTCTGGCCAACCTGGCGCTGACCCAGTTGAAGGAAGTGCTCGACGTCTATGCGTCGCGTTCGGTCGACAAGATCGGCTTCGTGCGCGACCGTGACGACCAGATCGATGCCATGTACACGTCGCTGTTTCGCGAATTGCTGACCTACATGATGGAAGATCCGCGCAACATCACGCCCTGTACGCATCTGCTGTTCTGCGCCAAGAACATCGAGCGTATCGGCGATCACGCCACCAACATCGCCGAGACCATCTACTACATCGTCACCGGCGACCAGATGCCGGCCGAGCGGCCGAAGAGCGACAAGACGGACAAGATCGGCCTCCCCGCGGCGCTGCCAGTGAAGTGAACGCACGTCCTCTCGAACGCTTAATCATATTGCGCTAAACTATCCCCGAGATAAACTTGCTGGTTCCCCAGGGAAGGCAACGCTTTCGGGAGGCTGCGATGGAATATGTCCGCGAGTTCAAGCCCTCGCCGCCGTCATCGGGCATCATCGCCTGCGGTGTCTATACCGCCGGGCGCCGGATCGCCGATATTCCGATCGAGGAAGCCGGCGAATGGGCCAAGAAATCGGGGCATGTCGTCTGGATCGGGCTGCTTGAACCTGACCGCGAACTTCTGTTGCGCGTCAAGGCGCAGTTTCATCTTCATGAGCTGGCGATCGAGGATGCCGAGCATCCGCACCAGCGGCCAAAGATCGAGCAATATGGCGATGCGCTGTTCATCGTTGCTCGCACGGCGCAATTGATCGAAGGGCGCGTCACCTTCGGCGAGACACATCTGTTTGTCGGCTCAGGCTACATCGTCAGCGTCAGGCACGGCCCGTCGACATCCTATGCCGCCGTGCGCCAGCACTGGGAAAGCTGCCCGCATTCGCTGGCCAAGGGCGAGGATTTCGTCCTCTACGCCATTCTCGACTTCATCGTCGACAATTACATGCCCGTGCTCGAGCAGATCGAGGACGAGGTCGAGGCGATCGAGGACAAGGTCCTGCTGAAGCCGATGACCGGTCCCGACATCGAACGCCTCTACATGCTGCGCCGCGACCTCCTGCGCCTGCGCAACGCGGCATTGCCATTGGTGGAAGTCTGCCGCCGGCTGACCAGCGCCGAGCTGCCGCAGATCCATTCGGCCATGCACCCGCTGTTCCGCGACGTGACGGATCATATCCGTACCGTCCAGGAGAAGATCGACAGCCTGCGCGAGGTGCTGGCCTTCGCCTTCGAGGCCAGTCTTCTGGTCGGTCAGAGCCAGGAAACGGCGATCTCGAAGAAACTCGCCTCATGGGCGGCCATCCTGGCGGTGCCAACCGCATTCGCCGGCATCTATGGCATGAACTTTACCGACATGCCGGAGCTGAAGATGGAATATGGCTACCCGATGGTGCTGGCCATCATCGCGCTGATCTGCTCTTTTTTGTACTGGCGGTTTCGCAAGAATGGATGGTTGTGAAGTAGTCAGTAGTCAGTAGTCAGTAGTGATTGGTGGGATCACCGCTACTCACTACTCACTCCGCTCAGCGATTCCGCCGCCGCTCCGCCGCTGGCTGGAACGCCACCCGGGCATGGTATTTGCAGTAAGGACCGGTTTCGGCGGCTTCGTTGCCGCAGAAATTGAAGTCCTCCGAAAGCGGATCGCCATTCGGCCATTTGCAGGTGCGCTCGGTCAGTTCGACGAGTTGCAGATGCCGTGAGATCGGGACCACGACGTTCTCGACCGGGCGGATGTAGTGTCTTGCCACGGGTTCGGCGTCGAACTGCGTCTGAAGGGCCGTCGCGCCGATCGAAGTCGTGACATGGCGTGCCGTGCTCGCGGCGCGCGCCACCGACTTCTGGACGGTCGATCCCTGCGTCGCCTTCTTCTGGCGTGCCGGCGTCGCTGTCGCACGGCCGCGGCCTGACAGCTTCAGCCGGTGCACCTTGCCGATGACCGCGTTGCGGCTGACCCCTCCGAGCTGCGCGGCAATCTGGCTTGCGCTCAGACCCTCCGACCACAGTTTTCTCAAGAGTTCTACCCGCTCGTCAGTCCAGTTCATGACCGCGCTCCTTATAAGCGTGCGGCAACCAGAATCCATTCCCGACCCAGCACCACTGCTGGGGCAGACACCACATATATCTGGTGATTAGGTCCGCCGCACGAAATCTAGTTATTTCTCGACTACAACTACTCTATACGCTGACTCGGTGACAAGAGTCCCAAGTGCAACACGAATCGGTTTTTTCGGTTTTCCCCAACTTGCCCGGTCGCTCATGAGCCGGCGTTGCGTCAGGGGGCTTGCCGCGCGCCACTACGCGACGTTTTCGTTGACTTCATGACCGAAAAACACGATAAGCCGCAGAAGGCCGCCGCTTTGGCGGCTTTTTTGATTTTCCGGTACCGGAGACGCATATAATGAGCGGTTCGGCGCTTTACGAGACCTTTGCTCGCGCACCCCTGGCCTTCGACCATGGGGAAGGCACTTGGCTGGTTACCGACAAGGGCGAGCGATATCTCGATTTCGCCGGCGGCATAGCGGTCAATTCGCTTGGCCACGGCCATCCGCATCTGGTCGCGGCCCTCACCGAACAGGCGGCGAAACTCTGGCACGTCTCCAATCTCTACGAGATCCCGGGGCAGAGCAGGCTCGGCGAGCGGCTGGCAGATGCCACCTTCGCCGACAAGGTGTTCTTCACCAATTCCGGCGCCGAGGCGCTGGAATGTGCGATCAAGACGGCGCGGCGCTACCACTTCGTCAAGGGACATCCCGAGCGCTTCCGCATCATCACCTTCGAGGGCGCCTTCCATGGCCGCACGCTGGCGACCATCGCGGCCGGCGGCCAGTACAAATACCTCGAAGGCTTCGGACCCAAGGTCGAAGGCTTCGACCAGGTCGGTTTCGACGACATCGACGCCGCTGAAAAGGCGATCACGCCCGAGACCGCCGCGATCCTGATCGAGCCGGTGCAAGGCGAGGGCGGCATCCGCCCGGTGCCGACACAGTCGCTGAAGCGGCTGCGGCAGCTCTGCGAGCAGCATGGCCTGCTGTTGATCTACGACGAGGTCCAGTGCGGCATTGGCCGTACCGGCAAGCTGTTCGCGCATGAGTGGTCTGCGGTGACGCCCGACATCATGGCAATCGCCAAGGGCATTGGCGGCGGCTTCCCGATGGGCGCCTGCCTCGCCACCGACGAGGCGGCCGTCGGCATGACCGCCGGCGTGCACGGCACCACCTTCGGCGGCAATCCGCTGGCAATGGCGGTCGGCAACGCCGTCCTCGACGTCGTGCTGGAAGACGGCTTCCTGGAGGATGTCCAGCGCAAGGCGCTACTGATGAAGCAGGGGCTGGCGTCGATAGCCGACGAATTCCCCGAGGTGATCGAGGATATCAGGGGCACCGGGCTGATGCTCGGCCTCAAATGCGCGATGCCCAACGGCAAGGTGAACATGGCGCTGCGCGACCAGCATTTGCTGGCCGTTCCGGCGGGCGACAACGTCATTCGCCTGCTGCCACCGCTCACCGTCACCGACGCCGAGATTCACGAAGCGCTCAACCGCATCCGCGCTGGCGCCAAGGTCCTGTCGGAGGCGATCGCCTCCGCCGCCGCGAAGTAATCCGGAACCATTCCTGATGTCAGTTCGCCATTTTACCGATCTTTCCACCGTTTCCGAAGGCGATTTGCGCTTCATGCTGGATGATGCGGTGACGCGAAAGGCGCGTCTCAAGGCCGGCGAGCGGACCAAGCCGCTCGAAGGCAAGGTGCTGGCCATGATCTTCGACAAACCGTCGACGCGCACGCGCGTTTCTTTCGATGTCGGCATGCGCCAGCTTGGCGGCGAGACCATCATGTTGACCGGCACCGAGATGCAGCTCGGTCGCTCCGAGACCATCGCCGATACAGCCAAGGTGCTGTCGCGCTATGTCGACGCGATCATGATCCGCACCACCTCGCATGAGCGGCTGCTGGAGCTAACCGAGAATGCCACCGTTCCGGTGATCAACGGGCTGACCGACGACACCCATCCCTGCCAGCTGATGGCCGACATCATGACATTCGAGGAGCATCGCGGTCCGGTGGCCGGCAAGACGATTGCCTGGACCGGCGACGGCAACAATGTGCTGCACTCGCTGCTCGAGGCCTCGGCCCGGTTCCGCTTCAACCTCAACGTCGCCGTGCCCGAAGGCAGCGAACCGGCGCAGAAGCATGTCGACTGGTCCAAGGCGCATGGCGGCAAGCTGCATTTCACCCGCTCGCCCGAGGAAGCCGTCGACCAGGCCGACTGCATCGTCACCGACTGCTGGGTGTCGATGGGCCAGGAACACCGTGCCCGCGGCCACAATGTCTTCTCGCCCTACCAGGTCAATGCGGCGCTGATGGCCAGGGCGAAGCCCGACGCCCTGTTCATGCATTGCCTGCCGGCGCATCGCGGCGAGGAGGTGACCGACGAGGTCATCGACGGGCCGCATTCGGTGGTGTTCGACGAGGCCGAGAACCGGCTCCACGCCCAGAAGGCCGTGCTTGCCTGGTGCCTCGGTGCTTGATGTGTCTGAGCGCATGACGTGTCTGGGCGCTTGAAATGCCCAGGCGCTTGATCCGCGGGGGTGCGATGCCTATCTGCGCCGCATCACGCAAATCAAGCGCGTTTGGACGCATGTGCCCACCAGGGCCGCATGGTCGCGCCCTGGAGCCTTGTCATGTTGGAAAGCCATCAAGTGACTGAACATCACCCCAAACTCGGCGAGTTCGGCTACGCCGGCGACGATCACGTCGTTCCCTTCGAGGTCGGTCCGCTCGACGTGCGTGGCCGCACGGTGCAGCTCGGGCCGATGCTCGACGCCATCCTTGGCCGCCACGACTATCCCGAGCCGGTCGCCCGCCTGCTGGCGGAAGCCTGTGTGCTGACGGTGCTGCTCGGCACCTCGCTCAAGTTCGAAGGCAAGTTCATTCTGCAGACCCGTACCGACGGGCCTGTCGACATGCTGGTCGCGGACTTTTCCACGCCCTCGGCGCTGCGCGCCTATGCACGTTTCGACGCCGACCGGCTGGAGGCCCTGATTGCGGCCGGAGAGACCTCGCAGCAAACGCTGCTTGGCAGCGGCGTGCTGGCGCTGACCATCGACCAGGGCGCCCATACGCAGCGCTATCAGGGCATCGTCCAGCTCGACGGCGAGACGCTGGAAGATGCGGCGCGCACCTATTTCCGCCAGTCGGAACAGATCCCGACGGATATCAGGCTCTCGGTCGCCAAGCTGCTGACGCCCGGCGTCGGCGGGGCGCGCGAGCAGTGGCGCGCCGGTGGTATCCTGGCGCAGTTCCTGCCGCAGGCCTCCGAGCGCATGCGCATTCCGGACTTGCCGGGCGGGGATGGCGATCCGCGCGAGGAGATCCATGATCCCACGGACAATTCCTGGCAGGAGTTGCTGGCCTTGCTCGGCACTATCGAGCCGACCGAATTGATCGATCCGACCATCGGCGCCGAGCGGCTGCTCTATCGCCTGTTCCACGAGCATGGCGTGCGCGTCTTCGGAGGCGTTCCCGTCACCGACCAGTGCTCATGCTCCCGAGACAAGATCCGTGGCATCCTCGAGGGCTTCTCCGCGCAAGAGATCAAGGACAGCACCGAGGATGGCGGCATCCATGTCGCCTGCGAGTTCTGTTCTACGCAGTACGACTTCGATCCGGCGGAATTTGCGGCTCAGTGAGGTATCTTTCCTTCTCCCCGTTCACGGGGAGAAGGTGCCCGAAGGGCGGATGAGGGGCAGCGCGACCGTCGGCGCTCAGTTCACCGTGCGCCTTGTTCCCGGCAGATCGAGCGAGAAGGCGGGGATGGCGATGTCGAACGTCTCGCCGCGCTTGTTGCGCATCGTGTAGTGCCCGACCATGATCCCGGACGGCGTCGAGAGCGGGCAGCCGGACGTGTATTGATAGCTGTCGCCGGGATTGAGTTCCGGCTGGTCGCCGACAACGCCCGGGCCGCGTACTTCCTCGACCCGGCCGGCACCATCGGTGATGTGCCAGTAGCGCGACAACAACTGCACGAACTCGTCCGACTGGTTGTCGATCGTTATCTGATAGCCCCAGACATAGCGGTTTTCCGAGGGATCCGAACGGTCCTCGAGATAGAACGGCCTGACCTGCACTTCGATGTTGCGCGTCACGGCGCGATACATGAGCGGCTCCAAAACAATCCGACGACTTTCGGCGCTCCCGGTGAGCAGGTCAACGTGCGCGTCTTGTCGCGCCCGACCTTGAACCGCAGGTGCCGGCAAAGAATGTCATTTAAGTGACACACGACAATGGTGGTGTGCACGAACCGGGCGACTCGGCGCTCTGTCGAACTGTTGAAAACGGCCACGATGCGGGCCGCCTTTCCGGAGTGACCAGATCTCGATGGAACTCACCTTTATAGCCGCCTCGCTTTCGACCGCACTCATCCTTTCAAACGCCGCCAGCATTTCGCTCGCCGCCTCACAGCTGAAACGGCGCGGCACGATCGCCCCGCCGGCCGGCAAGTCGCAACCGGTGTCGATCATCGTCCCGTCGCGTGGCGTCGAGCCGTTCACGCACGAGACGCTGGAACGCGCCTTCGCGCTCGACTGGCCTCGCTACGAACTGATTTTCTGCGTCGCCCATACCGACGACCCGGTGGTCAAACTGATAAACAGGGCGATTGCCCGGTTTCCCGAGGTGCCGGCCCGGCTGCTGATCGGTGACGACCGTGTCAGCGCCAATCCAAAGCTCAACAATTGCGTCAAGGGCTGGGAAGCGGCGCGCCATGACTGGGTCATCCTTGCCGATTCCAACGTCTTGATGCCGAGGGACTATGTCGAGCACATGATGGCGGCATGGCGGCCCGACACCGGCCTTGTCTGCTCGACGCCGATCGGCTCGCGACCAGAGGGTTTCTGGGCCGATGTAGAATGCGCCTTCCTCAACACATTGCAGGCCCGCTGGCAGTATGCCGGCGAGGCGCTCGGCCTCGGCTTTGCCCAGGGCAAGAGCATGCTGTGGAACAAGCCGATGCTGGACGCAAATGGCGGCATTCGCGCGCTGGCCGCCGAGATCGCCGAGGACGCCGCCGCGACCAAGCTGGTCAACGGCCTCGGCCTGCGCGTCAATCTCGTTGCGGCGCCCTTCGAGCAGCCGCTCGGCCAGCGCACGCTTGGCGAGATCTGGTCGCGCCAGGCCCGCTGGGCGCGCCTGCGCCGCGTTACCTTCCCGCTGTTCTTCGCGCCCGAAATCCTGACTGGCGCGGCGGTGCCTCTGGCGCTTGCGCTGGTTGCGGCGGCGAGCGCGGGCGTCAGCCTCTGGGCAACCGCGATTGCCGTCTTGGCGGCCTTCTACCTTCCGGAGTGCGCGCTGGCCTTGTCCAAGGGCTGGCACCTGTCGCCGCGCATGGTCGCGGCGATGCTCGCGCGCGACGTGATGCTCCCGTTCATCTGGGCGCGCGGCTGGCTCGGCGGCGCCGTCGACTGGCGCGGCAACGCCATGACCATCCGCACCAAGGCAGCCGAACTGGAGGAGACGCCGTCGCGCGCCTGATCGCCGCGGACGACGCTCCTGGACAGCCTATTTGGCCGCCTTCAGCGCCTGCGCGATGTCTTCCAGCAGGTCGTCGGCGTCCTCCAGGCCGACAGACAGCCTGAGCGTGCCAGGCCCGATGCCAAGTTCGGCGCGGGCCTCGTCGCTCAGGTTCTTGTGCGTCGTCGTCGCCGGATGGGTGATCAGGCTCTTGGCATCGCCGAGATTGTTCGAGATCAGCACGATGTCGAGGGCGTTCTGCAGGGCGAAGGCCGCCGGCTTGCCGCCCTTGACGTCAAGGCAGATCAGCGTCGAGCCGCCCGACATCTGCTTCTTGACGATGGCGGCCTGCGGGTGGTCGGCGCGGCCCGGATAGATGACGCGGGCGATCTGCGGCTGCTCGGCCAGGAAGTCGGCGATCCTGCCGGCACTTTCCGTCTGCTGGCGCACGCGCAGCGGCAGCGTCTCGAGACCCTTCAGCAAGGTCCAGGCATTGAACGGCGACAGGCTGGGGCCGGTGTGGCGGAAGTAGTCGTGCAGATTTTCGTCGATCCACTTCTTGTCCGACAGGATGACGCCGCCCAGGCAGCGACCCTGGCCGTCGATGTGCTTGGTGGCCGAGTAGACGACGATGTGCGCACCAAGCTGCAACGGCTTCTGCTGTAGCGGCGTGGCGAAGACATTGTCGACGACAAGCCTCGCGCCGATCGAATTGGCAAGCGAAGCGACGGCGGCGATGTCGACGACTTCCAGCGTCGGGTTGGTGGGGCTTTCCAGGAAGAACAGCTTGGTGTTCGGCCTGACCGCCTTTTCCCAGTTGGCGATATCGGTGCCGTCGACCAAAGTAGCCTCGATGCCATAGCGCGGCGCCAGCGTCTCGACCACCCAGCGGCAGGAACCGAACAGCGCGCGCGCCGCCACGATATGGTCGCCGGCCTTGACGCTGCACAGAAGGGCCGCCGTCACCGCAGCCATGCCCGACGCCGTGGCGCGCGCGTCCTCGGCGCCTTCGAGAGCGCACATGCGCTTTTCGAACATGTCGACGGTCGGGTTGGCGTAACGCGAATAGATGAAGCCAGGCTCTTCGCCCTTGAAGCGGGCTTCCGCCGCCTCGGCGGTCTTGTAGACATAGCCTTGGGTCAGGTACATCGCCTCGGAGGTTTCGCCGAATTGGGAACGCAGGGTTCCGCCATGCACGAGTGCGGTTTGAGGCTTCCAATTGCGCGTCTTGCTCGTCATCGTCCTATCCAAACACAAAAAAACCGGCCGCGAAAAAGTCGCAACCGGTCCATACGGCCTTGCGGCCCGACGGTCCTTTAGCGACTTGTTTAACGTGGCTGCAAGCCGACCGGCCAAATCACCACGGGATAACGACCCTTTAGACCCGCGCCACGCTTGCGTCAATTGCCGGCTTCATTAAGAGGTTTGTATCAAAGGCCCAGGAGCCAGACTTTGCGGCAGACAGGCATTCTTCCCGATCAGGACATTTCGGCGCTGTTCCAGTCCGGCGCGCTGAAGTCGCCGCGTGCGCTCGATGCCGATCAGATCCAGCCGGCGAGCCTTGATCTGAGATTGGGCGAAAAGGCCTGGCGGGTGCGGGCCTCGTTCCTACCCGGTCCCAACCATAAGGTCTCGGAAAAACTCGATCGGCTGCAGCTGCACGAGATTAATCTGACCGAAGGCGCGGTTCTCGAAACCGGCTGCGTCTATATTGTGCCGCTGCTCGAAAGCCTGGCCCTGCCGGCTGACATTTCGGCTTCGGCCAATCCGAAGAGCTCGACCGGTCGGCTCGACATCTTCACCCGCGTCATGACCGACCGGGGCCATGAGTTCGACAAGATCGCCGCTGGCTATCAGGGTCCGCTCTATCTCGAAGTCAGCCCCCGCACCTTCCCGATTGTTGCACGCACCGGTTCGCGCCTGTCTCAAATCCGCTTTCGCACCGGCAACGCGCTGCTTTCGGAAGCCGAACTGCATGAATTGCACCGCGCCGAGATGCTGGTCGCCACCGAGCCGCCGAACATTTCGGGCGGCGGCATCGCGCTGTCGATCGATCTCAACGGCGACAAGGATGGGCTGGTCGGCTATCGCGGCAAGCACCACACTGGCCTCGTCGATGTCGACAAGCGTGCCGCCCAGGATGTCGTCGACTTCTGGGAGCCGATCCACAAGAGCGGCGCCGGCGAACTGGTGCTCGATCCCGACGAGTTCTACATCCTCGTCAGCCAGGAGGCGGTGCATGTGCCGCCGCTCTACGCCGCCGAGATGACGCCCTTCGATCCGCTGGTCGGCGAGTTCCGTGTCCACTATGCCGGGTTTTTCGATCCGGGGTTCGGCCATTCGGCGGCCGGCGGCACCGGCAGCCGGGCGGTGCTCGAAGTGCGCAGCCACGAAGTCCCGTTCATCCTCGACCATGGCCAGATCGTCGGCCGGCTGGTCTACGAGCACATGCTGAAGCGCCCGCAGGCGCTTTACGGGACCGACCTGGGCTCGAACTACCAGGCGCAGGGCCTGAAGCTGTCCAAACATTTCCGCGCCGCGCGCTGATCCTGACGCCATGAGGCCATGCAGAGCTTTAGCCGACCTCTCCAGCCCGACGAGTTCAGCATCCGTTTGACGTTTGACTATTCTAGCCGTGAAACATGCGCTTTCTCGCAGTGCCGAGACACGCATTGAAGCTGCCGATGAACAGCAGTTCGCGCCGTGCGAGTTGCGTTTTACCCCAGATGCGTGTCTGCCTTGCAGCGTCAAGCGAAGCCTTTGATCCTTCCAAGGGGAACAGGACTTTGTCCAGGCAGCCGAGGACATGGGCTCGGGCTGTGTCTATCCCGCATGGCTTGGCCGCCTCGTTCAGTTTCGCACCGCCAAGCGTGGACATTCGCTGGTCAGCGTTTTGCATCAGAAATTCGACCTGAGGACTTGAGTAACCGGACGTCAGAAGCCGGTTCTTCATAAGCCCGAGTGCTTCGCCATAGGATTTGGGACTGCACTGCGCGGCTCCATAAGCCACGGACGACGCGTGCGCGAGCAAGAGCACGAAGCCAAGGCTTCGTACGGCGCCTGGCAAATACCTCAAGACCATATGTCAAAGCCTGTCATAGGACCATCTATGACGTCCTGATGTCTGGCGCATCACAGCGCCTTCACCGCCACCTTCACCGGCTTTTCGATTTCCAGCGGGTTGCGCAGCGGCAGACCAAAATCCCCTGCCTCGATCTCGAACACGTCGCCGGCCTCGGTATTGATGCCGTCGGCGAAGGACAGCGTCGCGGTGCCGAACATATGCACATGTACGTCGCCCGGCTGGCGGAACGCCGAATATTTGAAGTGGTGGTGCTCGAGATTGGCGATGGTGTGCGACATGTTCGCTTCGCCCGACAGGAACGGCTTCTCCCACAATGTCTTGCCGTCGCGCAGGATCCGCGACGTGCCGCGGATGTCCGAAGGCAGGTCGCCGATCAGAATTTCGGGCCCGAACGAGGCATTGCGCAGCTTGGAGTGGGCAAGGAACAGATAGTTCACGCGCTCGGTCACATGGTCCGAGAATTCGTTCGACAGCGTGAAGCCGACTCGGAATGGCGCGCCGTCATCGCCGATGACGTAGATCCCGGCGACCTCCGGTTCTTCGCCGGCGTCCTTGGCGAAGGCCGGCGACATGAGCGCCGCGCCAGGCGCGACCGCCATGGTGCCGTTGCCCTTGTAGAACCATTCGGGCTGCACGCCGACCTGGCCTTTCGCGGGCTTGCCGCCTTCCAGCCCCATGCGGAACATCTTCATGGAATCGGTGAGTTGCTCCTCCCCGTCGGTGCTGAGCTTCTTGTGCATGGAATCGCGCGTCGCGGCCGACCCGAGATGCGTCAGCCCCGTGCCGGTCAGATGCAGATGCGCCGGGTCGGGGTGATTGATCGGCGACAGGAGGCGCCCCCTCTTGTAGGCGGCGTCCAGATCGATTGTCTCGCCAAGTCCCTTGCGTTCGATCAGGGCGGCCAGGCCGACGCCGGTGCGGGCGGCCTCCATCGCCAGCGAATAGACGCTGCGCGCGCCGTTGATGATCCGGGTCTTCCCGCCGCTGCGGGCAACGACACGGATCGTCTCGGCGTCGTCGAGAATCTGCGAGATCAGCATGATCAGTCCTCTCTCATTTATCTGTATCCGGCTGCCAATGGGCAAACCCTGACCGGCGCGGCGCGGAAACGCGCCACGGTTGAAACGCTTCGTCCGGATTGCGTTCGCGAGCCTGGTCCTTCCCCGGACTTCTTGGTGCCGACGGGCCGCCGGCAGCTTCGCGATCTAGAACCCGTATGCCTCCTAGTCCTCGCCCCCGGCCCTTAAGCCTTGTTCTTGTTGTAGACGTCGAAGATGACGGCCCCGAGCAGGACCAGTCCCTTGACCACCTGCTGCCAGTCGACATTGACGCCCATGATCGACATTCCGTTGTTCATCACGCCCATGATGAAGCCGCCGACCACCGCGCCGATGACCTGGCCGACGCCGCCCATCGCCGAGGCGCCGCCGATGAAGACGGCCGCGATCACGTCGAGCTCGCTGCCGAGGCCCGCGGCCGGCACGGCCTGGCCGAGACGCGCGGCGATGATGAGGCCGCCGAGTGCCGACAGCACGCCCATATTGACGAACACCAGGAGCGTCAGCCGTTCGGTGTTGATGCCCGACAGTTGCGCCGCCTTGGCGTTGCCGCCCATGGCGTAGATGCGGCGGCCGATGGTCATGCGCTTGGTGACGAAGACGAACAATGAAATCAACACGCCCATCACCAGGAGCACGATCGGCAGGCCCCGATAGGTCGCGAACTGGAAGACCAGGAACAGCGCCAGCGCGCTGCCTACCAGGGTCTTGATGACGAACAGCGTGAAAGGCTCGGCCTCATAACCGTGGCGTTCGCGCTTGCGCCGCCCCCTGAAGCCGAAATAGGCGTAGGCGAGCACCGCGATCAGGCCCAGCACGATCGTCGTCATGTGCAGCGTGAGCCCGCTGCCGACAATGGTCTTGCCGGCGGCATTCACCGTCGGTGGGATCAGCGTCAGCGGGCCGATCACGTCCGGTATGAAGCCGGAACTCAGCGCCTTGAAACTGTCGGGAAGCGGACCGACCGAGGAGCCGCCGCCAAGCAGCGCCTGGCAGATGCCGCGGAAGATCAGCATGCCGGCGAGCGTCACGATGAAGCTTGGTATGCGGTGATAGGCGATCCAGTAGCCTTGCGCCCCACCGATCAACCCACCGACGACTAGGCAGACGATCGAGACCACGAGCGGGTTGCTGAACATGCCGAGCGGCCAGATGACCATCATCATGGCGGCAAGTGCGCCGATGAAGCCGGCGACCGATCCTACGCTGAGATCGATATAGCCGGCGACGATGACCAGCAGCATGCCGAGCGCCATCACGATGATGAACGAGTTCTGCTGCACTAGGTTGCTGAGGTTGACCGGTTTGAACAGCGTTCCCGACGTCGTGTACTGGAAGAACAGCATGATGACGATCAGCGCGATGATCAGGCCGTATTCGCGCAGGTTCGTCGTCAGCGCCGAGACGGCGATGCGAGGACCCTGCTTGACGTCCTCGGCGGTGCCGCTTTGCGGCGCGGGAGCGCTGTCTGTGCTCATGATGCTTTTCCTTCTCCGCGAACAATGGCGCGCATGATTTTTTCCTGGCTGGCTTCGCTTGCCGCCATCTCGCCGACCATGCGCCCTTCGTTCATGACATATATTCTGTCGGAGATGCCGAGCAGTTCCGGCATTTCCGATGAGATGACGATGATCGCCTTGCCCTCGGCGGCGAGGCGAGCGATGATTGTATAGATTTCGTACTTGGCACCGACGTCAATGCCGCGCGTCGGCTCGTCGAGGATCAGAACTTCCGGGTCGGCGAACAGCCATTTCGACAACACCACCTTCTGCTGGTTGCCGCCCGAGAGATTGCCGGTCAGCTGATAGACGCTGGATGCGCGGATATTGGTCTTTTTGCGATAGTCGTTGGCGACGCTCATTTCGCGCATATCGTCGATGACGCCGCCATTGGAAACGCCGGCGAGGTTGGCCAGCGTCACATTGTGCTTGATGTGGTCAATGAGGTTAAGCCCATAGGTTTTGCGGTCTTCGGTGACGTAGGCGATGCCGTTCTGCACTGCCTTGCCCACTGTCGAAAGGTCTGCGGGCTTGCCGTTGAGCAGCACCTCCCCGCTGATGTGCCGGCCATAGGAGCGACCGAACAGGCTCATGGCGAATTCGGTGCGGCCGGCGCCCATCAGCCCGGCGATGCCGACAACTTCGCCCTTGCGCACCTTGAGGTCGATGCTCTTGATTACTTGCCGTTCGGCATGGATCGGGTGGTAGACGGACCAGTCCTTGACCTCGAAAATGACGTCGCCGATATCAGGCTCGCGCGGCGGGTAGCGATCGTCGAGGGACCGGCCGACCATGGAGGTGATGATCCGGTCCTCGCTGATCTCCTTCCGCGGCAATGTCTCGATCGTGCGCCCGTCGCGGATCACCGTCACCTTGTCGGCGACGCGGTTCACCTCGTTGAGCTTGTGGGAGATCAGGATCGAGGTCATGCCCTGCCGCTTGAACTCAAGCAAAAGATCGAGCAGCGCCTGGCTGTCCTTCTCACTGAGCGATGCCGTCGGCTCGTCGAGGATCAGGAGCTTGACTTCCTTGCTGAGCGCCTTGGCGATCTCGACCAGCTGCTGCTTGCCGACGCCGATATTGGTGATCAGCGTCTTGGGGTCTTCCCTGAGACCGACTTTCTTCAAAAGCTCGGACGTGCGCGCCTCGTTGGCGTGCCAGTCGATGACGCCGTATCTGGCGTGTTCGTTGCCGAGGAAAATGTTTTCGGCGATCGACAGCATCGGCACCAGCGCAAGTTCCTGGTGGATGATGACAATGCCCTTGTGTTCGCTGTCATGGATGCCTCTGAAATGGCATTCCTGGCCCTGAAAGATGATTTGGCCATCATAGGTGCCGGAGGGATAGACGCCCGACAGCACCTTCATCAGCGTCGACTTGCCGGCGCCATTCTCGCCGACCACGGCGTGGATCTCGCCTTCCTCTACGCTGAGGTTGACGTTCGAGAGCGCCTTCACGCCGGGGAACGTCTTGGTGATGTCGCGCATCTCCAAAATCGTCGAGGTCATCAGGGCAAGCTCCTCCTAGACTTTCTTGTTTTTACGCAATTCCTGACGGAAAACCGCTACGCACTTTTCCTGGAATTGCTCTAGGCCGGCAGAAACAATACCGGGGTCGCTTCTGAACGAAAAGGGGTCCTGCGTTGCGCAGGACCCCTGATTTTATAACCGGAATTACTTCAGGTCTTCGGCCTTGATGTAACCGGAGTCGACGACCAGCTTCTGGTAGTTCGACTTGTCGACCTCATGCGGCGTCAACAGGATCGAGGGAACGACCTTGACGTCGTTGTTGTAGGTCTTGGTGTCGAGGCCGTCAGGCTTGCCGCCCGAGAGCACCTTGTCGACCAGTCCGACAGTGGCCTTGGCCAGGTCGCGGGTGTCCTTGAACACGGTCGAGTACTGCTCACCCGAGATGATCAGCTTGACCGAGGCGGTCTCGGCGTCCTGACCGGTCACGATCGGCCAGGGCTGAGCGGCCGTGCCGTAGCCCACCGCGCGCAGCGATGCGGTGATACCGCGCGACAGGCCGTCATAGGGCGACAGAACGCCATCGACGCGGCTGCCGTCCGAGTAGTTCGCCGACAGGAGGTTGTCCATGCGGGCCTGGGCGGTTGCCGCCAGCCAGCGCAGCGTGCCGACCTTGTCCATGCCCATCTGACCGGACTTGATCTTGATCGAGCCGTCGTCGATCAACGGCTGCAGGACCGAAATCGCACCGTTGTAGAAGAAGAAGGCGTTGTTGTCGTCCGGCGAGCCGCCGAACAGTTCGACGTTCCACGGCTTGGTGTTCGGAAAGCGCTCCTTGAGACCCTTGACCAGCGAATTCGCCTGGATCACGCCGACGCCGAAATTGTCGAAGGTGGTATAATAGTCGACATTGGGAGTCTTCTTGATCAGGCGGTCATAGGCGACGACGACGACGCCCGCGTCGTTGGCCTTCTGCAGCGCGTCCGACAAAGTGGTGCCGTCGATCGAGGCGATGATCAGCGCCTTCGGGCCCTTGGTGATTTCGTTTTCCAGCTGGCTGAGCTGGTTGGGGATGTCGTCCTGCGCATACTGCAGGTCGACAGTGTAGCCGAGAGCCTCGAGCTGGGATTTGACGGCGTCGCCGTCGTTGATCCAGCGCTGCGAGGTCTTGGTCGGCATCAGCACGCCGACAAGACCCTTGTCGGCCGCGTGCGCCTGATAGCTCATGGCAGCGATGCCAAGGGCCGCCACGGCGGCCAGCGTCTTGATAATCTTCACATTACTCTCCCTGGTTGATGGACGCGACACCTCGGGGCTTCGCGGGTCGCGCAACCGGACAGGAGCGCAAACGCGCCGCTGTCGGCTTTATCGATCTCCGGTATCCTCCCAATCGGCTCCGCGACGCAGTTTCAATCGATACGATTTTGTTCGTTACCGACCCCTGCACCTCGGAACGCGCGGAGGGTGGGTCGCTTTGCCATAACTGTCAAATGCGATCTTTGGTGGTTGCTATACCGAAACCGGTATGGTCTAGCATCCGAGAAGAATCGACGGAAAGGCTGGAAGATCATGGCGGCGTTGCGCGATCCCGATGCAATTCCGGTAAGTTACGAGAAGCTCCCGGGAGACGGGGAAACACTCCTGCGCAGTGGCTTGAGCTTGCGCCACATGCGCATGATAGCCGCCCTCGACGATCACGGACGGGTGAGCGCCGCAGCCCAGGTCATGAACATTTCCCAGCCGGCCGCCTCGCGCATGATCGCCGAGATGGAGGCGGTGCTCGACGTCAAGCTGTGCGAACGGCTGCCGCGCGGCGTAACCCTCACCCCCTATGGCCAGGCACTTGCCAGGCGGGCGCGCTCGATCCTGCTCGAGATGCGCGAAGCCGATCGCGAGATTGCCGAGCTCAAGGCCGGCAAGGGCGGCTCGGTGTTCCTCGGCGCCGTGACCGCGCCGGCGATCGAATTGGCCGTGCCGGCGATTCGCGAGATCCGCCGCATCTACCCGCGCATCGAGATCACCATGCAGGTCGAAACGTCGAACGTGCTCGCCCGCGAGCTGATCGCGTCGCGCCACGACTTCATCATCGCCCGCATTCCCGATGACCTCAATCCGCGGCTGTTCGAATCCCGTGTGATCGGCGTCGAGAAGGCCTGCCTGATCGTACGCCGCGGCCACCCGCTCGCCGGGGGCAATGTGGTGCGGCTGGAAGACACCGCCGCCTATGACTGGGTCTTCCAGTCGGGCGGTTCGCCCTTGCGCCAGGCGATGGAGAGCAACTTCCTGAACCGCAACATCGCGCTGCCGGACCGGATCTTGAACACCAGCTCGCTGCTGCTCACGCTGGTCATGGTCGCGCAATCCGATGCCATCGCGCCGGTATCGGTGCAGGTGGCGAAGTTCATCCAGAACCCAGACGGGCTTGCCGGCGCCATCGACGTCGTCCAGACCGAATTCGACATTGAGGTCAGGCCCTACAGCCTGATCACGGTCAGGAATCGCGTACTGTCGCCGGCGGCCAAGATGCTGCATGATTTCATCCTGCGCGAAGTGGGCTGATGGAACGAGAATCGCCGTCGCGCGTTCAAAAAAATCGGCATGCGCGCTGGAGCCTGTTTCGGGCGAGGGAACGAGGTGTCGGTGGTCAACAACTCGGGAGGTTTTCATGGAACGTCGGTTGTTTCTTACTGGAATGCTTGGCGTTGCGGGGGCAGTGGCGTTTGCGAGCGTGGCCGGACCTGGCCGCGCGCTTGCCGGTGTTCCCCAAGGCAATGGAATTCTCGATGAATTGGACAAGCCGGATCCGGCTGTCTTCGAAGGGGACGATCAGGTCGAACTGGAGCAGGTCTCCGATCGCCGCTGGCGTCGCTGGAGACATCGCGGTCCCGATGGCTACTGGCGTCGCCGCCATGGACGCCGCCGCGGCTGGAGACGGGTTTGCCGCAGCTACTGGCGCCACGGCCGCCGCCGCGTCCGCTGCCGGCGCGAGCGCGTCTGGCTCCGCGTCTGGCTGTAATCGCTTCTGGTTGACGGCCACCACAGCGTGGCCGATCACCTGACCGTGACGGATTAAGTAATTTAGCTTATTCTAATATCGAATCGACGGAGCATGCCAGCCCATCTCCGTTGCGGAGTTGTCGAGCGGAGCTGCGACCATGCCGAGGGGCGACCAAGAAGAACCGTATTCTAGAATTGTGATCAAGCGTCTACAATCTGGAGGCACTCGGCACGCATGAGGGGCGTGGCAATATTGACCGAAGCCCGCAGCGGTTCTGAATGGCTTGGCAGCCTCACGAACAGCACGGGATTATTCGGCAAGTCAGCCGAATGGCTCGACACGGCCAATCTGGGCTGCAAGCCGAAATCCTTTGATGATCTGCTATCCGCCGTGATCGATCGCGGCGGAACCGCGAACGGCACGTTCGCCGTGAAGCTGTTTCCACGGCATCTTCACTGGTCGCAGGCCAAATATGGAGCCGACTTCCTGGCGGAATGCAGCCGGCGCCATGCCATGGGTTTGATCCTGCTGGAACGGCGGGACCGTCTTCGCCAAGCGATTTCCTATTGCCGGGCGAAGGCGTCAGGCCATTGGAGAAGCACGATGGAGGGCGCGGACCTGGTTCCGCAATACGACTTCGCCGGCATCTGCCAAGCCTATTTCCTGATCGAGCAGAGCTATGCCTTCTGGGAGGCTTACCTGCGGTTGGCCGATCTGCGTTATGATCACTTTTTCTACGAGGATCTGCTGGACGATCCTCGTCCCTACGTCGCGTCGGTGGCCCGGCAGTTGTCGATGGAAATGCCGGACGGAGAGTTCGAGACGAATTTGCGCCTGCAGCGGGACGACCTCACCGAAGATTGGGCGGAGCGGTTCCGCAGCGACGTCAAATCGGAAGACCTGCTGGCGCATCTGCCCAAGAAGGTGGCGCCGCGGAATATCAACAACCTCGCCCGGTTCCTCCTCAAGAAGGAGATGCGAATCGGCCAGGCTTAGGCATTCCTGACAGCCCTGCCAGTTGGACAGGTTCTGACGTAGACCAGCAGTAGACGAACGTATAGGCGATTGCGCCGATCAGACCCCACGCGCCGATCGAGGGGCCGTTGCTCGTCCAGTGCATCTGCGCGGCAGTGCCTGAAACGGCGAGCATCACCAGCATCTGAGTGATGCGTAAGAATTTCTGCTCCATCTCGCGCATATGGCACTCACAAGGAAACGATTGAAGGCCTACGGCAAAAGTAGGATATCGTAGGTATCTTCTGGCAGTTCGCGGATATCGGCCTGTTTCTCGGACTTGCCGTCGAACACGATGCATCGTCGATAGGAGCGGGCCAGGTATTCCGTCATTTCGGAGACTTTGGCTCGATCGTAACGGCCGGGCACGTATTCCATGAGAATCGGAACACCTTGATCCACAATCTCCCCCATGGATCTGATCGCATCGGGTTCGGCGCCTTCGATATCCATCCATACAAGCCCGATCTCTTCCGGGCTGACGTCGAGGTCTTGCAGTATGCCGTCCACGCGGCGCAGTGGGACTTGAACCGATGTTCCGCCGTGATCAGTTATGCTGCTGGCCCCAAAATTCTTCTCGTCAAAATAGAAATCGACTGTCCCATCCCTGTCCCCAACCGCACACTCGATGACCGAGGTTTTCTCAGCCAGCCCGTTCAAGGCAAGGTTCTGCTTCAGCAGGTGGATATTGTTCGGCGCCGGCTCGACGCAGATCAGCCGGTCAAAATGCCCTTGCCTGGTGAGATAGACGCTATGTGTCCCGATGTTTGCGCCTAGCTCCAACAGCGTTTTCCCAAAGGGCTGGCCGATTATCTCAAGTACCCTGTCAGCCAAGGCTCGCTGATATTGGCCATTCCTGAAAAGGTGCCGGCCTACTAGTTCATGAGGCGAGAAAACAAGCCTGTGGTCAGCGAACTGCCTTGTGACCAAAACTATGTCTTCATTGATCGTCAGCAGGCTGAAGTACCGAAACCCGTCAAAGGCACGGAGTCCGGCGAACAATTTGTCGCGCGAGCGCTTTAGCGCCCTGTCGAATGGTCGAAACATTTTTAGCCCCATGCGGTAGTACTAGCGGTAAGTCCGCTTTCTAACAACACTGCAAAATTGATTTTGAAGAAACCTATGTCCATTCTCTGGGAACGGAGTCTAGTGCCGCGGCTTAACGCCAGCGCCACGCCGTACGGCGCACAGGCGTATTTCTATGATGCCGGTACGCTGACGCCGCACTGTGATCCCGAACGATTTCCGGTGGTCGCCAACTCGGGCGGCATGTTCCCGCCAGTCTTCCTGGCAGAGCAGATCCACTATCATTTGAGGATCGAGGACGCCGGCGTCTCGACCATCTGGGTTGTAGACAATATCTCGGCGCCGACAACCGTTGTCCCGGACCCGCCCAGCGGGGCACCGACACGCAATATCTGGTGCTGACGGGGGATCTGAAGCAGACATGGCGGGCCTCGACCCCGACCGGGTATGTGGACGCACCACAGGCAATGCTCGTCAGGCGCCGCGGAACGGGCAAACGCCGACACCAGCGCTCTCTTCCAGTTCCTGTGGACCGAAGATGCAACATTCGAGCATGGACGATGCCGGAACCGATGGTGTAAAACCGCCGGAATCTCGGCCAACCCCGATCAGCCGCGACGCCTTGTGTGGCCTGCTGGAGCGGGTAGCGGGAATCGAACCCGCGCGTTCAGCTTGGGAAGCTGACAGGCTACCATTACATCATACCCGCGCTGCAGCCTCGTTATCATGACCGCATGGCCTCGGGCAATCGCAAACCGGTCTCACAATGAGGGCTTCGCCAGTTCACCAGTGACGGTCGGCGCCTCTTCCCTGACCTTTGCGACTTCGCCGCCGGCGGCGAAGCTCGGCCAGTATTTCGAGACGGCCAGCGTCGCGCCGGCGGAAGAGAAATGACCATAGTCGAAATAGAGAAACTGCTTGCTGGTGGCATCCGCATAGGAACAGCCGATGGCGTCGCACAGATAGGTGAGCGGGTCGATGAAGGTCGCGCCCTTGGCGAAGAGCTGCACCTGCTTGTTGATGTCGGCATCCATGGCCATAGGCCAGGATGTACTCACGGCGCCTTCGTGTTTTGCAAAGAAAGCGATCTTCTGGACGTCGGCGATGAACTCCGGAGACTGGCCGATGACATAGACCTTGACACCCATGTCACGCAGCCGGTCGATCGTCGTCTGCAGTCCGCCGAAGCCCCTGGCCTGGTAGTCCGTCCATCGGCCGCTCAGGATCACCGCCTGGATATTGGCATCGCGGATGATCGACAGCGCCCGTTCGTTGAAGCGGGTGCAGTTCGGCCTGGCATAGGAAAAGTAGGACAGGTTGGGTGGGCAGCCGGCATAGGTATATTGGATGACGTTGGCCTGGATTTTCTGCGCGTTGGCCTCCAGCCCCGAAACGTAGTGAGCCGCGAAGGAATCGCCCCACAGCAGCACATTGGTGGGAAAGCCATGCGTGCGCGTGCAGTCGGCAAGGTTCCAATCCTCGATCCGGCTCGCACCCTCGTTGAAGCAGACGCCGTTGCGCCAGTCACCCACCACGATCGGTTGCGTCGAGAAATCGGGGAACCGCTGCGGAAAGCCGTTGCCGAGCATACCGGCCAGACCGCCGACGCACAGCAGGGCGATCGCCGTCGCCGAAAAGGCGAAAATCGGCAGCGGGGCGGTGAAGGCCCGCTTCCGCCGGAAAGGCTGCTCGACATATCTCCAGGAGAAGGTCGCCAGGGCGAAGCTGGCCACCGTCATTGCGACGATCGTCGGCACCGAGACGGCTTTCAGCGAGAGATAATGGACGAAGGAATTGATCGGCCAGTGAACAAGGTAGAGCGAATAGGAGATGAGGCCGATCCAGACCATCGGAGCGAATTGAAGCACGCGCGTGGCGACAGGCACGGGGCGGTTCGCGTGGTTCTGGCCCGCGTAGATGAGCAGGGCCGTTCCGATACAGGGAAACAGGGCATTGTAGCCGGGAAACGGATCGCTCTCCGAAATCGTCAGGAAGCCGAACGCGAGCAGGGCAAAGCCGGCCAAGCCGAGCAGTTCCGTTGCCGCCCGGCTGGCAAGTGGCGGCGGCCTCTTCAGCATCAGCACGGCGCCCAGCGCCAGTTCCCAGATGCGTGTCGGCAAGAGGTAGAAGCCGGCGGTCGGCGCCAGAGTGGTCGCCATGACCGCCAGGGCAAAACTGCCGATGGCGATCGGCAGAAGTATCGTCAGCCAGCGCTTCGAGGCATACCGGTAGATCAGATACACAAGGATCGGCGCGAAGATGTAATACTGCTCCTCGACCGAGAGCGACCATGTGTGCAGCAGCGGCCGCAGTTCGGCGTCGATCGAAAAATAGTTTGTCGTCTTCCAGAAATAGATGTTCGACCAAAAGGTCGAGGCCGCGATCACGCTGAGGCTGAATTCGTGCAGGTCCGACGGCAACAGGATGAACCAGGCGGCAATGCTTGCAAGCAGGATGACGAAGGTCAGCGCCGGCAGGATGCGCCGCGCACGGCGCCAGTAGAAGCGCCCGATCGAGAACTGACCGCGCTCGAGATCATCCAGCAGGCTGCCGCTGATCAGATAGCCCGATATGACAAAGAAAATATCGACGCCGGTGAAGCCACCGGGAATGGCGGACACGCCGAAATGGAAAAGCACGACCGGCAGCACCGCAACTGCCCGAAGGCCGTCGATGTCGCGCCTGTAGTTCATTCGACCGGTCCGTATGCCGTAGCCTGCGAAGGCCATGCGGCGGCGCCTGGCATGCCCTTCATACGGCGATCCCCTTTGTACGGTCCCACGGACTGTGCTCTGCAGCATGACTTTGCTGCACTGCAATATCCGTGTCAAGGTGAATGCCTTCGAACGCTGGCCACGCCGGTTTTGCGGGATCGGGTGAATCAGGCGCCGGGCAGGTAGATCACGGCATAGTCGTCGGCATAGGCCCGCTTCCAGCCCAGTTCATTGAAGAAGGGGATGCGGGTGTCATCGGCCGTAAGCAGTGCCCAGCCGATGGCGTATTTCTTCAACTGGGCCTCGAGCAGCGGTTTTCCGCCGGTTTGCCCCGTTGCGTCGTCGGCTTTCATAAAACCGCCGAGAAACAGCTGGTCCGTCCTGCCGTCGACGTAGGTCTTGATGCCATGGAAAACCAGCGTGCCGCCGAAATTGTAGGAATTCAAGACATTGCCGGACAGGTGGTGATCCCAGGCGAATGCAAGGGCACCGCTGGCCGACGTCTTCGGGCTCGGCGCGACCTGGTAGGCGTTGTTGAGCGCAAGCGACGCGCCAACCAGCAACACCGCCGTCGCGCCGCAGAGCAGATGGAATTGGCCGGCGAAGAATTTTTCCAGTCCGTCACGCTTTTCGTTCAGCCAGACGCTGGCTGACAGGGCGGGGTACTGGCGCGCGACTTCGACCGCAACCACCAGCGGAACAAGCAGGAAGAACAGATAGACGAAGCGCTGATGCGACAGGTAGACATGCAAGGTGAAGACGATGAACAACGCCTTGGCCCAGCCGATCCGCAACCTTGACGTCATAAGCCCGAAAAGCGCCACCAGTATCGCGGCTTCCTGCATGTCCTGTTCCGGGGCATTGAACGGCCGCCACTCCAGGATCAGCGGCACCGCCTCATTGCCATGGGCAACGGTGAGCGTGGCCAGGATGGCTTGCACACCATAGGGATGGATGAGGCAGACCAGCGGACAGAGCAGGCCAAACGCCACCCACTTCGCCAAGAGAGCGGGTTTCGACAGGCCGATGCGCGCCAGGAGATCGAGACCGGCGAAGGCGGTGATGACGAAGCTCAAGGTGAAGGTAGCGTGGAGGTTGGCCCAGAGCACAACCAGCGCGAGGAGCCACCAGGGCGGAGCCCGCTCCTCTGCCGATGCACGAAACAACACCGCCGTCCAGATGACGATGATCGGCAAGGTGAAGACGTGGGGACGCGCCGTATAGATAGGGGCGATCAGGAAGGCCAGGATGAATGTCAGCGCTACCGCCACTATCGGCCTCAGCCACGCGCTGAGGAACCATGCCGTCACGAAGACTGTCAGCCCTATCGCGGCGATGATCAGCGCGGCCACACCATTCCATCCGCCGATACTATAGGCAACGCTCAGAAAGACCTGCCCCAGCCATTCCTTTGCGATCCACGGATGCCCGGCAAAAGTGTAGGAATAGGGATCGACCGTTGGAAATGTCCGGTTTGCCAGGAAATCCAGCCCGACTTTCACTTGCCACCAGCTGTCGGGGTCCTTGAGGGTCGAGCCCGCGAATGGGGCCAATCCAGCAGCTATGATGGAGGCTGCGAACAGGCAGAATACCAGCTTGATGCGCTGCGCATCCTCGAGCCGCGACGTGGTCGGAACGATTGCCTCAACCTGGTTCATGTCGCGCTCCAGGCCATTTCGCCTCTATTCTTGTCGACCGATCGGGGGCATCCGCGCCACCGACGAACGAAATGGGCCTAGCCGGGATGAAAAACGGCAGCGAAGAGCCGGTTTCCCGCCAGATGGACAAACGGGTTTTCGGTGAGAGCGCCAACCGCGCTGGAATGACCGCGCATCCCAGCGTCGTGTTCAACAGGCCGACGGCGCCAGATGGCAGCATCCTCGGACAGTCAAACGAGCGGCTTGACCACATGCGCAAAATATTGGGCTCCAACAGGTATCTTGGTCAGGAAACGCTCAAGCGGCCGCAGCTTTGCAAGCAGTCTGGGAAAGAAAATCCGATAGACGATCCGAGTGCCGGAAAGGCCCGCCGCGGCCATTCGCCTGCGCATCTGCGGCGAGCTTATCAGGACCGCGTTCTCATCGAAGGCGCAATTCCTTACCGCGTGGGTGGTGAGTGGATTCCACGGGTTGTGCTCGAAGACAAAGAAACTGCCGCCATTGGCCAGCACCCTGCCTAGCTCCGCGAACAATCCGATCTGAAGGTTCTCGGGGATGTGATGGAAAACGCAAGCCGCGAAGGCAAGGTCGAAGCTATGGTCGGCGAAGGGAATTGTCTGGCCGTTGAAATGCGTGAACGCGGCCTGATCGGGGAAGCGCTTGCTGGCGATGTCGAGCGATTCCCGCGAAGGATCGAGCAGGACGATCTCGCTGTCGGGAAACGCTGCGCGCATGTAGCCGAGCGAATTGCCGACGCCGGCACCGAAGTCGAGTATGCGCCTGGGTTTCACGCCGGCCCGTCCCAGTGACGCCGCGACGTCGTCGATCTTGTATTTCGCGAAGAAGTCCGGCGTCTCGCCACTAAGCCTTATGCTCGCGGCATGCTGCTCCTGGTACTCGCGCGCAAACTGGTCGAATTCGGCCTCAAGCACGGGCCGCCCTCTTTGCCATCTCCTGCAGGCGATGGACCGGGAGATCGCTGTCCTTGGCCGACTGGCCACGCGAAACGATCTCGTTGACGAAATAGAGCGGCCGCCGCTTCGTCTCCATGTACATGCGGCCGAGATACTCGCCGAAGATGCCGAGCACCAGAAGCTGGACGCTGCCCAGGATGAGCATGATCGCGGCAAGGCTCGTCCAGCCGGGCAGCACATTGCCGACAGACCATTCCAACAGCGTATAGCCAAGCACGAGCAGGCCGAGCAGGCCGGACATCATCCCCAGCAGCGAGGCAAAGCGCAAAGGCACGATCGAAAAGCTGGTCATCGCGTCGACCGCCAGGAGAACCATCTTCTTCAGCGGGTAATGCGTGGTGCCGGCAAAGCGCCGGTGCCGTTCATAAGGGAAGGCGACCTGCCTCAGCCCGATCCAACTCACCATGCCGCGAATGAACCTGTAGCGTTCGGGCATCGCGATCAGATGGTCCAGCGCACGGCGGCTCATCAACCGGAAATCTCCGGAGTCCGGCGCGATCTCGACATCGACCATCCTGCCGAGCAGACGGTAGAACATCGAGGCGGAGGCCAGCTTGAACCAGCTTTCGCCGTCCCGTTTCACCCTTTGGCCGTAGACGACGTCGAAGCCTTCATCCATCCTGGCCATCATCGCGCCCAGCAGTTCGGGCGGATCCTGGAGATCGGCGTCGAGAATGAGAATGCGCTGGCCGCGGCAGAATTCCAGCCCCGCGCTCAAGGCGATCTGGTGGCCGTAGTTGCGTGCAAGATCGATGGCGACCACATGGTCGTCCTTTTCGGCCAGTTCGAAAATGGCCTCGCGGGTGCCGTCGGTCGCCCCATCGATGACGAGCACGACCTCGTAGGAGAGGCTTTGCTCGAGGCATACCGCGCTGACGCGTCGGTGAAGCTCCGCCACGCCGTCGCGTTCATTGTAGCAAGGCACGACGACCGACAACATGGGTGCGCGGTGCGCGTCGATTTTTCCCGTTCCCACCAAAGCCTGGCTCCCGCTTTGGAAATGGCAATAGCGGCAATTGGTTAGAAAACAGATAAATCAGCGATCGGCGCGGCCGCTGGCTGGCCGGCTGCCATGCGTTTGGCGCCTTCAACGGCCCGGGTCACGAACGAACCGGCAGTTCCATGCGGATGCGGGCACCGCGCCATGAGCCCGCCAGGATCCTGATCGTTCCCTCGTGCAGCAGCGCGATCTGCCGGGCGAGGTTCAGGCCCAAGCCGGCCCCACGCGACTGCGGCTGCAGGCGATAGAAGGGCTCGAAGACATTCTCTCGCTCTTCCTCGGGAATGCCCGGGCCTTCGTCGCGCACTTCGATGCCGCCCGTCCTGTCGATCGCAATCGTGATGGTACCGCCACCGCCGCCATGCTCGATGGCGTTGCGCATGAGGTTGGCGAGTGCCCGCTCGATCTGCAGCACGTTGACTTCGACGCGTGTCATGTCGGTCGAAGGCTCGAAGGCAAGGTCGTAGCCGGCCTCGATGGCGAGTGGCGCGAAGTCGGCCGCCACCCGGCTGACCAGATCGTCGAGATCGACGATCTCGCGCTGGTCGGATGGACGGTCGAGCAGTTGATGGTCGAGCAGTTGCTGGGCAAGATGCGACAGGCGCTCGATATCATGCAGCAGCCGCGCGCTTTGCGGCTCCTGTCGCAGCAGCTCGGCGCGCGTGCGTAGGATGGCGATCGGCGTGCGCAATTCGTGCGCCGCGTCGGTGAGGAAACGGTTGTGCCGGTCGTATCCCTGAGCGAGGCGGGCCAAAGCCTCGTTGAAGGCATGCACCAGCGGCGCGATTTCCTGCGGCACGTGCTTGACCGGCAACTGCATCGCGCGGGTACCGATATCGATGCGGGCAGCCTGGCGGACGGTTTCGACAAGGCCGGCAAAGGAGCGCCGGACCACGGCCGGCGTCGTCACCAGCGTGGTGGCGCCCATGACGAGGACGATGGGCAGCAACAGGATCGCGATGACGAGCGCAAGCGCCGGCAGGGCGCGCTCCCAGTTCCTGCTGCCGTCCGGGTACCGGGCGACCTCCACCGTCGCCGAAATGTTGATCTCGAGCCCGTCGGTCTCCTGGCGCGACGACTGCGTCGCGGCGATGATCTGTACCGCGCCGGCTTTGGTCGAAGCGTTTTCGATATAGGCTTCCGGCCGCGTGTCCTTGTCGGAGAATCCGATCGTGGCGTGATCTGCTTGGCCGAGCAGGCCACCAAGGTCCTTGGTGTAGACATCCGGTATCGTGCCGGAACGGACGGTTCGCCCGCTACTGTCGCGAACGATGTACCAGACATTGGGGAAGCTCTGGCGAAACGCGGCGAGGTCTTGCGTTTCACGGACAATCAGCCTGCCGTCCTTGTCGCGGTCGACGGCATCCTTGACGGCCGCGACGGCAGCCTCGTTGTCGATGAGCAGCCTCGGATTGGCGATCCAGAGGGCTGCCGCGCACAAAACGATGAAGAGGAGCAGCGTCGCCGCCTGGAGCAGGATCAGCCGGCGGACCAGGATCCATTGCAGCGAGCGCGCGCGCAGCTTCTTCACGAGGCTGCCCGCAGGAGATAGCCAAGATTGCGGATCGCTCGTATCTCGATGCCGGCGGCGACATCGTCGAGCTTGCGGCGCAGCCGCGAGACATGTGCGTCGAGCGCATTCGAGCCGATCTCGTCGTCCAGGGCGTAGACGGCTTCCTCGAGAGCGCTGCGCATGATCGTCCGGCCCGGCCGGCGGATGAGCGTTTCAAGCACCAGCCTTTCACGTCGCGGCAAATCGAGCGCCTGATCCTCGACCAGCGCCTCGCGATGGCGGAAATCATAGGTGAGGCGCCCGACCATTGTCTGGTTGGCGCGTGAGGTGAACGAGCGGCGATGCAGGGCGTGGAGCCGCGCGACGAGTTCCACCGTGGCGAAAGGCTTGACCATGTAGTCGTCGGCGCCGGCATCGAGCCCGGCGACCCGGTCGTCCAGCCCGCTCATCGCCGTCAGCGCGATCACCGGCGCATCCAGATGCAGGGCGCGCAGGCGCGGGATCAGACTGAGGCCGTCGCCATCCGGCAGCCGGCGGTCCAGCACCACGGCGTCGTGATAGCCCAGACGAGCTACCGCCTCGGCGTCGGCCAAGGTCGCGGCATGGTCGACGATGATGTCCAGACGCTCCAGGGCGGTCTTCAGCACGGAGGCCATTTCCGGTTCGTCCTCGATCAGCAGGACGCGCATTGGCGTTCTCCTTCACCCGCTGCCGCAGGATTTGCGGTTCGGCGGTTCATTCGCATTCCAGCTTTGGCCGGCGGAAATCGGTGATGAACCAGCGGCCGCCGGAAGCGCGGGCGTAAAATGTGTAGAAGCATTCCTGACGCTCGATATAGCCGGGCGTTTCGGTCTCTTCATAGACGGTTCCGTGTTTTGTGTGGCGGACTTCGCCACTCGATGTCCCGGAAACCGCTGACGTCGAGACCTGGCGCCACTGATAGGCGCGCTCTCCCCGGCCGAGGTCTACGATCGCCGTCGGCGGACCGTAATCCACAACGACCGATTCGACCGGTTGTCCGACATAATTCTTCATGATGTCGGAGGCGCAACCCGCCAATGCGAGTGCGATCGCAATGAACGATAGCAACGATAGCTTGGACGTCCGTCGGCCGGAGCGATGCTTGGACATTGCTGATTCCCATGGTGAAAATTCACGCAGGGGACCTAGATTGCGAAGATTACATCGACATTGCGACAAGCATCGATTGCTCTTTCCTCGAGGGAACGTCCGCGTCCGGGCATCGATGCATCGACGACAAGATCGCGCGATGCCGTTGCGGCCATCGCGCGATCGGGGTCCGCCCACTTGCTGTTTCTAGAACCGGTAGTTGATGCCGGCTTTCAACTCATGGCTGCCGATCGTCTCCTTGGAGCTGCCTAGGGCCGATGTCGTTTCCACGCCGGGGGTGCGGACATAGTCGTACTCGACCTTGGCCGAGAGGCCGCCGGCGAAACCCTGCTCGATGCCGGCGCCGACGAGGTAACCGACCTTCCATCCGTCGCTGCTCCTCACGCCGTCGCCCTTGTCGAACCTGGTCATGGCCACGCCGCCGGTTCCGAACAGCAACGTCTGGTCGAAGCTCACACCGGCCTTCGCCTTGGCCGCGCCGCGCCATTTCTCCTTGATCTTGCCGCCCCGGACATCGTGTTCGGCGCCGCCCAGATAGGAACCTTCGATCTCGGCGCCGAGAACCGCCGGGCCCATCTGCTGGTTGTAGCCGGCCTGGACGCCGCCGCTGAACCCGTTTCGACCGGCGAACGGGTTCGGCATCCCCGTGAACGCCGTACCGCCATGGACGCCGACATAGGCGCCGCTCCACTGGAAGGCAGGGGGATCATTGTAGGCAGGCGAGAGGTCGGCGGCCATCGCCGGCCCGAGAAGACACAGGGCGAGGGCACTCGCCGTCAGGACGATCTTTGCTTGAGGGGACACTGCATTACTCCAACACAAACGCGCATCCGCACCCGATACGCTGGTTAATTGCCGAGGAGCCTGACCGTTGAGGCGGTCAGCTCCGATGGGTGTCTTTCAGGGATGGTCGCGCGGTTCTGGGGACCGGCTTTCACCGGCGGTGGTAGGGGCGGAGCGCCGCGCGGTCCGTCACCTGAAAGACGCCTGGTATCTCGCAAGTGAAAATTGCACGCACATTGCGCAAAACCGGAAAATGACGGTTTTGTGCTTTATTTTCAATAAATTAAAATGAAATTGTTTACCTATATTTAAGAATTGCGGCTCGCGGAAGCCGCTCTGCCAGACGCTCGAGTGATCCGGGCTTTCGATGGCGTTCAACATCTGGCTGCGACTTATCAGTTTCTCCGTACAGACCGCGCCGGCTTGATGGATGATCGCCAAGCACGTATCTCTGGGCCGTGCCCACGAGTCCGGGCATCTCAATCGGGAGACGGCCTTGTCCGCACTGACGCGCTTTCTCGGCGACTCGCCGCTCAGGGTTGTCCTGAAGCTGCTGGTGGTATCCTTTCTCGTCGGCCTGGTCATGAACGCCTTCGGCTGGTCGCCGATGGATGTGTTCTACGGCATCCGGAAGTTCTTCATCGATCTCTGGAATCTCGGCTTCCATGCCATCGACCGCTTCCTCGGCTATATCCTGCTTGGCGGCGCGATCGTCGTGCCGGCCTTCATCCTACTCAGGATCGCCAACTATCGGAAGTGACTTTCACGCGTAGCCCGACGCCACCTCGAACAGGATGGCGTGACGCGCGGCAAGTGCCGGCACATCGGTGGAATAGCCGCCGCCGATGACACCGCAGACAGGAATGCCGAGCGCCCGAGAATGGCCGATGACCATCTCGTCGCGAGCGCGCAGGCCGTTGTCGGAAAGCGCCAGCCTGCCGAGCCGGTCCTCGGCATGGACGTCGACGCCGGCATTGTAGAAGACGATATCCCAATGCGCCCGCGTGGAGAGGTCCCGCAGGATGGTATCAAGCCTTTCGACATAGGCCGCGTCGCCCGTGCCGTCGGGCAGGGCGATGTCGAGGTCCGAGGCGATCTTGCGTGTGGGATAGTTGCGCTCGCCATGCATGGAGAAGGTGAACACGCGTGGCTCATCGCCTAGAATATCCGCCGTGCCGTCGCCCTGATGCACGTCGAGGTCGACCACCAGGACCTTCTGCGCCGCACCCTCCGCGAGCAGCACCAGCGAGGCGACGGCGACATCGTTGAAGGTGCAGAAGCCGGCGCCCTGCGCGCGCCGCGCGTGATGGCTGCCGCCGGCGGTGTTGCAGGCAATGCCGTGGCGCAAGGCAAGCCGGGCCGCCAGCACAGTGCCGCCGGTGGCAAGCTGCGCGCGCAGCGAAACGCGCGGGTCGACCGGGAAGCCGATCTCGCGCTCGATTTTTTCCGGCACGGAGCAGGAGAGGACCTGGTCGACATAGGCGGCCGCATGGGCAAGCTTCAGCCACGGCGCCGGCGCGGGTTCAGGAGTGTTGAGCGCGCCGGGTCCGGCCAGTCCGCGTGCGCGCAAGGCCTCCATCAGCAGCGGATATTTGCTCATCGGAAAGCGATGGTTGGTGGCGAAGCCGGCGTCGTAGTCGGGATGATGGACGATCTGCAGGGGCATGAGACTGGTCCGGCGGCTTCGCGCCAGAGCGGGATTTCGGTTGGTCGTCGCGGACGGGCGATTGCGTGGTGGCCGGAAAATGAGGCACATCGGTTCCCCGATCAAGCCGCAATCAGCAAGGCAGCAATCTTTGGACAAGGGTGCCATCGCAATCGACGCCAGAGCCTTTTCCGTCACCAACCGCTCGGTGCTTGCCATCGCCGTGCCGATGACGCTCGCCTATCTGACGACGCCGCTGCTTGGCCTCGTCGATACGGCTGTTGTCGGCCAGTTCGGTGATGCCGCCTTGCTTGGCGGCCTGGCAGCCGGCGCATTGGCTTTCGATGTCGTCTTCACCAGCTTCAATTTCCTGCGTTCGGGCACCACCGGCCTCGTCGCCCAGGCTTTCGGGCGTGGTGACGCTCTCGAGGAACAGGCGGTGTTCTGGCGCGCCGTTCTGATCGCGGTCGTTGCCGGCGCCATGCTGGCAGCGCTTTCGCCGCTCATCGCCGTTGGCGGCCAGTGGTTCATGGATGCCGGGCCACGCGTCAGCGAGGCGATGGGCGTTTATGTCAGGATCAGGCTGCTCGCCGCCCCGTTCTCGCTGATCAACTACGCCATCCTTGGCTATGTCCTGGGGCGTGGCGAGGGCGGGCTCGGGCTTGTCCTGCAACTGGTGCTCAACGGCATCAACATCGCGCTCTGCTTCCTGCTCGGCCTTGAACTTGGCTGGGGCGTTTCCGGTGTCGCCTGGGCGACCGTCACCGGCGAATTCCTCGCCATGCTGCTTGGTCTCGCGATCGTGGTGCGCCGGTTCCGATCCAGCCCGCCCTTGCCTCGCCACCGCCTGCTCGACATGGGCGCCTTCCTGCGCATGCTGTCGCTCAACCGCGACATCATGATCCGCTCGTTCTCGCTGCTTGCCGCCTTCGCGCTGTTCACCCGCCAAGGCGCACAGTTCGGAACGGTGACGCTCGCCGCCAATGCGGTGCTGATGAATTTCTTCCTCGTCGCCGGTTATTTCCTCGACGGTTTCGCCACGGCCGCCGAACAGCTCGCCGGCCGCGCCATCGGCGCTCGTGCGGCGCAACCGTTCCGGCAGGCGGTCCGCCTGACCCTGTTCTGGGGCTTCGGCTTGGCCGGTGGCGCGACATTGGTGCTGTTGCTGGCCGGCGCTAATCTGGTCGCTGTCGTCACGACGTCGCAGGATGTCCGCGCAGTAGCCGATGCCTACCTGCCTTGGGCAGCGTTCACCGCGCTGAGCGGCGTGCTTGCCTTCCAGATGGATGGTGTCTTCATCGGCGCGACATGGTCGCGCGACATGCGCAACATGATGCTCTTGTCGTTCCTCGTCTTTGCCGCCGCGCTGATCACGCTGGCGCCCGCCTTCGGCAATCACGGCCTGTGGGCCGCGCTGCACGTTTTCCTGCTGGTGCGGGGACTGAGTTTGCTGACGATTCTGCGGGTCAGGGTGCGAACGGCATTTTGATTTGAGCAATGGGGTTGGCATACACCGGTGGCAGTTTGTACCATCTGTGTCCAACTGCATAACTAGTCGTCCAATTCGAGGATATTGTGATTTCCCGGTCCGAGAAGGTTGAGCAATTTCGTATCCTTCACAAATCGGGCTGTTTCCTGGTTCCTAATCCCTGGGACGTAGCCGGCGCCCAGATGATGGTAGGTCTGGGCTTTGGCGCGCTGGCGACAACCTCGTCAGGCTATGCCTTTTCGAGAGGGAAGAGGGATGGGGCAAGGGAGGTAAGCCGCGACGAAAGTTTGGCATATGCCGCCGAGATAGCGACGGCGAGCCATGTCCCGGTCACCGCCGATTTTGAGGATTGCTATGAAGACACCCCGGGCGGGATCGCCGAGACTGTTCGGCTCGCGGCCGAGGCAGGATTGGCGGGACTCTCGATCGAAGACAGGCGGCCGGATCCCGACCAGCCGATCCGCGAATTTGACGATGCGGTTGCACGTGTTGCCGCTGCGGCGAAAGCTGCGCGAAGGTACGACATTGTACTTACTGCTCGCGCCGATGGAATCGGCAAGGGAGTTTATGATGTTGAAGAAGCAGTTCGGCGCCTCAGGGCGTTCGAGGCACTTGGTGCTGAGGTTCTGTACGTGCCCGGCGTGCCGGATCTGGTATCCCTCGAGAGGATATGCCGGTCAGTCAGTTCTCCGGTGAATCATGTCCTCGGGCAAGGCGTGTCCGGGCTGACGTTCGACCAGATTTCCAAGGCCGGTGTGCGGCGGATAAGCCTTGGCGGCTCGCTTGCGCGCGCGGCAGGCGGCGCACTTTTGGGGATTTGCCAGGAGATCGCCAGGGGAGACTTTACTGCTTTGGAGACTGCTCCAAGCTGGAACCGTCTTCGCAGTCCTGATTCCGCCACGTAAGTTGGCACGGAATCCCCTGTTGAGCTACCTCAGAGTGCCCTAACGGCCCAATAATCGAGGCGGCTGTCACGGAGGTCACCGATCGACTTCAGCTCGTACTTGTCCGCGAGGCGCGCCATTCCTGAAATTATGCGGCCCGGCAGCGCCGGCCCGGCATAGATCATGCCGGTGTAGAGCTGGACGAGATCGGCGCCCGCGCACATTTTCTCCAGCGCCGTCTCCGCTGAATCGACGCCGCCGACGCCGATGATGGCCATTTCCGGCCCGAGCAGCTTGCGCATCTTGGCCAGCACGATGGTCGAGCGCTCGAACAGCGGCTTTCCCGAAAGCCCGCCCGTCTCCCGCGCGACGTCACCGCTACGCAGCGCCGGGCGGGAAATGGTGGTGTTGGAAACGATGATGCCATCGATCCGTTTTTCCATGACTTCGGCGGCGATATCCTCCAGCTCGGCCTCGACCAGATCCGGGGCGATCTTGAGAAAGATCGGCGGCTGCGCGGTTGCCGCGGCACGCGCGGCCATGACGCGCGACAGGAGCTCACCAAGCTGTTCGCGCGCCTGCAGGGTGCGCAGGCCCGGCGTGTTGGGTGAGGAAATGTTGACGGTGAGATAGCTGGCGTGGGGCGCGAAGCGGGCGACGCCGCGCTCATAGTCGCTGACGCGGTCGGTGCTGTCCTTGTTGGCGCCGATGTTGACGCCGACGATACCGCCGCGCCCCTTGCGCGCCGCAAGGCGTCTTTCAGCGGCGGCATGGCCTTCATTGTTGAAGCCCAGCCGGTTGATGACGGCTTCATCCGATGTCAGCCGAAAGATGCGCGGCTTCGGGTTGCCGGATTGCGGCAGGGGCGTGATGGTGCCGACCTCGGCAAAGCCGAAACCGAGGCCAAGCAGCGCATCGGGGACTTCGGCGTTCTTGTCGTAGCCAGCCGCCATGCCAAGCGGATTGGGGAAATCGAGACCGCAAAGGCTGACCTTCAGCCTTGTATCGTGTACCGTCCGCGCGCCGACCGGCAGGCCACAGCGCAGTGCCGCGATCGACAGGCCGTGCGCGGTTTCCGGATCGAAGGTGAACAGCAGCTTCTGGCCGATCCGGTCGAGCACGCTCATTACCCCTCCAGGGCCGGGAACTGGTGAGTGCCGTCGGCACCGAGCGGCAGCGGCTTGACCCACAGCACCGACTTCAGGTCGAGCACGCCGTAGAGATGCGGAAACAGCGCGCCGCCGCGCGAGACTTCGTATTTCAGCGCATCGCCCAGGCCGGTTCCGTCGATGGCGACCAGCAGAAGGTCGGTCTGGCCGGAAAAATGCTTGGCCGCGGTTTCCTCGACCTGCTCTGCCGTCGAAAAATGGATGAAGCCGTCGGCGACGTCGATTGGCGCGCCGGTAAAGCGGCCATTGGCTTCGGCGTCGCGCCAAGGCGCTTGCGGAGTTATCTTGTAGATAATCTGTGACATGGTTGCGCTATAATCCGAACCAGTCGCGCGGGGAAGGCCACGCCAAGGGTCTTCCCCATTTCCGGCGCAAACATGCGATATTTCAGGCTTTGGCCATGGAGGACAACATGCGTCTGCAGCACATCTTGATCCCCGCCGCGCTCGTTTCACTGGTCGCGGCCTCAGCTTATTCGGAAGAAGCCGACCGCTACCGGCTGGAAAAGTCTGATAACGGCTATGTCCGCATGGATACGCAGACCGGCGCGATGTCGATCTGCGAGGAGCATTCGGGCCAGCTCGTCTGCAAGATGGCCGCCGATGAACGCGCCGCCTACCAGGACGAGGTCGATCGCTTGCAGACCTCGATGAAGGCGATGGACGAGCGTGTCACCAGGCTGGAGAATTCGCTCTCCGCCCGCCTCGAATCGAACCTGCCGAGCGAGGAGGATTTCAACAAGACGATGAGCTACATGGAGCGCTTCCTGAGGAGTTTCATGGGCATCGTCAAGGATATGGACAAGGACAGCGGCGGCGCCCAGCCCAACTCGCAGAAGACCTGAGCGCTAGTGACGAGGGAAAACGCGGCGCGCTGGCTTTGCCGCTTGAAAACAGCGCGCGGCCCCTCATAATCGTCCGACTGATCCCGCAAAAAGCAGTAAATCGGGGATTCGGGGAGGGACATCTTGCCGTCAGGCTATACTTTCGTCATCGCCGACGACCACCCGCTGTTTCGCGGCGCCCTGCGCGAGGCGCTTGCCGGCATCGGCAATGTCACCGCCATCCACGAGGCGGGCGATTTCGAAAGCGCCAAGGCGCTGGTCGTGGCCAATGAAGATGTCGATCTCGTGCTGCTGGACCTGTCGATGCCTGGCGCCAGCGGCCTCTCCGGCCTGATCTCGTTGCGCGGCATCCATCCGGCGGTGCCGCTGATCGTGGTGTCGGCGCATGACGACCCGGCGACCATCCGGCGCGCTCTCGATCTCGGCGCCTCCGGTTTCATCTCGAAGTCGGCCAGCATGGAAGAAATCCGCGGCGCCGTGCAGTCGGTGCTTGCCGGCGATATCGCGGCACCTGTCGGCGTCGATCTCGGCGTCGAACGCGATCCCGAAATATCGGACCTGATCAAACGGCTGCAGGCGTTGACCCCGCAGCAGACCCGCGTGCTCGGCATGCTGGCCGAGGGCCTGCTCAACAAGCAGATCGCTTATGAGCTCGGCGTCTCCGAAGCCACGATCAAGGCACATGTCTCGGCCATATTGCAGAAGCTCGGCGTCGACAGCCGCACCCAGGCGGTGATCCTGCTGTCCAAGATCGGCAGCGACCCGCTGCAGCCGGCGGGCTGATGGCCAGGCGCCTGGTGCTCGCGACTTTTCTCGCTGAGACAGGTGATGGGCCTGGGCGCTTCGACGTCACTCCGCCGCCCGCACCATCGGCCTGAACCTGGCCATCATCGAACGCAGGACCGCCGGCTTCAGCGGCTTGTTGATCATCGGGATGTCGAGCCCTGCCGCCGCTGCTCGCACCTCGTTGGAGCGGTCGGCCGTGACCAGCACGGCCGGCAGGTCGTCACCGTGGGTCGCGCGCAGCCTGATGATAATGTCGAGACCGGTTTCGCGGTCGAGATGGTAGTCGGCAAGCACGATGTCCGGACGGTGGATCGCGGCCCTGTCCAGATCCCCCGAGCCGGTCGCCGTGGCGACATTGCAGCCCCAGCCTTCGAGCAGCAGCCGCATGCCATCGAGGATGCGGATGTCGTTGTCGATGCACAGCACATGCAGCCCCGACAACGAAGCCGCCGCGCGGGCCGGCGCCCTGGTCTCGACCTCGTGTCGCGGCTCCTGCGCGGCCGCCACCGGCAGGATGACGGAAAAGCGCGTGCCCTTGCCCGGATTGGAGAAGATGCGGATTTCGAGCCTGAGCACTCGGGCGATGCGGTCGACAATGGAGAGGCCGAGGCCAAGACCTTCGGCTTCGCGCGCGCCTTCGTCGAGCCGGGTGAACTCATGGAAGACGGTGTTCAGCTTGTCGCCGGCAATGCCGATGCCGGTGTCGATGACCTGGATCTCCGCCAAGTCGCCACGCCGCCGCACACCGACAAGGATGCGGCCCCGGCGGGTGTATTTGATGGCGTTGGAAACAAGGTTCTGGATCAGGCGACGCAGCAAGTTGCGATCCGTCGTCACCGTCAGCGACGACGGCATGATCGTCAGGCCAAGCTTCTTCTCCGCGGCCAGTGGCCGAAAATCATTGCCGATCTGGCGCAGCAGGCCATCAAGGCTGAAGGCGGTGTCATCAGGCTTCATCGCGCCGGCATCGAGGCGCGAAATGTCGAGCACGGCGCCCAGAATGGTCTCCACCGATTCCAGCGAGGATTCGATGTTGATGGCCGCCTTGCCGGCCGGCCCCTTGCCGGCCTTCTCGATCAGCGAGGAGCAATAGAGCCGGGCGGCATTCAAGGGTTGCAGGATGTCGTGACCGGCGGCGGCAAGGAAGCGTGTCTTGCCGAGATTGGCCTCCTCGGCGAGCATCTGTGCCTGCGCCAACTCCTCGTTGACCCGGGTCAATTCCTCGTTGACCCTAGTCAGTTCGATGGTGCGGGTCTTGACGCGCTGCTCCAGCGATTCATTGGCGCGCTTCAACGCCAGGTCCTGCTCGACGCGGCCGGAGATGTCAGCATAGGTGGCGACGATGCCGCCGTCGGGCATCGGGTTGGAGCGCAGTTCCAGGATGCGGCCGCTGGTCTTCAGTTCCATCTGCCAGGGGCTGACGAAGCTGGTCAGCCGGTTGAGCATCGTCACGCGCTGGTCGCCAGGAATGTCGCCGCGCTCGGCGAGATGGCGAAGAATCTGGTCGAGCGAAACGCCGACCTGGCCCATCTCGTCGGGCAGGTCGAACAGCGCCCGGTACTGGCGGTTCCAGCAGATCAGCCGGAAGTCGCGGTCGAAGACGGTGATGCCTTGCTCCATTTGGTCGAGCGCGATCTGCAGCAGGTCGCGGTTGTGCTGCAGCGCTTCCGTGGCGTCGTCGAGCAAGCGGAAGGCGTCGCGGGATTCGCGGTCGTGGCGTCTGAACAGCAGCGACAGGATCAGCCGCGCCGAGGAGGAGCCGACGGCGCTGGCCAAAAGCTGCTCGGAAAAGCGGATGACGTCCATGCTGGCCTGTTCGTTGCCATGCAGCGAGGTGCCGTTGCTCTTCTCGAAGGATTGAAAGGACCGCTCGGTGCGTTCGACACCGAGATAGCGTGCGATCGTATCCTTGAGGTCGTTGACGGTGATGGCGGTGCGGAAACGGCGCAGGCTCGGCATCGGGCCGGCTTCGCGCGGCACGAAGATCGATGCCTGAATGCGCTCCAGCGGCACCGACGCGCGCGACAGCGATCCGAAGACGAAGAACAGCGCGTTGACCGACAGGCTCCACAGCACGCCATGGTTCAGCGGTTCGGCGACGGTGCCGAACAGGGCCTGCGGCCGCAACGCCTCGAAGCCGAACAACCCGTGCACGATGATGCCGGTATTGGGCGCGACGAGCGACGGCACCAGCAGCGTGTAGCCCCAGACCAGGATGCCGGCGACCATGCCGAGCGCCGCGCCCCGGCCGTTGGCGCCGCGCCAGATCAATCCGCCGATTAGGGCCGGCGCGAACTGCGCGATCGCCGCGAAGGACATCAGGCCGATCGAGGACAGCCGGGCGCTGTTGGTGCTCTCGCGATAGTAGAGAAAGGCAATGAACAGAAGGATGAAGATCGACGCCCGCCGTACATTGAGGATGAGCGTCGACCAATCCTCGTTCTCGGAGGTGGTCGTGCGCAACAGCCGGCGCACGAACAACGGGATGACCAGGTCGTTCGAGATCATGATCGACAGCGCCACGCTCTCGACGATGACCATTGCGGTTGCCGCCGACAGGCCGCCGATGAAGGCGGCCATGGCCAGGAAATCGTGGCCGCTGAACAGCGGCAGCGACAGCACATAAAGGTCGCTGCTCGTCCTTGTGCCGACCAGCGTCAGGCCGGCAAAGGCGATCGGCAGCACGAACAGGTTGATCGCCACGAGGTAGAGCGGGAACACCCAAGTCGCCGTGCGCAGTTCGGCCTCGCTGCGGTTCTCGACGATGGTGACGTAGAACTGCCGCGGCAAAAGGATGATGGCGAAGCCGCTGAGACACGTCAGCACCAGCCAGGTGGCGAGCGACGTCGAATAGCCCATTGCCTGCCGCACCTGGCCATTCTCGGCCAGCCGGTCGAACATGTCGCCCGGCCCGCCGAAGATCAGGAAGGTGACCATCAGGCCGATGGCCAGGAAGGCGGCGAGCTTGACCACGGTCTCGACCGCGACCGCCAGCACCAGCCCGTCCTGGTGCTCGGTGGCGTCGGCATGGCGCGTGCCGAACAGGACCGCAAACAGCGCAAGCAGCATGGCGACGACCAGCGAGATGTCGCTGACGAAGGGATCGAACGAGGGCGGCGAGCCCGTATAGTGCTCGACCATCAGGCTGACCGAGCCGGAGATCGCCTTCAATTGCAGCGCGATATAGGGCACGGCGCCGATCGTGGCGATCAGCGTGGCGATCGCGGCCACGGTGAAACTCTTGCCGTAACGCGCGCCGAGGAAGTCGGCGACCGAGGTGATCTTCTCGGTCTTGGCCAGCCGCACGATGCGGTTGAGCAGCGGAAAGCCGAACACAAACACCAGCACCGGACCTGTATAGATGCCGAGGAATTCGAGGCCGCGTTCCGAGGAAAGGCCGACCGAGCCGAAGAAGGTCCAGGACGTGCAGTAAATGGCAAGACTGAGCGCATAGATGAAAGGCCGTGCCCGGCCGGGCCCCGAAATCGCCGAGCGGCGGTCGCCCAGGCTGGCGATGGCGAACAGCAGCGTCACATAGGCGATAGCAATGATGACGATGAACAAGCCCTGCACGCCGGCAAGATCCTCCCTGTGCCGATTTTAACCTGGCCGGGTCAGACGCAATCACAGCTTGGCGCCCGAGTCCATCACGGCTTTGGGCGCATGCGGGCGATGATTTCCGGCGGCTGCCCGAGGTAAGGAGAAAGCGGTTGTTTTCTTCTTTTAGCCGATGCTGCAACCCAAGGTTTTTGTTATGGTGTCGCCGGGTCGGTGCCGCAGGAATGGGACGGCTGCGCGGCCCGCCATGATAAGGAGGGTCGAATGCTGAAAGAATTCCAGGAATTCATTTCCAAAGGCAATGTGATGGACTTGGCCGTCGGCGTCATCATCGGCGCTGCCTTCGGCAAGATTGTCGATTCGCTGGTCAACGACATCATCATGCCGATCGTCGGAGCCATCTTCGGCGGGTTGGACTTCAACAATTACTTCTTTGGGCTTTCCTCGGCCGTCAACGCCACCTCATTGGCGGACGCTAAAAAGCAAGGCGCCGTTTTTGCCTATGGCAGCTTCATCACCGTGGTGCTGAACTTTCTCATCCTCGCCTTCATCATCTTCCTCATGGTCAAGGCCGTGAACAATATGCGCAGGCGCGTGGAAAAGGAAAAGCCCGCCACAGCGACAGCTCCTCCGCCGGCCGATGTACAGCTTTTGACCGAAATCCGCGATCTGCTGGCCAGGCGATAGACGGATAGGGTTCTTCTGGACCAAAACCCCGGTCGTTCGCGGCCGGGGTTTTCTGTTTTCGTATCTGGTAAGCAGCGCTTACGAACGCCCGAGACAACGGACCCACCGATGACCCTGATCCAGACCCTGCGCCCCGAGGCCCTGGCCGCACCTGAAAGCGGTATCGTCGCCGTCGTCAACTACGGCAGGCTGCGCGAAGGCCTGATCCCGCTCTGGGCCGGCGAGGGCGACCTGCCGACGCCGTCCTTCATCGCCGATGCCGCGTCGAAGGCGCTGGCCGGCGGCGAGACGTTCTACACCTGGCAGAGGGGCCTCCCTGATCTCAGGCAGGCGCTTGCCCGCTACTATTCCAGGCATTTCGCCAAGACCTTCCCCGAGGAGCAATTCATCGTCACCGGCTCAGGCATGCATGCCATCCAGCTGGCACTCGATGCGCTTGCGAGGGCCGGCGACGAAGTGATCTACCTGTCACCTGCTTGGCCGAATTTCGACGCCGCCGCCGCGATAGCGGGTGCCGTGCCGGTGCCCGTCACGCTCGACCATTCCGGAAATGGCTGGTCCTGCGACGTCGAGAAGATAGCGGCGGCGGTCACGCCGCGCACGAAGGCGCTGTTCATCAACACTCCGTCCAATCCGACCGGCTGGACCGCCGACCACGAGACCTTGCGGGCGATCCTCGATCTCGCGCGTGCGAAGAACCTTTGGATCATCGCCGACGAGATCTATTCGCTGTTCCACTATGGTCATGGCCGCGCGCCATCCTTCCTCGACATCGCGGAGGCGGAAGACCGTATCCTGTTCGTCAACAGTTTTTCCAAGAACTGGGCGATGACCGGCTGGCGCGTCGGCTGGATCAAGACGCATCCAAGCCTGCAGCAGGTGTTCGAGAACCTGATCCAGTATTCGAACTCGGGCGTCGCCCAGTTCATGCAGCGCGGCGCGGTCGCGGCGCTCGACGAAGGCGATGGCTTCGTCGCCGAACAGGTGGAGCGAGCGAGGAAGGCCCGTGACCTGGTCTGCGGCATTCTCGGCGAAACCGGCAAGGCGCGCTTCACCGTGCCGCAAGGCGCCTTTTATCTGTTCTTCACCGTCGACGGCATCACGGATTCGCGCAGCGCTGCCTTCGACATTGTCGACAAGGCCAATGTCGGCCTGGCGCCCGGGACCGCCTTTGGCCCCGGTGGCGAGGCGTTCCTGCGGCTGTGCTTCCACCGCCGCCTCGACCAGCTCGAGGAAGCGGCAAGCCGGCTGGCAAGGTGGATAAAGACTGTTTGAGCAGGTGGCGGACTTAACCGCCCGACTTGGGCACCAAGAGCGGGATGATGCGGTCGCTCTTGGCCACTGAAGGCCGTCCCGCCGAACCGTAGGGAATGCCCAGCGCGTCCCAGGTCTCGACCAGCGCGTCCTGCAACTCGGCGATCAACGCGTCCGAATGGAACGGCGTCGGCGTGATGCGCAGCCGCTCGGTGCCGCGCGGCACCGTCGGGTAGTTGATCGGCTGGATATAGATGCCGTGCACGCCGAGCAGGCGGTCGCTGGCCATCTTGCAAAGTTCCGGATCGCCGACCAGCACCGGCACGATATGGGTGGCGGACTCCATCACCGGCAGGCCGGCGGCGGAAAGAATCTGCTTGGTTCGGCTCGCCTGCTGCTGCTGGGCGTCGCGCTCGGCCTGCGAGCGCTTGAGATGCCGGATCGACGTTGTGGCCGCGGCGGCGATCGCCGGCGGCAACGCGGTGGTGAAGATGAAGCCGGGCGCATAGGAGCGCACCGCGTCGATGACGGCGCTGGTGCCGGTGATGTAGCCGCCGAGCGTGCCGAAGGCCTTGGCCAGCGTGCCTTCGATGATGTCGATACGGTCGGCCAGGCCCTCGCGTTCGGTGATGCCACCGCCGCGCGGACCGTACATGCCCACCGCATGGACCTCGTCGATATAGGTCATGGCATTGTAGCGCTCGGCGAGTTCGACGATCTCCTTGATCGGCGCGATGTCGCCATCCATCGAATAGACGCTTTCGAAGACGATCAGCTTGGCGCGTTCGCGTCCGGCCGTCTGCAACAGGCTTTCCAGATGCGCGACGTCGTTGTGGCGGAAGATCTTCTTCTCGGCGCCCGAGCGCCTGACACCTTCGATCATCGAGGCATGGTTCAGCTCGTCCGAGATGATCAGGCAGTTGGGCAAGAGCCGCGCGATGGTCGAGATCGAGGCTTCGTTGGAGACGAAGCCGGAGGTGAAGACCAGGGCGGCTTCCTTGCCGTGCAGGTCGGCAAGCTCATGCTCGAGCTCGACCAGCGGGTTGGACGTGCCCGAGATGTTGCGGGTGCCGCCGGCGCCAGAACCCATCTTGCCTGCCGCGTTCTGGAACGCGGCGATGACATCGGGATGCTGGCCCATGCCGAGATAGTCGTTGGAACACCAGACGGTGATTTCCTCGGCGCGGCCATTGGCACGCCAGATGGCGCGCGGAAATTTGCCCGCGATGCGCTCGAGGTCGGCGAAGACGCGGTAGCGACGCTCTGCATGCAGCTGGTCGATCGCCTCCTCGAAGAAACGCTGGTAATTCATGTCGGCTTCCCAATTTTGCGCGGGATCATAATCATTGCCCTATTGGTCGTCCACCGGGCCGATTTGGTCAAAATGCCACGCCTCGGACCTGTTCCTAACGACGGCGGATCGTGGCCTATTCCCAATCCTGGCACACTCTTTGGTTCACTTTTGTTTCAGCACGATGCCACATCAAGTGAACGCTGGTTACCTTGGGTTTTAATGGGCAGACGGCAGACTTTCCAGTAAGGCGGTTGTTGAGACAGTTTCCGATAAATCTTGGGTAAGCGAGGATTTGGATGACGGTTTTGGTGACAGGCGGCGCCGGCTATGTCGGCAGCCATATGGTCTGGGAATTGCTGGATGCGGGCGAAAGCGTGGTCGTTCTCGACCGGCTTTCGACCGGCTTCGAATGGGCGGTGGCGCCGGAGGCAAGGCTGATCGTCGGCGACGTCGCCGACAAGGAATTGGTGAGCTCGGTCATCAGGGAGAACAAGGTCGACGCGATCATCCATTTCGCCGGTTCCATCGTCGTCCCGGAATCGGTCGCCGACCCGCTCGCCTACTACGAGAACAACACCTCGAAGACACGCACGCTGATCGAAACCGCGGTGCGCGAAGGCGTGCCGAATTTCATCTTCTCCTCGACAGCCGCCGTCTATGGCGGCGCCGGACTGGAACCGGTGCGCGAGGATGCCCGCCTGGCGCCGGAATCGCCTTATGGCCTGTCCAAGCTGATGAGCGAATGGATGCTGCGCGACGCGGCAATGGCCCATGACCTGCGCTACACGGCGCTGCGCTATTTCAACGTCGCCGGCGCCGACCCGAAGGGGCGCACCGGCCAGTCGACGCCGGGCGCCACCCATCTGATCAAGGTCGCCTGCGAAACCGCGCTCGGCAAGCGCCCGTTCATGCAGGTCTTCGGCACCGACTATCCGACGCCCGACGGCACCTGCATGCGCGACTATATCCATGTCAGCGATCTGGCCGCCGCGCATCGTCTGGCGCTGCAACGGCTGCGCGCCGGCGGCGCCAGCCTCGTCGCCAATTGCGGCTACAGCCACGGCTATTCGGTGCTCGAGGTCATCGACAGCGTGCGGCGCGCCTTTGGCCATGATTTCGAGGTCAGGATGGGGGACCGGCGTCCCGGCGATGCCGCGGCGGTGGTTGCCAATTCCGATCTCGCCCGGTCGGAACTCGGCTGGACCCCGCAGCGTGACGATCTCGACCAGATCGTCAACGATGCGCTGGCCTGGGAGCGCATCCTGACCAGCAAGAACTCCGCGCGGAGCTGAGGCGCTTTCCCCAGGGGCTTACAAGTTCCCAGGGGCTCGCAAGGCGCGCGGCGAAGCGCTATGGAAGCATTCGCGACACGGCGTGGAGGCGCGGTGCCGCGAAGAGCTTTGGGGGATGGCATGAAGATAACGGTGCTTGGAGCCGGCGTCGTCGGTACGGCGGCGGCCTATTACCTGGCCGCCGACGGTCACGAAGTCACGGTGATCGAGCGTCATCCGGCGCCGGCGCGGGGCACCAGCCAGTCGAATGCCGGGCTGGTGTCTCCCGGCGACGCCACCGCGTGGGCCTCGCCGGCGGCACTTAGGACGTTCCTGCGCGGGCTCTACAACCATGATCTCGGCATCAAGGTGCGGCTGCGCTTCGATCCCTACTTCCTCGCCTGGAGCCTGCGCTTCCTGCGCCAGTGCACGGTGGCCCGCCTGCGTGCCAACAGCCAGGTCAAGCTGCGCCTCGCGCTCTATTCGCGCGACTGCGTCAACGCCATTTCAGCCGATGCCGGCATCCACTACGACGAGCGCAAGAAGGGCATCCTCTACTTCTTCCGCTCGCAGCACAGTCTCGACACCGGCACCGACAATTACCGCTATCTGGCCGAGCATGGCCTGCCGATCGAGATCGTCGGCCGCGACCGGCTGGTCGAGCTTGAACCAGGTCTTGCCGGCGTGAAGGAAAAGATCGCCGGTGGCGTCTACTCGCCGATCGACCAGACCGGCGATTCCCGGCAGTTCGTGGAAAAGCTCGCTGCTTATGCCGCCGAAAAGCTTGGCGTGAGGTTTCGCTACGGCACCACGGTCGAGGGCCTCGATATCGAGGGCGACCGGATCCGCGCGGTGATGACGTCGGCCGGACCGGTCACCGGCGACGCCGTCGTCATATCGATGGGTCCCCAAAGCGGTCTGCTCGGCCGGCGCTACGGCATCGACCTGCCAGTCTATCCGGTGAAGGGCTATACGGCGACGATTCCGCTGGAGGATGAGAGCAAGGGCCCGACCATGGGCGGCGCCGACGAGGATCAGCTGATGGCCTATTCGCGCCTCGGCAATCGATTGCGGTTGGCTTCGACCGCCGAATTCACCGGCTTCGACCGTACCCACAAGCCCAGCGACTTCGCCACCATGTTCAGGACCGGCAAGGACCTGTTCCCCGGCGCCTTCGATGAGAAAAAAGCCGAGCTGTGGGCAGGTTTGCGGCCAATGATGCCGAACTCGGTGCCGGTCATCGGCCAGGCGAAATACCGCAACCTCTACCTCGACACCGGCCACGGCCATGTCGGCTGGACCATGGCCTGCGGCTCGGGAAAATTCCTCGCCGACCTCGTCGCCGGCCGCAAGCCGGAGATCGACCCGCAGGGCCTGGTCTACAGGGGATAAGAGGTCGGGACCGCAAGTCGCCATCGACCTTGGCCACATCGAGCGCAACGCTCGCACCGTCGTTGACCGCTGCGCACTTTCGGGCATCAAGGTGTTCGGCGTCACCAAGGGCACTTGCGGCATGCCGCAGGTGGCGCGCGCCATGCTGCGCGGCGGCGTCGCCGGGATCGCCGAATCGCGCTTCGAGAACATCCGCCGTCTACGTCACGGCCGATAGGCACCTCCGGCTACGACGCCTTCGGCAACCAGCCTGTCTTTCCCGACGAAGGCGACAGGCTGCGCGCCATCGCCAATATCGGCCGCGAGGGCGTGCTGGTCGTTGGCGCCGATCGCCAAGGGGATACGGGTCCCGGGGGGCGTCGAGCGACCATCTGCTGCTCGATGTCCAGGACGCCGATCCGCCGCTCGCCGTTGGCGATCGCGTCGCCTTCCGCATGAGCTATGGCGCCATGCTTTTGGCAATGACCTCGGAATATGTGGAAAAAGCACCGACGCACGATGTCGCGGATTTCTCCGGCCGCAAGATGGTGTCGATCTCGGCCGAAGCGGAAGCGGCTCGCATCCTCGCGCGCGAAGCAACCGGTGCCCGGCTGGAGGCAATGAATTTCGACGTCGTCGAACTGGCCGACATCGACCGGCCGCCCTCGGGCCTGATCCGGCTTGCCGCGGGCGCCGATCGACGCATTGCGCACAAGGCGCTGACGGCGACGGCCCGTGCGACGCATTCCTTCGGCCTGATCTGGATCGATTCCATCGCCGCGCTGATGCCGGAGGAAGAGGACGGCATCGACCTGCCGGAAGTGTCGGTGCTGGCGCGCGCGCTTGGCCTCGACCACAAGGCCGGCGCGCTGCATCCGCAGCTGTCGCCGGAAAACGTCGTCATCATCGGACTGCGCCATGCCGACCCGGCCGAAGTGCGGGTGCTGAAGGATTCGCGCGTCTCGGCCTTCACCATGACCGACATCGACGCCATGGGCATGCGCGACCTGATGCATGAGGCGATCCGCATCGCCACCTCGGGCACGCAAGGCTTTCACGTCAGCTACTCGGCTGATGTGACCGAATTCGCCGGCTGGGCGGCTGGTTCCGGCGGCCTCACCGTGCGCGAGACGCATCAGGCGATGGAGGCGATCGCGCTTTCCGGCGGATTGCTGTCGATGAGCGTTTCGGGGCTGACTGCCGAGTTGGAGCCCAGGATCGGCACCGACGCGGTCAACTTCGTCATGTCGGCCTTCGGCAAGCGGATCCTCTGATCAGCCAATAGCCTTGACCGCGGCTCGCCATGCGCGCGCATACTCCGCCAAGGCCGGATCGGCCGGCGGCTCTTGTGTCTGGCCCTTGCCATGCACGGCCCGCTGATCCGACGCCAACAGGGCGGCCCCGATGCTGGTGCCGGTAGCGGCTTCCGATGCGATGACCGGGCGGCCGCTGCTCGCGGCAAGCATCCGCGTGAACAACCGGTTGCGCGCGAAAGGTCCCTCGACGGTCGTCGGGCCATCGCCGCCGATCAGGTCGAGGCAGGTGGCGGTCATCAGCGCCAGGTAGAAGGAGATGGCGGCAAAGCGCTGGCCGGGAGGGATCGCCTCGCCCTTGCGCCATGCGGCGGTGTGATGCGGAAATGGCCCCGAGCCGTGCTGGATCGAAGGCAAAAGCAATGTCTTGCGCGCCAGCACCGCAGTGACGTCGCTATCGTTCCAGTTCTGCGCCGAGCCTTCGGTTAGTAGCGAGAATTCGCGGCCGCCCATGAACCGCGCCGAGGGCACGGGGTTGCCGAGTGCATTGACATTGACGAGCGTATCCCTTGCCGGATCGAGTGCGACCGCCTTGCCGCCGACCGCCATCGACACCACCCAGGTGCCGGTCGAGACCACCGAGAAGGGCGGCGCGTCGGACAGGAGATGCGGCAGTAGGGAGGCATTGGAATCATGCAGGCCGCAAAGGACCGGCGTTTGTGGGTCGAGGCCGGTGCGCTGCGCAAGCTCGGGCAGGATCGGGCCAAGACGATCCCTGGCCGGCCGCACGGGCGCCATCAGGTCGCGCCAGCCCATGCGGTCGACAAGCGCCGAAAAATCCGCCGTCCATGGGTTCCACAAATCGGTGTGGCAGCCGAGCGAGGTGACCTCGTTGGCGGCGACACCAGTCAGGCGCAGCGCCCAGTATTGCGGGTACATCAGCATCGCGGCGGCCCTGGCGAACTCCGTCGGGAAGCTTTGCTGCTGCCAGAAGAATTGCGCCCCGAGATTGAGGCCGAGCGGCAGGCGCGGCGTGCCGGTCTCGGCGAAGGGCGGGCGGATCGCGTCATAGCCTTCCGCAAGCTCGTCGGGCCCGTCGAATTCATAGTCGAGAACAGGCAGCACGAGTTCGCCGGAGTCATCTACCAGCACGCCTGTCGCGCCATGGGTGGTGATCGAAATCGCGTCGATGCGCTGTTCGCGGTTGAGGACGGCAAGGCTGTCGAGGATGAACGCCCACAGCGCTTCGACATCGTGATGCGGGTAGGGCGCCTGTCGCACCGGTGCGTTCGCCATGCGGCGCAGCGCCACCTCGCTCAATGTGGCGAGATCGACCAGCGCCACCTTGGCGTTGGTCTTGCCGATATCGATGACGGCGATGTGGCGGATCGCGCTCATTCCATATGGAACATTATTTCCAGAGGCACCGCCACCGGCTCGTTATCAGGCCTGGTCTCCATGATGTCGGCCATTTCAGCCCACCAGCGCTGCATCACCGGATGCTTCGGCAGATCGGCCATGCCGTGACCATTGCGCCGCCACAGCACGCTGAACAGGATGTTGGTCTCCTCGTCGAGATGGATCGAATAGTCGGACACACCGGCCTGTCTCAGCAATGCGACCAGCGCCGGCCAGATCTCGTCGTGGCGCTTTTTGTACTCGGACTTCATGCCGGGCTTGAGCATCATCTTGAATGCGTATTTCTCGGGCATCAGGCCAGGCGTCCCCCGCGCAACCGCCGCCAGATGATCGGCAGCGCGATGACGATGATCAGGAGCAGGCCGATGAAGATCGACATGACGATGCCGGGCACGTTGAGCAGGCCGAGGCCGAAGGTCACCAGTCCCATGATGAAGGCGGCGAGCACGACGCCCAGAATGCTGCCGGCGCCACCCAGGATGCTGACGCCGCCGAGCACCACCATGGTGATGACTTCGAGTTCATAGCCCTGCGCGATCGACGGCCGCGTTGAGCCGAGCCGCGAGGTGATCAGCACCGAGGCGATGCCCGACATCAGGCCGGTCAGGCAAAACAGGATGAATTTTATGCGGCCGACTCGCACGCCGGAAAACTGTGCCGCGACCGGGTTGTTGCCGATGGCGAAGACGCGGCGGCCGAAACTCGTACGATGCAGCACTGACCAATAGACGACAGCCGCGATGAGGAAGAGCACCAGTTCGAACGACACCACCCACCAGACGTAACCCTGGCCGAAGAAGGCGAAACTTTCGGGATAGCCCTTGTAAGCTTGGTCGCCGAGAATGATGAAGGCGATGCCGCGAAACAGGCTCATCGTGCCTATGGTGACGACGATCGACGGCAAGCCGAGCCGCGTGACCAGCAGCCCGTTGAAGGCGCCGCAGCCGAGGCCGACGACGATGCCGATCAGGACAAGCACTGGCGTGCCGGCGCCGGCCTGCACCGCCATGCCCATCATGGTCGATGCCAGCGCGATGATGGCGGCCACCGACAGATCGATCTCGCCGGAGATGATCAGCAATGCCATTGCAAAGGCGATCAGACCCTTCTCGGTGAAGTTGAAGGTGAGATCGGACAGCGAATACGGATCGAGGAAATAGGGCGAGGCAAAACTGTTGATGGCAAAGATCGCGATGGCCACCACGACCAGCAGCGCTTCCCAGGAAAAGATCGCCGAAGAGAGCGGCTTGTCGAGTCGGTCGGGAATGTGGCGCGGGGCAGGGACGTCGGTCATGTCACCGCTTCCACTTTCTTGAGGATGATGCGGCCCTGCTGGCGTTCGCCGCGCGCGTTGAGCACGACGGCCAGGATGATGGCACTGCCCGAAATCGCCATCTGCCAGAAGGGCGAGATGTTGATGACCGGCAACGCGTTGGAGATGATGCCGAGGAACAGCGCACCGAGCACGGCACCCCCGACCGAACCGATGCCGCCGGCGATCGAGATGCCGCCGATGACGCAGGCGGCGATGATGTTGAGCTCATAGCCGTTGGCGACCTCGACCGACGCGATGACGTACCGCGAAATCCAGAGATAACCGCAGAGGCCACCGATCATGCCGGAGATGCAGAAGACGATGAATTTCGTGCGGCCGACATCGATGCCGGTATAGACAGATGCCGTCGGATTGACGCCGATGGCATAGATCGAGCGGCCGAGCGGCGTGCGTGTCATCAGCACGAAGAACAGCGCGATGACCAGGATGGCGATCCAGGACAAAACTGGAATGCCGAGGAAAGCCGCGCGCTGGAAGCCGATGAAATCCGGGCTCATCTTGTCGGCATTGACCCAGGCGCCGCCGGACAGGACGAAAGTGGCGCCGCGATAGATGGTCAGCGTGCCCAGCGTCACCACGATCGAGGGGATATTCAGCCGCCACACCAGCAGGCCGTTGATGGCCCCGAGCACCAGCCCGACCGCCAGCGCGATGACGATCAGCAGCGGGATCGGGATCGCCGGATGCGCGGCGTTCAGCATCGCCACCACCATGCCGGTGAAGCAAAGATTGGACGCCATCGACAGGTCGATGGAGCGTGTCAGGATGACGACCATCTGGCCGAGTGCCAGGATCATCAGGATCGAGGTGTCGTTGAACACCTGGCGCAGGTTGCCAGCATCGGCAAAGGCGGGAAAGCGCGTCGAGATCAGCCCGATCAGCACGACGATGGCCGCGAGCAGCCAGATTTCGCGGTATTTCAGGAAAGCCTTCATGCCGCGATCCCCGCTGCTGTCCTGACCAGCGTCTCGGCGTCCAGTCCCTTGTTATCGTAGATTGCCGCGACGAGACCTTCGCGCATGACGACGACGCGGTCGGACATACCGAGAATTTCGGGCAGTTCCGACGACACCATGATCACCGACAGGCCCTGTGCGACGAGCTCCGCCATGAAGCCGTGCACGGCGGCCTTGGAGCCGATGTCGATGCCTTTGGTCGGCTCGTCCAGGATGATCACCTTGGGTGTCGTCGCCAGCCATTTGGCGATAACCACCTTCTGCTGGTTTCCCCCTGAAAGCGTGCCGACATCCTGGCTGAGCGAGGAAGCCCTGAGGTCAAGCCTCTCTGTAAAGGAACGGGCCAGCGAAAATTCCTCCGCCAGCCGAAGCATGCCGGATTTGGAGGTGCGGGCGAGCGATGGGAGAGAAACATTCTGGAAGATCGGCAGGCCGATCACCACCCCTTGCTTGCCGCGTTCCTCCGGCACGTAGACGATGCCGGCCTCGATTGCTTCAGCCGCCGATTTTGGCGCGATCGCCTTGCCTTCCAGCGTGATCGTGCCGCCGCTAGTGCGGGTGATGCCTGAAATCGCCTGCATGACCTCGCTGCGACCGGCGCCGACCAGGCCGTAGAAGCCGAGGATTTCGCCCTTGTGCAGTTCGAAACCGATGTCGTTGAACTCGGTCGGATGCGACAGGCCGGAAACGGAAAGCACCGGCGCGCCGATCTCGGCCTTGCGTTGCGGAAAGATGTGGTCAACCGAACGGCCGACCATCATGCGAACGATCTGGCTCTGGCCGGCATCCCTGATCAGGCCTTCGCCGACCATCTCGCCGTCGCGGAACACGGTATAGCGGTCGGCAATGCGATAGATCTCGTCGAACTTGTGGCTGATGAACAGGATCGCCTTGCCCTGCTCCTTGAGGAATTCGATCAAGAGGAAAAGCTCTTCGATCTCCTTCATCGAAAGCGCGGCCGTCGGCTCGTCCATGATGACGATCTGAGAGTCGATCGACATGGCGCGCGCGACGGCGACCAGATGCTTGTTGGCGATGCCGAGGTCCCTGAGCCGCGCATCGGCGTCGATATGGCCGGCATGCATGGTGTCGAGCACTTCGCGCGCATTCTTGCGCATCGTGCGCCAATCGATGGTGCCGAAGCGCGTGCGCGGCGCATGGCCGAGGAAGATGTTTTCGGCGACGCTGAGATCGTCGAACAGCACGGTCTCCTGATGGATGGCGGTGACGCCAATTCCGAAGGCCGCATGCGCGCTGGGCAGCGTAACGGCCTGGCCGTCAATGCTGATGGTACCTGCGTCGGGCTGGTAGATGCCGGTCATGATCTTGACCAGCGTCGACTTGCCGGCGCCGTTCTCGCCGATCAGCGCGGTTACCTGGCCTGGATAGAGCGACAAGTTGACATTGTGCAGCGCCCGCACGCCGGGAAAGCTCTTGGAGATGCCGGACAGCGTCAGGCGTGGAGCAGAAGCTGGAGGCCGCTCCTTCGTCTCGCTGTGTTGGGCCGTCGTGTCCATATCGTATCAAGCCCTGAAACTAGGTCCGTTTGAAGTCGCGGCGGGACCAAAGCCCCGCCGCGTCTGCTTGAAAGGCTCAGAGATCAATAGATCTTGGAGAACTTCTCGATGTTGCTCTTGTCGAACTTGAAGGGCGGAGCCATTGCGGCCGAATTGGTGTCGTCGAGCGTCACCTTGCCGACGCGGCCGATCGACAGCGTGGCGCCCGGCTTGGCTTCTTCCTTCTTCACCGCCAGGTCATGGGCGAGGTAGACGGCGGAGTAGCCGAGGTCGATCGGGTTCCACAGCGCAACCGCCTGGCTGGCGCCGTTGTCGATGAACTTCTTGAACTCCGACGGCAGCGCGAGTCCCGTGACGTTGACCTTGCCGATCAGGTTCTCGTCGGTGACGACCTGCGCGGCGGCGACGACGCCGACGGTGGTCGGCGCGATGATCGCCTTCAGGTTCGGATAGGACTTGAGCAGGCCCTTGGCTTCGTCCGTGCTCTTGGCCGAGTCGTCATCGCCATAGACCGTGGCGACCAGCTTGATCTTGGGGAACTTCTCCGGCAGCACCTTCTTGGCCGCTTCGATCCAGGAATTCTGGTTGGTCGCGGTCGAGGAGGCCGACAGGATGGCGACGTCGCCGCCTTCCGGCAGATAGTCGGCGGCAAGCTTGATGATGGTCTCGCCGATCAGGCCGGTATCGGACGGGTTGAGGTGAAGCTGGCGGCCTTCCTTGGCGACGCCCGAATCCCAGGAGATGACGGTGATGCCGCGCTCCATGGCCTTCTTCAGCACCGGCACCAGCGCGTCGGCGTCATTGGCGGAAATCGCGATGGCGTTGACCTTCTGCGCGATCAGCGAATTGACCACTTCGATCTGCGCCTCGGCGGTCGCCTTGGTCGGGCCGGTGTAGATGATATCGACATCGCCGAGTTCCTTGGCTGCCTCTTCGGCACCCTTGTTGGCGGCATCGAAGAAGCCGTTGCCGAGCGACTTCACCACCAGCGCGATCTTGACGTTTTCCGCGTAGGCGGCATTCACGAACATGGCGGCCGAGAAGGCCGCCGTGACCATCAATTTCTTCAAGAAGCTCATCGAATTTCCTCCCTTGAGCGTTGCATTCCATCGCCGCTGCGGCGTGAGTTCGTCTCAGGCCTGCAGTGAAGATTCTTCCCTTGTCGACTTGCGGGCGACGATCAGCGTCACCCCCGCGGTTTCCAGCATCTTGGCTTCGCGGTCCTCGATGCCGTCGTCGGTGATGACGGTGGCGATGCGCGAAAGACCGCACAGGATCAGGCTGGAGCGTTTGCGGAATTTCGAGGAATCGACCAGCACCACCAGTTCGTCGGCCTGGTCGATCAGCTTCTGCTCCGCCTGGATCAGCAGCGGATCGCCCTCCATCAGGCCGAGCGGCCCCAACCCCTGCGCGCCCATGAACATGCGGCGCGCATAGAAATTGCGCGTCACGTCATTGTCGAAGGGCGACAGGATGATGTTCTGCTCGCGGTAGATCGTGCCGCCCGACAGCATCACCGTGTTCTTGGAGTGCTTGAGCAGATGCTCGGCGATCGGGAACGAGTTGGTGAAGATCGGCATGCGGCGGCCGGTCAGGAAATGCACCATCTGGAAGGTGGTGGTGCCGCCATTGATGATGATCGGCTCGCCGTCCTTGCATAATTCCACGGCTTCGCGTGCGATGGCTCGCTTCTGCGCGGCGTTGAGCGTTTCGTTGACGGAGAAGGGGCGGCCCGCCAGCCCGATGAACTGCGGCGGCGAGATCGCCTCGGCGCCGCCGCGCACCCGGCGCAGGCGCTTCTGGACATGGAGAGCCGCGATGTCGCGCCGGATCGTCGCTTCGGACGACTCCGTCAGATCGACCATCTCCTGCACCGTCACCACAGGTTTTTCCTGGACGGCGGACAGAATGATCCTGTGGCGCTCTTTTTCGTGCATGGTTCCTCCCTGCCTCGGCATCTAGGCACTCAAAACGAGCAGTGTCAATCATTTCCGATCATATAATTTCATTGTGCACTGCAATATGATTGATATTGATCGTTTGTGATTGACAAGCTCGCCTCTTGCGTAGACATTCCCGGGCGAAAAAGGGGCGCATCGTCCGCGCTCCAAGGGAGGATTACCTATGCTCGACAAGCGCTCCGGCTCGCGCCTCGCCAATCTGTGGGATGATGCGAAGGCGAAGGGGATGAGCGAGCCCGAGCTTCTGGTCTATCGCTCGAACACGCTCGGCTCCGACAAGCGCGTCACCAACTATGGCGGCGGCAACACATCCTCGAAGATATGGCAGAAGGATCCCCTCACCGGCGAGAATGTCGAGGTGCTATGGGTCAAGGGCTCGGGCGGCGACAGCGCCTCGATCAAACTGGACGGCTTCGCCACCCTCTACATGGACAAGCTGCGGGCGCTGAAGGGGCTTTATCGCGGCGTCAAGCACGAGGACGAGATGGTGGGCTATCTGCCTCACTGCACCTTCAACCTCAATCCACGCGCGGCCTCGATCGACACGCCGCTGCACGCCTACGTGCCGAAGCCCTTCGTCGACCACATGCATCCCGATGCCATAATCGCCATCGCCGCGGCGAAGGATTCCAGGGCGCTGACCAATGAAATCTTCGGCGATGCCATAGGCTGGCTGCCGTGGAAACGGCCGGGCTTCGAACTCGGCCTGTGGCTGGAGAAATTCTGCCTCGAACACCCCACCGCCAAGGGCGTCATCCTCGAAAGCCACGGCCTGTTCACCTGGGGGGACACGCCAAAGGAGTGCTACGAGACGACGATTTCGGTGATCAACCAGGCGATCGAATGGTTCGAGCGCCGCTCCGAAGGCGTGGCGATCTTCGGAGGCGAGGTGGTGAAGTCGCTCGACGCCGCCGATCGCCGTGCCATTGCGGCCAAGCTGATGCCGAAAATCCGCGGCCTGATCTCGGAAAAGAGCCACAAGCTCGGCCATTTCGACGATTCTTCCGCCGTCCTCGAATTCGTCAACTCCAGGGATCTGCGCCCGCTGGCCGCACTCGGCACATCGTGCCCGGACCACTTCCTGCGCACCAAGATCCGCCCGCTGGTCATCGAATTCGATCCGGCAAAGCCTGATGTCGATGCCGTCATAGCGCGCCTCGCAGACGACATTGCCGAATATCGTGTCGGCTACCAGGCCTATTACGACAGCTGCAAGCATGCGGATTCGCCGGCCATCCGCGACCCCAACGCGGTAGTCTATCTGATGCCCGGCGTCGGCATGTTCACCTTCGCCGGCGACAAGGCGACGGCGCGCATCTCGGGCGAGTTCTACGTCAACGCCATCAACGTCATGCGCGGCGCCTCGACCGTCTCGTCCTATGTCGGCCTGCCCGCGCAGGAAGCCTTCGACATCGAATACTGGCTGCTCGAGGATTTGAAGCTGCAGCGCATGCCGAAGCCGAAGTCTCTCGCCGGCCAGATCGCGCTGGTCACCGGCGGCGCCGGCGGCATCGGCCGGGCCACGGCCAACCGCCTGCTGCGCGAAGGCGCCTGCGTGGTGCTGGCCGATATCGACGAGGCGGCGCTCGCCGGCGCCAATGAGGAACTGGCCAAGGCCTATGGCAAGGATTTCGTCCGGGCGGCTCTCATCAACGTCACCTCTGAAGATCAGGTCGTCGCCGGCTTCGCCGAGACGGCAGTCGAGTTCGGCGGCATTGACATTCTGGTCTCCAATGCTGGCCTTGCCTCCTCGGCGCCGATCGAGGAGACGACGCTGGCGCTGTGGAACAAGAACATGGACATCCTGTCGACCGGCTATTTCCTGGTCTCGCGCGAAGCGTTCCGGCTTTTCCGGGTGCAGAAGATCGGCGGCAACGTCGTCTTCGTCGCCTCCAAGAACGGCCTTGCCGCGTCACCCAATGCCGCTGCCTACTGCACGGCCAAGGCGGCCGAGATTCATCTGGCCCGCTGTCTCGCGCTGGAAGGCGCGGAAGCGCAGATCAGGGTGAATGTCGTCAACCCGGATGCCGTGTTGCGCGGCTCGAAGATCTGGACCGGCGAGTGGAAGGAACAACGCGCCGCCGCCTACAAGATGTCGACCGACGATCTGGAAGAGCATTACCGCTCACGCTCGATGCTGAAGCGCTCGGTCTTCCCGGAAGACATCGCCGAGGCGATCTATTTCCTGGCCTCCGACATGTCGGCCAAGTCGACCGGCAACATCATCAATGTCGACGCCGGCAACGCACAGAGCTTTACACGCTAAGGACCCTTCCTTCTCCCCGTTTCACGGGGAGAAGGTGCCCGAAGGGCGGATGAGGGGCGGCGCCAGCCGAACGAGTATTGGGAGGAACAGCAGTGTCCGAAACCATCATTTCCGCCGACATCGTCGATAAGAACAATGCCGCGCGCAAGGCCGACCTCGAGCGCGACTATGCCTCGCTCGGCGAGCGGCTGGACCGGCGCGGCATCGCCATCGATGCCATCAGGGACAAGGTCGAGAAATTCGCTGTCGCGATTCCCTCCTGGGGCGTCGGCACCGGTGGCACGCGCTTTGCCCGCTTCCCCCGTGCCGGCGAGCCGCGTGACATCTTCGACAAGATCGAGGATTGCGCCGTCATCAGCCAACTGACGCAGGCGACACCGACCGTCTCCCTGCACATCCCCTGGGACAAGGCCGATCCGAACCGGCTGAAGCAAGCGGCCTCCCGCTTCGGCCTCGGTTTCGATGCCATGAATTCCAACACCTTCTCGGACGCGAAGGACCAGAAGCTCTCCTACAAGTTCGGCTCGCTGTCGCATGCCGATGCCGGTACGCGTCGCCAGGCAATCGAGCACAATCTCGAATGCATCGAGATCGGCAAGACGCTGGGCTCCAAAGCGCTGACGGTGTGGATCGGTGACGGCTCGAATTTCCCTGGCCAGGTCAATTTCGCCAAGGCGTTCGAGCGCTATCTCGATGCCATGCGGCAAGTCTATGCCGGCCTACCCGCCGACTGGAAGCTGTTCACCGAACACAAGATGTACGAGCCCGCCTTCTATTCCACCGTCGTGCAGGACTGGGGCACCAACTACATCATCGCCAAGGAATTGGGCGACAAGGCGTTCTGCCTCGTCGACCTCGGCCACCACGCACCCAACGTCAACATCGAGATGATCGTGTCGCGGCTGATCCAGTTCAAGAAACTCGGCGGCTTCCATTTCAACGATTCCAAATATGGCGATGATGACCTCGACGCCGGTTCGATCGACCCCTACCGGCTGTTCCTGGTCTTCAACGAACTGGTCGATGCCGAGCTTTCCGGCGCCGAGGGTTTCGACCCGGCGCACATGCTCGACCAAAGCCACAACGTCACCGACCCGATCGAAAGCCTGATGTTGTCGGCGGTCGAAGTGCAGCGCGCCTATGCGCAGGCGCTGCTGGTCGACCGCAAGGCGCTCGAAGGTTTTCAGGACGGCAATGACGCGCTGATGGCGACGCAGACGCTGAAGGCAGCTTACCGCACCGACGTCGAGCCGATCCTGGCCATGGCGCGGCTGAAAACCGGCGGCGCCATCGATCCTGTCGCCGCCTACCGGTCAGCGGGCTACCGCGCCAAGGTCGCGGCGGAACGCCCGGCGGTCGCCGGCGGCTCCGGCGGGATTGTGTGAAGGCGGATTCGACTGCGGATGTTCCCCTCACGACGTGCTTCGTGGGAGCCTATTTTTGTGAATGGACTCGGTCTCTCCGAGAGGGTTTTCTAGGTGTCCCCGCCCGGAGACCTGCCATGCATTTCACCCGTCGCACACTGATCGCCGCCAGCCTTTCGCTGACCTTCGCCCTTGCGCCCCTGTCGGCCGTTTTTGCTGCCTCTCCAGCACCCGCCAAGGGCGAGAACGGCATGGTCGTCACGGCACAGCATCTGGCTTCCGAAGTTGGCGTCGAGGTGTTGAAGAAGGGTGGCAACGCCGTCGATGCCGCGGTCGCCGTCGGCTATGCCTTGGCCGTGGTCTACCCCAATGCCGGCAATATCGGCGGCGGCGGCTTCATGACCATCCGTTTCAAGGACGGTAAATCGACCTTCCTCGATTTCCGCGAGCGGGCGCCGCTTGCCGCGACCAAGACCATGTATCTCGACAAGGACGGCAACCCGGTGAAGGGCGCCAGCCTCGACGGCTATCTTGCGGTCGGCGTCCCCGGTTCCGTCGCCGGTTTCGAAATGGCGCGCCAGAAATACGGCACCTTGTCCAGGCAGGACCTGATGGCGCCGGCGATCGCCTATGCCAAGGAGGGGTTCATCCTCAATCAGGGCGATGCGGCTTCATTTGCCGGCGGCGCCGAAAGGTTGGCGAAGAACCCAGCGGCGACCGCCATCTTCCTCAAACCGGACGGCAAGCCCTATGGCATTGGCGAGAAGCTGGTTCAGCCCGACCTTGCCGCGTCGCTCTCGGCCATTTCGGAGAGAGGTGCCGATGCCTTCTACAAAGGCGCCATCGCCGACGCCATCGTCAAGGCGAGCGGCGCCAAGGGTGGTATCCTAGCCAAGAGTGATTTCGAGCAATATACGGTGCGCGAACTGAAGCCCGTCACCTGCTCCTATCGCGGCTACGAAATCATCTCTTCGCCGCCACCGAGCTCGGGCGGCATCATCATCTGCGAAATCCTCAACGTGCTGGAGGGCTATCCGCTCTCCTATCTTGGCGCTGGTTCGGCCGAGACCGTGCATGTCATGGTCGAGGCGATGCGCCACGCCTATGTCGACCGCAACTCGGCGCTCGGCGATCCCGATTTCGTCGACAACCCGGTCTCCAAGCTGCTGGATAAAGCCTACGCCAAGGACATCCGCGACAAGATCGATCCGTTCCGCGCCGGCGTGTCGCAGGACCTCATGCCGAAGGGCTTCGGCGAATCGAAGGAGACGACCCACTATTCGATCATCGACAAGGACGGCAACGCGGTCGCGGTCACCTACACGCTGAACGGCTCGTTCGGCGCTGGCGTCGTCGCCGACGGCACTGGCATCCTGCTCAACAACGAAATGGACGACTTCACCCAGAAACCCGGCGTGCCCAACCTCTATGGCCTCGTCCAGGGCGAAGCGAATGCCATCCAGCCGAGGAAGACACCGCTGTCCTCCATGAGCCCGACAGTCGTGGCCAAGGACGGCAAGCCGTTCATGGTCATCGGCAGCCCCGGCGGTTCGCGCATCATCACCATCACGCTGGAGGCGATCGTCAACGTCATCGATCACGGCATGAACATCCAGCAAGCGATCGACGCGCCGCGTATCCATCATCAATGGTTGCCCGACACCGTCTATGTCGAGCCGTTCGGACTTTCGCCCGACACCGAAAGGCTGCTGGCCGGCATGGGCTATCACCTCGATCTCGCTGACCAGACCTGGGGTCAGGCGGCCGGAATCCTGGTCGGTGGCAAGAGCCTGGCGGAAATCGAGAAGGGCGGTGGCGCGCGCTACAATGGCGCCATAGACAGCCGCGCGGCATCGGGCGAAGCGCTTGGATATTGACAGGCCGCAAGCCTGTTCCTTGCCTGACGAGGCCGGATTCCGCCTTTCGGGACCGGCCTCCGCTTCATGGCCCGGCAGCAGCCGTCAGGTCACCAGCGTGATGGTCGATGCAATCAGCATCAAGGCGGCGATGCCGACGAACAGCGCATAGATGCGTGGCCGGTCGAGCAGCAGCGCGTTACCCGATATCCAGGCCGACGTGGCGCCGCCCAGCGCGAAGAGGAAGCCGTTGCGATGGCCGAAAGTCATCGATGCGGCCATCAGGCCGCCGATGATCAGGGCGCCGAACACGATGATCACGGCGACCGCGTATTTCTCGAAGTCGTTGTTGCCGATCCCTGGTCCGATCGCGTTCAGATTCGGCAGGTCGTCGGGATCGAAGGGGCTCGCCGACCCGTATTCGTCTTGACCCATGGATTCTCGCATCACTTGATCTCCGCTGACCGGCAACAAACCATCAACGCCTGCCGAGCGCAACCCGATCGCACGTCCCTCTCCATGTTGACCGACATCTTCAAACACTTTCCGGCCGCACTTGTCACCGTTCTTTCGGCCACCTGGCTCGAATGCAACGGCGTCGCCGCCCGGATGGCACGCCCACCCATATGGCCCGTGTCCGCGGGGAAAAGATAATGCCGCCGATCAATTCGGCTCCGGTAGGCCTAGGCGGCTGCGGCGGGAAGTCGCAGCGCCCGGCAGGTCCCGGCCGGATTGTTCGGCACACTGCCCTCGGCGCAACGCCTCGACGCGCTCCCAGGCCTGTGGGCGAGCTTCGAGCTGCACGCCGGCGAAGACCACACGTCGATCCTGCCGGTGACGGTCAACCGCGCGGTGCGGGCGGCTTTCGCGGTGCGGCAAAGGAATACCGCCTGGCTGAACACCTGCCTGGGTAAGAATCACCTCGCGCCATCATTCCTGTGAAGGGGAGGCGCTCAATCGACGATAGGGGATGCCATCGAATCTTGCCGTCACAAAATCGGTGACGGACATCTTGCGCTTGCGTCCGTCGCTGCAGGCGTAAACCGGCCAACCGGCATCGCTGCATTCGCTGGCTGCGCAAATACGTGCCAGGCAGTTACCGATAGTCAACCGGAAGCCGCCCTTGCCGGCGAAGCCTTGCAACAAGCTGCCGTCCGCCGAGCGCCATGTCCGCGCACGGAATTCCGCTCGCAAAAGCAATGGTTCGAGGGGGATCGCAAGATTGGTTTCGCCGGCATGCCCTGCGAACTGCAGACGGAAGCGCGCCATTGCAGTCGTGTATGCGGTCACAAGATCCGATTCGCGAAAATAGGCGATCGGCAGGTTGGAGCGGTCAAACAGATGAGACATACGCTCGCTTGCCTCTACCGGCGTCAGCAAGGCAACAAAGGTAAGAAAGGCGAAGCAAGCTCGCGACATTTTACAGCAGCCATATCGATCTCGGCCTGCCGGTTTGGCCCCGGTTGCCCTCCGGCAACATCCCGCCAAATCTCGCCCTGCGCAAGCCGCTTGCCGAGGCAGTCCATAAGGCGGCCGAGTGCAGCAATTCGCAAGGCCGCCGAGTTAAAGCGATTGGAGCCGAAGACGGTGATCGCATCAACCAATTTGCGCGGGCGGGCGACATACAGTCGGCGTTCGCGGCAAGGAGGAACACCCGCCGCAGCCGGAGTTCCTCAGCGGAGGCGAGCCGGCGGCAGTTCGAACAGCTTGGCGCCGTTCTCCTGGCCGCGCTCGACATAGCCGATGATGCCGAACCATCTGGCGACATCAGGCCCCTGCAGCCAGCTGCGCGAGTGGATGGGAAGGTTGCCGGCGAGCGCCTGGATATGCCTGATATGCCGCTTGCAGAAACGGACGGTCGAGCCGCGGAAGAAATCCTCCTGCGCGGCAAACAGCGTATCGGCGGCGTCGCTGTTCTCATGCCAGGCGATGATCGCCACGGCCTTCTCGCCCTCGACAAGCGCGTGCGCCCGGCCTTCCTTCAAGTTCATCATCAGATTGTCGTAGGCGATCTTGCTGTCCTTGCCGGCCGCCGCGTATTCCTCCGACATCCGCTTGGACAGGCCATGGAAGACGTCCTCGAGGTCCCCGAGCGTTGCTGCGCGTGCTCTCATTTCACCTCCTGCAGCCCCGCGGGAAGTTTGCCCTACGGTCGATGGATCACCAAGCAAATTGAATCCGACAGAAGCCCGGTGAGCGCAAAGTCGTTCCGTCGATCGATCTTTGTGACGGGCCTTACCAGGCCGACGGACGTGGGCCTGGTCCCGATAATTTCCGAAATCCGAGGGTTGGAAAACGTTCGGGGCAGCAGATTCGCCCCTTTTTCGCGCGGTGCTGAGGAGTTTCCGGCCTGGTCCGCGCCGGCAAGTGATGTCGACTGGTGAATGCATTGGCCCGGCTGCTTCGGCGACCGGGCCAGTGATCCGCGGATCGTGCTGCCACCTAATGATTATGGGACTGCTGGAAGCCGGCCACGTCGTACTGAGATACGCTCTTCGGATTTTTCGAGTTTTGCGGCTGGGTGCCCGCGTAATGTGTTCCGGCATTTCCATCCGGGTTGAAGGCCGAGCCCGGGGCAGAGCTGGCGTGGCCGGGGGTCGCACTTCCTGTTTGAGGGGTTCCGATGGTTTGGCCGGGCTGACCTGTCGTGCCCGTCACCGTGTGGACATTGGTGGCCAGGGCCATGCCAATGGAACCCATCAGTAATCCTGCCATCATCGGAATGAGGAGATGTTTCATGGTCGTTCTCCCAAAAGCATTTGATTTTGGGTGCTCGGGGTCTTGTGAGCACCCGGCGAACTAAAGTTAGAACGCTCTTCGGACCACCATTCATCCCGACTATCGCAAACCTGTGATCTGTTTATTTCACCGTGACACGTTTTGGCCCGGCGGCTTCGGCCTCCCGTCTGTTAAGTAAGATATAATGGAACAGGGACCGATGGATTCCGGTTAACTGGATATGCCAGCCAAGATCAAGGAACCACAGCCGAAGCCCGGCCCGCAGCCGCCCGTCAGTCGGCCGGACAAGGAAGCACTGTCGGAGCTTGAGCATATCGATCCACCACCGCGAGACGTGCGAGAGGCGCCGGTACCAAACCCCAATGGCGACAAGAAAACCTAAGCGACGCCACGCGAACACGCCTGCAACAGCGCATGCGGTACGAGAGCGATCGAGCGTTTCCTCCCAGTCGAATGTCCGCGCGGAGTCCGAAGAGGAACGCGCTCTCGATGCGCCGGAACAGGTTGCCATCAGGGCTTCGATCCGACTTGGCGAAAAGAAGGTTCTCGGGCTCGCGCACGAAAATCGAATGGATGTCGGCGCGGCTGATGACCGCCAGCACCTCCGGCCAGGCCGCGGCGTGGACGCGCTTGTATTCCGCGATCGCCTCCGCCTTCAGGCCGATACAAAGCCCCATTCTTCGCATGTGACGATCCGGTTCGGTTGCCCGTGGCGGCGGCTTCAGCCGAGCAGGTCGGCGGCGACTTCGAGCGTGTTGCGGAACGACGTCTCGAGATGGTGCTCCATTGCCTTCGCGGCGCCTTCGGCGTCGTGACGCTTTAGTGCGTTGAGAATGGCTTCATGCTGCTCGATCGTCTGTTCGCCATAGCCGGGTTTGGGGATGGCAAGGTAGCGGCCGCGGTCCATCTGCGCCTTGGAGATGTCGACAGCCCGCCAGATCATCGGCAGGCCGCAGATCTCGGCAATGGTGCGATGAAAGACGTCGTCGAGCTGGATCGCGGTGGCGTATCGGCCGCGCGATATGGCGAGCCGGTGGGCCGCCATATTGTCCTCGAGCAATTCCCCTGACGCCGGCGTGAGCTTGACGGCCGCGCGCTTGGCGCTCTCCATCTCCAGCGCCCGGCGGATGACATAAGCTTCCTCCAGGTCGGCGCGGCTGATCGGCGCGACATAAGTGCCGGTCTGGGCCAGGATCTTCACCAGACCCTCGTCGCTGATGCGCTTGACCGCTTCCCGCACCGGCGTGCGCGAGACGCCGAGCGCTTCGGCGATCGCCACCTCGTTGATCACTTCCCCCGGCTTCATCTGCCCGACGACGATCAGGTTGCGGATCTTCTGATAGATCTGATCGCGGAGCGGCAGAGCCCGATTGAGGGTCGAAGGATCCAGGTCCATGGCAAATCCGTAGCTTCGTTCAGCGGAAATGATCAGGTATATTAGAATGTAAATCGGAATGCACCCAATCCGAGGGTAATCTCTGCCGACGATGGAGTGATTGCTCAGGTCACGGAATCCAGCTTGCATCGTGCCTTCCCCGGTCGAGGATGGCCGCCTGGCGAACATCACCATGGCCGAGATCATGGATGGCAAGGAGGTCAGGGACCGGCTGCCGATCCCGCTGACCGTCGTCACCAAGAACAATGTCGGCTCGGTCGAGCCGGCCGGAACGGACCAAGAGAGGATGGTAGCCCAGAGGCGGAATCTAAAAAGAAAGAAACTCTCCTTCTTTTCAGACGGTTGCGACTGGCAAGGTGACGATGCCAGCCAACAGAAATACCAACAAAATATTTCTGTGGGTTGGTTCTGTTCCCGAATGTCGCACGGGCATTTCCCGTGCCGATGCACCTGAATTATATTCTAGATGCCGATAGTTCTTAGCGCGTAAGCTAGCAAGATCGTCCTCTCCTCCACACGTTTTGGTGCAGGGATCTTTGGAACTCTTACTTGTCCGTAACGATCAAAGACAATTAGTTATCACTAATGTATCGACGGGTGGTTGGCTGATCTGCTAATTTAGGCGGCCGGTAAGCCTGACAGGCTGACGGAGCTTCCGCACACAATCCGTTCGATGCTGGAAACAATGATGCCAAAAGATCCACAGCGGGTCCGTGAGATACAGGATTTCGTTGTCACCGACGTCCTCGAGGAGACCGGATATTCCGATCGAGGAATTGTCATGACTTTGGTGGATGCCCAAGGGAGTCGCCTGCGCCTTCACTTGACCGCGGCGACCGGAGAACTGCTTTGCGAGCGCTTCGCCAACGCGCTGGAAGCGCGGTACGGCAAGTAGGCGGCTTCGCCAAATGAATCTCATTCTGGCGAAGTGTGACCGCCTTGCTCCTTGTCGAGCAGTCTCGCGATCCCCTCGGCCGAGACCGGCTTGCTGAAATGATAGCCCTGCATCTCGTCGCAATTGTTCTTGCGCAGGAACGCCACCTGGTCATCCGTCTCGACGCCTTCGGCGATCACCCTGAGATTGAGCTTCTGGCCAAGCGAGATCACGGCGCTGGCGACGGCTTGGTCGTTCTCGTCGGTAGCGAGATCGTTGATGAAGGATTTGTCGATCTTCAGCCGCGCCACCGGAAAGGTCTTCAGTGCGCTGAGGCTGGAATAGCCGGTGCCGAAATCGTCGATCGAGATCTGCACGCCGAGGCCCTGCAACGCGCTCATCATCGCCACCGCCGTGTCGACATTCTGCATGATCAGGCTTTCGGTCAGCTCAAGCTCGAGATATTTCGCCTCCAGGCCGCTGTCCTCCAGCGCGTCGATCACGTGGCTGATCAGGTTCTTTTCCTTGAACTGCCTTGCCGATACGTTCACGCACACCACCAGCGGCGGTAGGCCTGCGTCCTGCCAGGCCTTGTTCTGTCTGCAGGCTTCGTGCAGCACCCAGTCGCCGATCTGCACGATCAGGCCGGTCTCCTCGGCCATTGGGATAAACTTCATCGGTGCGATCAGTCCGAGGCTCGGATGGTTCCAGCGGATCAATGCCTCGGCAGCAAAGACGTTGCCGGAGCGAAGATCGACCTGCGGCTGGTAGAGCAGTGTGAATTCGCCGCGCGCCAGCGCGTTGCGCAACTCCTCCTGCAGCAGGAATTTCTCGTGGGCCGTCGCGTTGAATTCGGGCGCATAGAACTGGAAATTGTCGCGGCCAAGCTCCTTGGCGCGGTACATCGCGGCATCGGCATTGGCCAGCAACACATCGGCGGTCGCGCCGTCGTCAGGGTAATTGACAACGCCCATGCTGGCTGTTGCCCTGATGTGACGCTCGCCCAGACAAACGGGCTCCGCGATCGCCGTCCGGAGCTTCTGCAAGGTCTCGCCAACCAGGTCGACATCCGGATCCTGGTCGAAGAGCACGACGACGAATTCATCGCCGCCCAGCCGCACGACGGTATCGGTCGCCCTGACGCATCTGACCATGCGGCTGGCGAGGGTCTTCAACAGCATGTCTCCGGCATTGTGGCCGAGCGTATCGTTGACCAGCTTGAAATTGTCCAGATCGATGAACACCACGCTCACCCAGCGGTCGTAGCGCTGCGCATAGAGGATGGCCTGCGAGAGCCTGTCGCCGAGCAGGGCGCGGTTGGGCAGCCCGGTCAGCGTGTCGTGGTTGGCCATGAAATGGATGCGGTCTTCGGCAAGCTTGCGCTCGATGGCGATGCCGGCGATGCGGGTGGTGAAATCGATGAGATTGCTCTCGGCCTTTGTCGGCTCGCGCACCGTCTTCGAATACATGGCAAAGACGCCGAGCACCACGCCGGTATGCGACAGGATCGGCGTCGACCAGCAGGAACGGTAGCCATAGGGCCTCACCAGATCGCGAAAATCTTCCCACAAGGGATCGCTCACAATATCGGTGACGATGACACGCTCGCGCCGGTAGGCGGCGGTGCCGCAGGAGCCGACCTTGGGGCCGATGCGGGTGCCGTCAATGGCGTGGGTGTACTCCTTCGCCAGGCTGGGCGCCGCACCGTGGTGCAGATGAGTGCCGTCCTTGTCGAGCAGCAGCACCGAGCCCACTATACCGCTCAGTTGCGACTCGATGAGGCGCATCAGACGTTCGAGCACCTCGGGAAGCGGCGCACTTGTCGCGATCATTTCCAGGATATGCGCCTGTCCATCCCGCAGATCGTCCGCTTGCCTGCGCGCCGTGATGTCGCGGGCGATGCCAACCAGGCCGAAAATTTCGTCCTCGGCGTTTCGCAGGGGCACTTTCGTCGATGACAGCCATTTGCCGGTGCCCGAAGCATCGACGATGAATTCCTCCTTGTCGACCATCGGCTGGCCGCTGCGCAGCAGGTCCTGCTCGCTGGCACGGAACTGCCGGGCGAGTTCGGGCGCGTGCAGGTCGAAGTCGTTGAGGCCGATCATCTCGCTCGGGTGCTGCCTGCCGTGGTCCGCGGCGAGGGCCTTGTTGGCCACGACGAAACGGCTTTCGGAATCCTTGACCCACAGATAGTCGGGAACCCAATCGATCAGCGTCTGCAGCGAAACGCGTTCGCTGACCATCACGCGGGTGGCGGCGAGTTCGGTGACGTCCTCATGTGTCGACACCCAGCCCCCGCCGGGAATCGGCTGACGGCCGACCTGGATGATACGACCGTCCTTGAGTTCGGCGATCCAGGTCGTCGACTCGGTGCTGGATTTAATCGAGCGGGCGAAAGCCAGATAGGCCTTGGCGTCCATCGTGGATGTCCCCGCAGCGACCAGGTGTTCGACGACATCGGCAAGTGTAATGCCCGCCTGCAGCTTGTCAGGCGCGATGCCGTATATCTGGGCGTAGCGGCGGTTGCACAGGATCAGCCGCTCATCGACGTCGAAGAAGCAGATGCCTTGCGGGATGTTGTCGATTGCCATCTCGAAGCGTCGTGCCTGGGCTTCGAGCACGGCAATCGTGGCCCTGAGCTCGCGCTCCAGGGATTCATAGGAGGCAACGGCCAACCGCGACAGCGCGGCCAGATGGGTCTGACCGGCTGTCTCCACAGCGGTCCTTGACGATTCCGCGACCAAGTAGCGTTCTCCAATTCGGCCTGCCGAGCAAAACAATTTGGCCGGGAATGAGCTAAGATCGTCGCCATGCTAATTGATGTCTACTAATTGTCCGTGAACATCTTCCGCGGATTGACCTCGAGATTGTCTGGTTGGTCATCTGGCCGATCGGCGGCGGAAAATTGAAGCGGTGGTCATCTACAAGACAAAGCGAATTGCGCTATAGAAGTTCGCCGATGTCAGCGCTCGATCAGCAGGTCGGCCATGAGCCTTGCGCGGCGTCTGTTGCCATATGATACGGACACTGCTTCGACAAAAGCGCGTCATGCTTGCCTCAAAGCCAAGAATCTCGCTGGAGCATGATTTTGCTGCGCTGTATTCGCCGATCGGGAGACCGTCGAACCGCCAGGGAAGCTGCTGCGGGCGATCCGGTTGCAGGCATTCCACTCGATCCGCTCGGAGCGGCTTTTGATGGAGCGCCAGGAATATGATTTTCTGTTCCACTGGTTCGTCGGAGTCTGTGCCGTTACCCCGAAAATCGGAATGCCGCGATGCCGCGGCAGGGTGTTGCGGCATTTCACGTCGGAGAGAGCCATTTGTGGACCTCCTGTTGGCGCTTCGATACCAACAGGTTCTCAGATACCAACAAAAATACTAACCTCGCCCCGTTGGACGAAATTTGCCGAACCGCGATGAAACTCGCTCAAGCAGATACTCCGCGCCGAAAATGTCGCCAAAGTCAGCGATTTGCGGAGGCGGAAGCGTAGAAGCTTCGGCGAAAGGGAGTGTCGGGAAAAGAGGTGATGGTGCCCAGAGGCGGATTCCAAATGAACAGGTAAGTTGTTGTTTTTAAATGCATTTTTTGATATCCATTGGATGCATACCGTCAGGGATACCGACACGAATTCATCCGCCAGTTGAAACCTTCAACTGGCGGCCAGTTCATATCAATAGATCGGATTGTTCATTGGAAGGTGCCGACAGAAGTTCTATGTAATCGGCAGACATCAGTCGGCGCTTCGTCCGCTCGCTGCGCGACAACCCCTTGAACGCGGACGCGCGCATCCAGAAGGCCATGTGGCTGAAGGCCCTTTATGGCCTTTGTCTCGGCGCCTATGCTTTGTGCGTACGAATTCCAAAGATCAAGGACAACAGTCGCATCTCATTTTTCACTTCCGGCTTTAATCGCGTTGACAATGGCATCGGTATCCAGACAGATCGAAATACCCATCTTATACTGACTTGTTTCGCCTTCGGATACCCTGTCTTTACAGTATAACTTTCTTTGAGCGTTCTATCACAATTTGAGACCATTCTTCGAAGGTTGTGTGCCCGCGGATTTCATTTAGCCACTCGTTCTCTAATTGATTCAGCAACTTTGCATTCTTAGGCTTGAACATTTCAAATGCGTAACGATGGTTGGCTTCTTCCAGCATGCCAAACATCAGACCAATATGGCCGCAATCCTCTGGCACTGGGAAAATAGCCCCAACATGCTCCGCTATGCGACTGGCAGTGCCTGGGCCGATGAAGCCGATGTTGTTATAACAATCGAAGTAGGTATTCCATAAAGAAGGATCATTGTTTTGCAGATGAACTAGCAATTTGACCGAATCGCTCTCCGTCCACTCGGAGTTGCCGTTCTGTTGCTGGCTTCTTGTTTTAATGAATTCCAGCCACTTTTCCCTCCGCCGGTGGCGGTTTTCAGGCTGCCACATGGCAAAATGGAACCTGCGTTCATTCGCAAAGCGAAAATCGACCGCGCCAGCCCGGTAGTGCATCCGTTTGAGACCGGGAAAAAGCTCTTCGATGTGTGAACAAATGTGATCGTTCATTGCATTCGAAATGAAACCGTCATCATTCTCGGCAGCGATATAGGCCTGCCATTCCCCGGGATAACGCCCTCGGTAGGACGTGATGATAAGATCGGTCTCCTCAGGCGTCCATTCCCGCATCCCCGAGATTCGACCCGGATATGTCGAGCGAACTCTAAACGGAGGAGATGTATCTTCTTCGCCCTGGGGCCTGACTTTTTTCATTCTGAGACGTCCATGTCCGCTGCCATTGCTGGGTCATACAAACGAAGAACCAGTTATTACGATCCGCGTCGCCGCAGCCTGTCAGGTCAAAAACAACATCAATATCCTTTGGAGCGGCCTTGTCACTTGTGAAGCCACCATCAATGAGGCAACTCGCCGGGCGAGGCTGATTATCGGTCGAAATCAGGAACTCCTGGAAACTGGTCCATAGCTCCTGACGTTGGGGTGTTCCGGTATATCGCGCTTGTTTTTCTGCGAGCGTGCAGTCGTGACGGCCAATCGGAAAGACACCAAACTGTGTAAGATCTGGAATCGGCATTCAGGTTACGCCGGAAGGGAAGCCCAGACCCGACAACAAAAAATATCCAAGACGCTCCCCCTCAGAAATTTCGGCGTTTGCCGCGCTAACCCAAGCTTGCAGATTTATGGCATCAGAAGGGCGCCCGGTTCGAGGCACCAATACCTCAAGGAAACAGTCGAGCGTCTCTTGCTTAACTTCCCGTAATTGCCTCGGGCGACGGTTCGATTCCGAGCGCTGGATTCCAACTGAGCCGCGGCTAACCCATTGAAAATCAGCATAAAAGTAAATAAAATCAGCATTTTAGGCTAATTCTATAGAAAAAACCGATTGCCGTCACGCAAATCCGAATACCGTCAAAAATACCGTCAATCCGTCTTGCGCTCATGAGGATCGGCGGTTGTACGAAAAAATTTCGTAGTTAAATCAATGGTTTGGTACCGAAGAAATACAACCAAAGGTTGCTGGTGCCAGAGGCGGAATCGAACTTCCGACTATCCATTTGAATTTATTATTAGAATTTCAGTGTGGATAATGGTTGATACCCAGAAAATTACCCAATCCAAAATCATACCGGTGGTTCGCTTCCGTTTTCCACAGAAAATTGCAATATGCCGTCATTGATTGCGGGTTCCTGCTTAGGCGGCTCAAATGCTTGGCTGACCTAGGCCCGTCAGCGATGTATGGATCGATGCGATGAGTTCCGGTAACCCAGCGACGGGCAGGGGATTTTGGCTAACGTAGGCGGAGACAATGTCAGCAGTCAGCCGACTAGATCGGCCGTCGTGGTTTCATTTTGATCGTTCAAGTATGCGCTCATGGTATGGGGTCCAAGCCCGCTTTCGCCCACCTAGCGTATACATTTAATTTTGAGCGATGCCGAGATACCAATGCCGGCTGTCAGATGGGGCTTTGAGGCGCGGCCAATCCTAAGGGCATCCTAATCGCCTGAGGTTCCTCGAAGCTTTTTCGAAATATCTGTCGCGCGACTCTGAAAATCTGATTTAGCATGTACTCTGCCGGGACCCACTGTCGGCAAACGGCCCAATCCAGACCTTCCCATCGTATAACGCAAAAACCGCCCCCGGTGATCGCAGAAGCCATGAATTGGCTCGACAGTCAAAATTCTTGGCTTCTACGGCCAATTGCACGGCTTAGGGCGGTGGAAGCCGAGGCATATTGAGCATGGCCTCTCGCCGATTTCCTTGTCGCAGGGGCCCTGGCAGTGGTGGCACCGGTTCAATTGGCCGGTGGGCTGGCTCAATATCTTCATCGCGCTTGATTGCTGGGAACACGGCACCAACGACGAGTATTGCTGCTTGGATAATGCTATGCCACAACTGCTATAAAGTGCTGGGGGGAGCGGATCGACGTGGTTGATAACCTTAGTGGGCGGGCCAATGAAGCGAGCGCCGAGGTCGCTTCGTCGGCATCGTCGATTCCGATGGGAAAATCCGCTTACATCGGCCGAGGCTTCAGTACATTCTCTGCCCTATGGAAGGGTGACTGCCTGAAATTTGCAGGCCTGCCTGCCACTCCTGACGTGAATTCCATAAGTACTGACTTCGAAATTAAGGTTATACAAAGCGCGGAAGATTTTGCTCTGATGATGGAAATCTCTCTGTCAGCTGCCATGTCGCTGGGCATATATTCTGGCAGTTTAGCAGCGTCCTATATGAATCGTATCACGGAGTCCAAAACGTCCAGCTTCATCGCTGGAAGAGTAACGGTAAGAACAATTCCATCTAATATGTTTTTTGACGGCTTATCGCCGGTCGGACTTAAAGCGTTGGCAATGAGTCCGAACGCTTTTCATAGCACTTGTGGGAATATATTTGCGACATCGGTTATCTATGGTGCTGATTTCATCTTCATGCTGGAAGTCTCCTCACAGAGTAGGACACAAGCCGAAGCGGTCAGGGCTGACCTAGACGCCCATGTGGGTGTGTTTGGGTCCGCATCTGCGCGTTTTACGGAGTCGATGTCTGCAATCTCAAGCAAATACAGCCTCAGCGGAAAGGTCGTCAGGAATGGTCTCAATGAAGATCTTCCTGATCAAACCCCGCAAGCCCTCCAGGCATACGCCTTGGCATTTCCCAAAAAAGTGACCGATAACGAAGGAAAAGCGATGGCTCCCGTCGAGTTTGGCGCCAGGGAGTATGTCACGGTCGACCCGAAGGCCCCTACTTTTGGTCGAGCCGAGATCGCTTTGGACACATTACTTGCGAAATACATTGCTGCCCATGCAAGTTTCGCTGAGCTTAAAGGCTGGTCAGACAACCCAGATGACTATCTCGGACTGAGCGTGGACGACTCCAACCGCCTAACAGCTGCCATGAAAACGGCGGAACAAATAATGATCCAAGCTAAGGAGAGGGTAGAAGAGCTGTCGACCGCTCCGTTAGAAGCTGCAGTCCAACCGGTAACAGAACTCGAGCCATATTCGTTGCCGGCGCGTTTGGTATGGGTGGAACTCTCAGTCGGCGAAGGGGAGACCTTTCTCGGAGTAGTTCCGCCAGGGGAGACGCGCCGTGTCAAATTCCGGGGGTCCTGGAGTCCGTCGGGTGGGACCACTTGGTGGGAGCCGGCAAACGGACACTGGTGGGTCGACATAACGGGCACAGATGGGGTTGTTCGTAGCTTTCCATCACCAACCGATGTGGTTGCCAAATCAGGCGAAAGCGTATCCGTCCACCTTTTCGACCAACCGGGCAACTATGGGGACAACGTGAAGAGCCCAAGCGATCCAGCGTGTGCCGCTTTGTACTGATACGTTAACCATGCCACGCACACGGATAAAGCACCCAGGATCGAGCTTGGCGGCCATGACAGAAGTTCCTACGGAGCCGGAACCAGAAGCCTCCGATAACGCTTTACCTAAAGCGTTAGCGAAAGGGTCGCGAAGATCATTCACGGCCATTCGACGAGAGCTTAGCGAAGACGATCTGAAGTCGCCTGCTGTCCAGAAAATGCTACTCGACGATACAGATCGATTGGACGAGGAGCTAAAAGAAGCCAAGGGCTTTCGGGAGAGGTTTCATGACGCTGATAAGCAGCGCGCGATCCTGCAAGAGAAGCTGAAGACACACACTGGCTTTGAGGTCATGTCTAGCGGCTGCCTGGCAGTCGGAGGCGCAGCATTTGGCTATGCACCGAACATTTGGACCACTCAACAAACTACCTCCATAATCCTGTTAATTATCGCCGCTATCGTGACGCTGGCCGGTCTGTGGGCGAAGGTGTTACGAGCATGAACTTGAAGCTTCGTTCGATTACCGAGCCCGGCAATCTCCAGCTCGAACGGCTCACCTTGAAAGCCGAGGTAGCGCTAAACATTGGAGATTTCGTAGTCGCTCAAACTGGATGGGCTGGGGAACAGCCCAGCATTCAGATTTTCCACGCCATCTGGTTTCCTTACGAGGAAGTCAAAGCAGGTGACTTAGTTATCATCTATACGCGCCAGGGAAGCCCTTCCAAAAAGCTCCTCAAAACCGGAAAAAACACAGCCCATTTTTTCTACTGGGATTTGAACAAAACCATTTGGGACGCCAATTTCAGGGGGGCGGTGGTGATGAATGCGCCGGAATGGAATGCCCAGCCGACCAACGAGCTTGTCAGGCCCACGATAGCTTGAGAGAGCGGGCGTGGGGGCGATTTCGCCTCGTGCTCGCGCAGAACCGCAATGATCTGTTCGTCCATGAACCGCTTACGCTTCATGTGTCCGTCCTTCAAATGAGGCCAGACTCTAACACCAAGTGGAGGAAAGACTCAGTGGCACGTCAAGGTATGGCAAGCGGCCGGAACAGAATCAAGCATGTGCCGATCTGACTGCCCGCACCTTCGATGTTTCATCCATCGCGGACGGTCCCGCGATCTACACGCTGAACAAAGGCCGGCGCACGGCGGGCTTCTTCTCGTTTTTTGTGGCAACGGAAGACCTCTCGGGCACCTCCGAAATCTATGAGTTGAGGTTCGATGGTGACGCCTGGACGTCAGTTCATCTGCTCTCGCTGACCGGATCCGCTGTCCCGGCCGTCGATGTGATCTGGTTCGATCCGCTGACTGGCTATCTGGTGTTGTTGCACCACCTCAGCGCCGGCACCAAGCGCTTCAAATACATTAACCCCGATACCGGGGATGTCGCCGACTCCTTCGATGTTGCGGACGGCCTGGCGTACTTCAACGTCGCCGCTCTGATACCGATCTTCTACGATCGCCTCATCAGCCAACCCGGCTATGTGCTGATGCTGGCCCCGGGTGACGATTTCGGCATCTACCTGCTCGACGTCGTCGCCAAGTCGATCTCGACTTTCGCGACCGATCTTTCCGCGCCAGACGGCACCCGAATAGCGGAAATCATCGTCGATCAATACAAGACTCGCTACATCTCCGCGACGGGAGCTCATGTTTGGATCGTGCACGGCCAACCTAACAGTGTCCCGGGTACAATCACGCTCCGCAGGGCGATCGAAATGTTGATGTTCCTTGCGGGCATCCCGGCCGAAAAACTGAGGTTCGAAGGCTTCGGCGACGATAGCAGCAGCGGTGGTGGTATCGATCCCGCCGACATCCTTGACGATCTCGGTTTCATTGCCGGCACCTACATGGTTCATGGCGCAGCCGCAGCGGCGGCCGACGTTGTCGACAAGCCGGCGCGGATCGGCGCGAGCGGCCTTCAGATCCTCGACAACGACTCTATGCGGAAGGTCAGCGGATACGCCTGCGATTGGACGGCATAGCGCGGCTGAAGCGACTGGGCAGTTTGAAATTTCAATCGAGCTTCATGATCCGCCCCTTATCGAGGCGGAACACGCCATTGTTGCCACCCTGGCCCTCGAAATCGCTCTGTAGCTCATCCCATGTACCGAGAATATTGATGCCTGTGATCTATATCAGCGGCGACAGTGCGCCTGACTGGGGTGCCGAAGGTGTTCCAGAAACCATCATGATCACCAAGCCGTTCGCTCTGCCCCAGATCATCACAGCCCTGTCCATGCTGCATAATCAGCAACATCCGGCGCCGCCGAGCGAACCGAAGTGATCCTTCGCGATTTCAGGGAAGAATGAGCGAATGGCCTTGCTGGGGGAATAGGGCAAGGATTATATTCCTACCGTTGCGGCGACGCCTTCAACGAAATGGAGATCGCCAATGGTCAGGTCCAAACCATCAAAGCAGCTCTCGCCGGAAGAGATCGAACGCTTCCTGACAGCCGCAGAGGCTCTGCACAAGAGCATCATCAAGCCGTTTGTATCGCCGCATTGCGAGCACTACCGCTCAACGCGGATCTTGCACGAGGTGCTGTTGAAAACCGTGCGGGAAGTGACCGGCAAGGAAGTCGAGTTCATCCAGTGGAACACGACGGGACCGGTGCGGACGCCGACGGCTGGCGGATTTATCGGGTTTAATCACCCTCTCGCCTCGGCCTCCAAGATACCGGATCCTCCACCCACCGATCGATATCGGATTCGCGCCAGCCCGCACCGTTGACGCTGATCTTGATCTGAGCTGGGAACGTGCCTTCGGCGATCTTGCGATACATGGTTGAGCGGGAGAGCCCGGTCCGGGCAAGGACGGTTCTGAGGCGGATGATGCGGTCGGGTTCCGGCATGGCTGGTCTGCTTTCCGCTGGGTGCTTCTGATACCTGATGAGCCCAACAGAACAGGCAGCTACGGGGGTGCAAGAGGGATCGTCGCGGCGTCGTAAGGTGACGTGGAAACGGCGGCAAATCGGATGGGTCAGAGTCCGATGCCGCGCGCCCGTCCCAGACCGATGCCGTGGTTGAAGGCGAGTTCCGCGCCGAGACGCCGCCCGGATTCTACCTGGATGCCAAGCGCTTTCTTATGATTGGCGAGCAGGGATTCAAGCTGAGGATCGCGTTCGAGCCTCTTTGCCATTTCCGACATAGCCGAGCGCGTTGATCTGTAGCCCGACATGTCGCCGGCCTGATATTGGAACTGGCTCGTTCGGTCGAGCTTTTGCCAGCGTTCCACGAAACGGTCTGCGCGGCGACCCGGATCGGTGTCCAGTCCGGTGCGGATTTCCGTTTCAAGCTGGAGAGCCAGCACGACGCGGTTGACGCGGCCGGCTCCCGCTTCACGGACCAGCTCGGGATTCTTGACGTAGGCTGCTTCGGCATCGCGCCACCCATGAGGCCGAACCTTCTCGAACGCGCTGCGGGCGTCCTTCAGTTCGCGCATCTGCTCCGGACTGCCCTGCCCGTCGGCAGTTCCGCTGCGAAGGATCACGTCGATCGCGCGCGCGTGTCGCACAAGGGCCTTCGTGCGAGCGTTGCGCAACGCCGCTTCCGCGTCCACCGGTGCATCCGTATCGCGCTGCGCGCCTCTGGTGGAAGTTTCTATTCCTGGCACGGGGCCGGGATCGCCGTATTGCCTTCCACCGTCTCCCCTTCCCGGTCTTCGGCCACGGTCCTGGCCGGACTCGGCGTCTCCAGGCGAGCGCAACCCGTCGAGCAGCCCGTCGATCCGGTCGCGTAGCTTTTCCGGAACAATCCGGCGCACGATCTCGACCACACGCTGGCGGAAGGTGATGCCACGCCGCTCGGCATAGCTCTGCGCCGGGTCGATTTGCTCATAGTCGGATGCCATATCCTTCGCGCGGTCGCGTGACAGTGTACGGACCAGCCGGTCCCGCGTGGCGAAGTCATCGCTGCCATAATGCAGCTCCAACCCATCTCGATGCCGCGATAGGGCAACGTAGCTCCCGTGTGCGTCCATGCCCGGCGTTGCCAGAACGTGGGTGCGGTCGACCGTCATGCCCTGCGCCTTGTGAATGGTAGCGGCATAGCCGTGGTCGATGTGCGCGTAGTCTTTCAGGTCGAACTGGACCGATCTGCCGTCGTCGGTGCGCACGGCCATGCTCTGTCTGCTGACCTCCTCCACAATGCCAAGCGTGCCGTTCTTGACGCCAAGTCCGCGCTCGTTGCGCAAGAACATGACCCGGTCGCCGCTGGCGAAGGCCCTCGCACCGCGTTCCACATCGACGTGAACCTCGTCGCCGAGGTCTCCGGCAGCGCGCATGCGCTCGCGCGCTGCCTGGTTGAGCGCGCGCACTTCGTCGTTTGTGTGGGTGAGGATGATCCGGCTTGCCTCTGGATGCGCCTGCCTGTCGCGATCCCAGCGCTCGACGAGTTCACCTCGCGCCTCATTGCGCGTTGCAGCCTGATGCACCATCCCTTTGTCGACATAGGCGCTGATCGCTGTGCCGATGCTGCCCGTTGCAAGATCTCGCGTGGCGTCGCGCTGCCAGTCCTCACGCTGCCGGCGCACCTGGCCGATTTCGACGCCGCCATGTCGCTGGTAAATCGAGCGGAATGCAGCGCCGGCCTCGATCGCCTGCAACTGCTGCGGATCGCCGACGAGGACGACTTTCGCGCCAGCGTCCGCGGCATGGGAGAGCACACGCTCCAACTGGCGTGTGCCGACCATGCCGGCCTCATCGATTACCAGGATATCGCGCGTGGTGAGCAGATCCCGGCCCTGTCCCCAGCTATGCTCCAAGCTGGCGATGGTGCGTGACGGGATGCCTGATCCGCCCTCCAGAGTCTCGGCGGCAATGCCGGAGAGTGCGGCGCCTCGAACCTCGCAGCCCGCCGCTGCCCATGCCTGGCGCGCAACGCCAAGCATGGCGCTCTTGCCCGTTCCGGCAAAGCCGACAATGACACCAAGACCGGGACCATCGGTGATATGCGCAAGTGCATCGGTCTGCTCGCCTGACAGGACAAGACCGCGTTGCGCAGCCCGCCCCAATGCTGCCTGGCGATGTGCGTTACTCACCGCGTGGCGCTCGTCCACATCCATACGCTCCGCAGCGCGGTGAAGGCGCTGTTCGGTCTCGATCATCTGCCGGGTGGTGAAGCGATTTTCTCCACGCCCGTCCTTGCCCAGTTCGACAAGGTCGGGCGCGTTGCTGATGGCTCCCATCACCGTGTTGAACTGCTCCACGCCGTCGCTGTGGCGGTGCGCAAACTTCGCGATGTCCTTTCGGGTGAAGGTCGATTGCTGATGCGTGATGGCATCCAACGCCACGGATGGATCGGCAACGATGCGCGCGCCATTGTTGCGCGCAATCTCACGATGCAGTTCGGCGCGATCGGCTTCGATGTCGCCAGCGTCAAGGCCACTGCGTTCAATGCGTTGAGCCGGCGCACCGATCTGGGTCTGCGGCTCCAGTGAAATGCCCTGCGCTTCCAGACTGCGATGCTCGATGCGGGCGTCTATGTCGAGTTCGGCAAGGCGCTCATTGGCAAGCTCCGCCCATCGCTCGCGCCAGCGCTCGACCAAGTCGGTGGCGTTCCAGTCTCGAACCTTCGCCCCAAAACCGTTCTCGTCCACGGACCGCATGGTGAGCATGACATGAGCATGTGGTTTTGGACTGCCATCCTCTGCCCGGTCCCAGTGCACATTGAGGTCGGCGACCATGCCCAGACTGACAAACTCGGCTTGAACAAAGTCGCGCGCCAGCTCGATGCCTTGCGCCGGGCTGAGTTCACGCGGCAAGGCGAACTCGACCTCGCGGGCAAGCTGCGCATCCTTGCGAACCTCGAAGGCTTCGACATCATTCCACAGTCGTTCGCGGTCACTCCAGGCTTCCGGCGCATTCTCCGGCAGCATCACCTCGGAATGGACGACACCGCGCTTGGCGGAGAAGTCTTGACTGCGTTCGATGCGCTCATCGCGCAGCCGCGAGGCCGAGCGGTACGCGGCCGAGGCCACCGCGCTTGACCCAGCCTTGCGGCCAATGACCTTGACGTGAAGATGATAGATCGCCATCGCGACCAGATCATTTGCACATCGAACCGCACGTCGGCACGACGTATAAGCGCGCCCTCCCTCGAAAAAATCTCGGGATGGACCAGCCCGTCCCCGCCTGTCTCGGCAGCCCTGAAGCCTTCCGGCAGACGCGCCCCTATCATCCTCCGATCGACAATCAATGGAGGCAGTGATGCGTAAACCACGTGATTTCGACGCGGAACTGAAGGCGCTGGAAGACAAGGCGCGAGAGCTCAAAACGCGAAAGGTCCAGCAACTTGGCGAATTGGTGATAGCCACCGGTGCCGATGCACTCAGCTCCGACGAACTGGCCGGCGCGCTGGTCGCCATCGCTGAAACGAAAGAGTCCGCCAAGCGTGAGGCATGGGCCAAGCGTGGGGTAATGTTTTTCGAGAGCCGGTCACGGCGAAATGCTCCGGCATCTCAGCGCAACCCTCGCAGCACTCCGGCACAACCGGGCAGCGCGCAATCGCTGGCAGGCGGCACAGGCTCGCAATGACATGCGCGGGTGGCAGGTCGAGCGTCGCAAGCGCACACGGCAGCTCATCGAACTTGGCGGTCTCGTCATCAAGGCAGGCATCGTCGAGGTCACCAATGACGATCGCGCCATCATCTATGGCGCGATGCTTTGGATCGCGGGGAAGCTCCAAAGCGAGGACGCCGAACGCGCACGAGTTCGCTGGGCTCAAAAAGGGAAAGATGCTTTACGCGGGCAGGTATGAACGGCTGAAAAGCTGGCGAACGTAACTCTTTTGGGTCGATCGGCGGGCGACGCGGAGACCTCAAATATCGCAGCGTCGCCCGCTACGCGCCGGTAGTCGACTTGAAGCTCTAGAATCTCAAAGGCCTCGATCGGGAGAGCGAGGATCTGCCAACTAGCGGCGGTATGGCTTCCCAAAGATGCGACCTGAGAAAAGAACTGGACGGGATGTTCTGTTCTTCCGTGAACCGCTTTCGCTTCATCTGTCCGTCCTTCAAATGAGGCCGGACTCTAACTCCAAGTGGAGGAAAAACTCAGTGGCAGGTCACTACGCCGCATCAGGAATCGCGTTCATCTTCAAAATGAGAAGCACGACCTGGAGGATGACGACCTTCACGCTTTCAGTGAAGCGCGCTTGACACTGCCCGAGCGGGCACTGGAATACGTCATGAAAAACGCTCCAAGACAAACACCCGCGGCCGACAAACAAATTCACAAATAAGTTTGAATTACCTTCAGACCCTTACTTCCCTAGCTTCGCAAAACTCTCGGTTCGATGTAAAACGCGCTTCCGACAGGGGGGCAGGATATGCACTGCGAAATTGAGTTCTTACCGGTGGGCGACGGTTCAAAAGCCGGCGACGCCATCGTAGTACGCTACGGATACCCTACTGCCTATCAGTTAATGTTGGTTGACGGCGGACACGCAGAGACCGGGGAAAACGTCGTTGCGCATCTAAAAAAGCACTTTGGTCCATTTCCTGTTTTGGAGCATGTCGTGCTGACTCATTCTGATTCCGATCACGCGTCAGGATTGCGGACTGTTTTGAGCGCGGTTCCTGTAAAAAATCTTTGGATGCACATCCCCTGGCTTCTTGCGGAAGAGTCCCGGCATCTTTTTTCGGACAAGCGGTGGACCGCAGAGGGCCTAAAGCAGGCTATCAAAGCTGAGTATGGAACGCTCAGCGAAATCTATGATCTGGCCGTTGCCGCAGGCTGCAACATCTTCTTTCCCTTCCAGGGAGCGGACATCGGCCCTTTCCGCGTATGTTCGCCCAGCCGCGACACTTACAACTATTTGCTTCCGCAATTCGAAAAGACTCCGGACCCTAACACTACTTTGGCAGATTTTTAGCGGCGGCGCGTTTTTGGAATTCCCAAGAGAGAGTTTGCGTGATTCATGGGAGGTC